>NZ_DASRVN010000333.1:0-5243 GCF_035655035.1 Kribbella sp. | reverse complement strand
CATCGAGGTCTCCGGCTGCCTGCCGATGTGCGGCCACGGGACGATCGGGGTCGCGACCGTGCTGGTCGAGTCCGGCATGGTCGCCGTCACCGAGCCGGTGACGCAGGTCCGGCTGGACACGCCCGCCGGGCTGGTCGTCGTCGACGTTGCCGTGAGCAACGGCCGAGCGGAGCACGTGACGCTGCGGAACGTCCCGTCGTACTCGCATGCGCTGGACGCCACGGTCGACGTGCCCGGGCTGGGCAAGGTCACGTACGACCTGGCGTACGGCGGGAACTACTACGCGATCCTGCCGCTGGAGCAGCTCGGGATCCCGTTCGACCGCGCCGAGAAGGACCGCATCCTGAAGGCGGGCCTGGACATCATGGACGCGATCAACGCCGCCGACCGCCCGGTGCATCCGCTGGACCCGGGGATCAGTGGCTGCAAACACGTCCAGTTCACCGCGCCGGGCGAGGACGGCGCCGACTCCCGGAACGCGATGGCGATCCACCCGGGCTGGTTCGACCGCTCACCGTGCGGCACCGGTACGTCGGCCCGGATGGCCCAACTCCACGCCCGCGGCGAACTCGCCCTCGGCACCGACTTCGTGAACGAGTCCTTCATCGGGACCCGCTTCACCGGCCGTCTCGTCGAGGAAACCACGGTCGGCCCGTACACGGCCGTCGTCCCCACGGTCACCGGCCGGGCCTGGATCACCGGCACCGCCAACTACCTGCTCGACCCCGATGATCCCTTCCCGACGGGCTTTGTCCTCTAGCCGACTAGCGGTGCAGTTTGGTCTGCCAGTCGTTGGGGACCTTGCCGCCCGGGACGGGCTGGGATTCGGGACGGGACGCCGGCGGGGCAAGGTCGGGGCCGTCGTAGTACTGGGACTCGCCGTAGTGCCAGAACCAGTCCTCGCCGGGTTCGAAGCTGCGGACGATCTGGTGCCCGGACTCGGCGGCGTGCGCGGAGGCGTGCTGGGCGGGGGAGGAGTCGCAGCAGCCGATGTGACCGCACTGGGCGCACCGCCGCAGATGGAACCACCAGCCGTCGGCTTGCAGGCATTCGACACAGCCGGTGCCGCTCGGCGGGACGGTGCTGTCGATACCCGGCGTTCCAGAAGTCATACGGCACATCTTGTCCCGTTCCCGTCTCCTGAACAAGGAAGGCCTTCCCGGACCCCGCCGCCTCAGCAGGCGGCGGAGTAAGAGGACACGCCCTGTCCGCTACCTCCGACAGGCTGGGGCCATGACAATTCACGGCAAGTCGACCGTCACCCCGTACGTCGTCGCCAAGGGCGCCGACAAGTTCCTGGACTTCGTCGAGCGGACGTTCGAGGTGCAGACATCCGGCCGCTTCCCGAACGAGGACGGCAGTGTCGGGCACGCGGAGATCACCGTCGGCGAGTCGGTGCTGATGACGTTCGACGCGGCGCCCGAGTGGCCGGACACACCCGCGTTCCTGAGTGTGTACGTCGACGACGTCGAGCGGACGTACCGACGGGCGATCGAGGCGGGCGCGACCGTCGTGACCGAGCTGATGTACTCCGGCATCACCGGTGACCGCGGCGGCCGGATAAAGGATCCGGTGGGCAACATCTGGTGGCTGCAGACCCACGTCGAGGACGTCGAGCCGAGCAAGCTTCCGGCGCTGTTCGCGGACCCGGGCGAGGCGGCGCTGATGCGGAAGGCGCAGCAGACCTTCGCCGCCGCCATGGAGCGTTAACCTGTACTGCAAGGCTTCCTGGCCATCACGTTGCTGACAGCAAGTATCAGCGGTCGACATCCAGTCGCTCGACATCGGTGGGCTCCGGCTCACCGATTCCGGGTGGAGCACGAGGGCGACTTCTGGAAGGTGATCAGCTGACGAGTCGTACCGGCTGGCCCGGGCGGAGTTGGGCGCAGGCGTCGAGGTCGTCGGCGGCGACGTACGCGATGACCGGGTAGCCGCCGGTCACCGGGTGGTCGGCGAGGAAGATGACCGGGGTGCCGGACGGGGGGATTTGGATGGCGCCGTGGGTCATGCCCTCGCTGGCGAGTTCGCCGCTGCGGGCGCGTTCCAGGGGAGTCCCGTCGAGGCGTACGCCGACGCGGTTGCTGTTGGTGCTCACCTCATACACCTGCGAGGTGAGGGAGGTCCAGGCCGCATCGGTGAACCAGTCTTTTCGGGGGCCGGGGGTTACCCGCACTTCTACTTGGCCGGCGGCCGGGTGCGCGACAGGTGCTTGGTCCACTCCAGGCATCGGATGTGCGGGTGCGCCGACCTGCAGCGTTTGCCCAGCCGCCAAAGGCAAAGGACCGAGGCCGGAGAGCAGGTCGGTGGAGCGGGAGCCGAGGACGGGGGCGACCTCGATGCCGCCGCGGACCGCCAGGTAGGTGCGGAGGCCGCTCGTAGGCGGACCCAGACGGAGGACCTCGCCGGACTTCAGCAAAGTCGGCGCGTTCAGGGGTACGCCGGTGCACGGCGCGCCGGTGATGGCCAGTACGACGTCGTTGTCGGCGTGCAGGGCGAGACCGCCGTACGTCACCTCCACCGCGGCCGCGCCGGACGGATTGCCGACCAGCCGGTTCGCCAGCGCGTAGGAGCATCGGTCGCAGGCGCCCGACATGGGAACCCCGAGGGCAGCCTGGCCGGCCCGTCCGCAGTCCTGGATCGTTGCCAACGGCCCGGTTTCGAGAACGGTCAGGCTGCTCATCCACGACCCGCGTCGACGAACCGGACCCGGCGGCCGGGGTACAGCAGTGCGGCGGGCTCCCGCGCGGCGTCGAAGGTCCGTACCGAAGTACGGCCGATCAGTTGCCAGCCGCCCGGGGACTCGCGCGGGTACACGCCACTGAACTCACCGGCCAGCCCGACGGCGCCGGCCGGGACCTTGGTGCGCGGCGAGGACCGGCGCGGGATGTTCCAGTCGCCGTCCGAGGTCAGGTAGCCGAAGCCAGGAGCGAATCCGGAGAAGGCAACGGTCCACGAAGCGTCCGCGTGGCGCGCGATCACCTCCTCCGGCGTACAGCCGAGCAGGTCCGCGACGTCGCCGAGGTCCGCGCCGTCGTACACGACCGGGATCTCGATCAGCTCACCGCTGGTACGCCGATCCCGCGCGGGAACCAACTCCTGCAGACTGCGGGACAAGCCGGTGAGGTCGCCCCGAGTCGTGACGAGGATCGTCCGCGCCGCCGGGACGATGTCCACGACGTCGGCCGGCGGGTCCGCCGCGAGCGCCGCGTAGTACCCGAGGACCTGGTCGAGGTCGTCGAGCTCCACGAGCAGCGCGCGGTCGCCCGACGGGAGGATCCGCATCACCCGGTGAACGGACGTACGTCGACGCCCGCTCCCTCCAGTGCGCCGCGCACCCGCCGGGCGATCTCCACCGCGCCCGGGGTGTCGCCGTGGACGCAGATCGACGCCGCCTCCACGACGAGCGCGCCGCCGTCGGCATCACGAATCGCCTGACCGGTCGCCATCGCCGTACTGCGGGCCGCGATCTCGTCCGCGTCGTGCAGCACGGCACCGGGCGAACGCCGCGACACCAACGTGCCGGACGGGGTGTACGCACGGTCCGCGAACGCCTCGTGCACCACGGTCAGACCGGCTTCGGACGCGAGCCGCAGCCACTCGGAGCCCGGCAGACCGAGGACCGGCAGCGTCTTGTCGTACGCCGCGACCGCCGCCACCACCGCACCCGCCTGCTCCACGTGATGGCCGATCGTGTTGTACAGCGCCCCGTGCGGTTTCACGTACCGGACCCGGTCGCCCGCGATCCGCGCGAACGCGTCCAGCGCGCCGAGCTGGTACACGACCTCGTCGCGCAGGACCGCCGGCTCCACATCCAGAAAACGCCGGCCGAACCCGGCCTTGTCGGCGTACCCGACGTGGGCGCCGATCGCGACGCCGCGCTCGACCGCCTCGGCCGTCACCCGGCGCATGATCGACGGGTCGCCGGCGTGGAAGCCGCAGGCCACGTTCGCACTGGTCACTACCTCGAGCAGTGCCGAGTCGTCACCCATCGTCCAGGAGCCGTAGCCCTCGCCCAGATCCGCGTTGAGGTCCATCTGCTGAGCGTAGGGATTGTTGAACAATCCTGCAAGAGCCTTGTTCCACTTTTCCCACCCACCTGGGATGATGCGGTCATGACTGAGACCGGCCGCCAGGCCTGGCTGCGGACCGTCGCCGCCGATGTCGCGCGGCTGGACCGGAGCAGCTCGGCGGAGCGCGCTGCCGACATCCTGCGCCGCAGCATCACCGAGGGCGCGCTGCCGCCCGGCGCGCAGCTGTCCGAGGTCGAGCTGACCGAGGTCCTGGAGGTGAGCCGGAACACGCTCCGCGAGGCGTTCCGGCTGCTCACCCACGAGGGCCTGCTGGTCTACAAGCTGCACCGCGGCGTCTTCGTGCCGGAGCTCGGCGAGCAGGACGTGATCGACCTGTACCGGCTGCGCCGCGTCCTCGAGGTGGACGTCGTCCGCGGGTTGTCCGGGCGCGACCCGGAGCTGCCCGCGCGCCGGCTGGAGCCGATGCACGACGACGTCGAGGTGGCCGAGGCCGCCGCCCGCGCGGACCGCTGGCCGGCCGTCGGGACCGCGAACATGCGCTTCCACCAGCACCTGATCGGCCTGGCCGACAGCGCGCGGATGGACGCGATGACCGGCCGGCTGCTCGCCGAACTGCGGCTGCTCTTCCATGTGATCGCGGCGCCGCGCGAGCTGCACGAGCCGTACATCGAGCGGAACCGCGGCCTGCTCGAACTGCTCGAGGCCCGCAAGTACGACCAGGCCGCGGACGACCTGCACCAGTACCTGCTCGACTCCGAACGCGGCATCCTGGCCGCCTTCCGGGATAAGGGCTTGCAAACCCCGTCGGATACCTGAGTTGATGTGAGGGGGTGCTGGACCATCAACCACCCCCTTTGACACCCGTCTGGAGCAAAGGGGAACACAGCGCATGACCGACGAGACGCCGAAGTCCTACCGCCCGATCGACGCAGCAGGATTCCGGGAGTTCATCTCTCGTGGCTGGGGGCCGGTCGACCGGTCGGTGGTGGTGCCGGAAGGGCTCGCCGAGGCGGCCGCGGAGCACCGGCGCAAGCTCGCCGCGGCGCTGCCGGGCCGCCGGATCGCCCTCGGTGCGGGCCGCGCTCCGGTCCGGTCGAACGACACCGACTACCAGTTCCGCGCGGACAGCGACTTCGTCTGGCTGACCGGCTGCCAGGCCGAGGGCGCCGTACTGGTGATCTCCGGGGACGGCGACGCGACGCTGTACCTGCG
>NZ_DASRVN010000332.1:0-5659 GCF_035655035.1 Kribbella sp. | reverse complement strand
CTTCCGGCACTCGTTGGCGTCCGCATGCGCGGTCTCCAGCAACAACGTCTTGTCCGACTGCACAATCAGAGGACCGTCCGACACCACAGCTCCCATCCACGACAACCCGACCCTCCATTGTGCCTGCTCCCGCCAAACGCGATCGTCAGTCGCAGCCACTCCAGCCGGCGGTCACGGCATCCAGCTGCCGTTGGGTGGTCCAGCTCGCTTGGACGGTGGTCGCTTCGGTCGGGGGTTGGAAGCGACGCTGCACGCGTTGGATGACGTCGTCGGAGAGGTCGTGCCGGTCAGGGCCGCCGACGGTACGGCGGGTGGTCAGGAGGGACTGCTCGGCGGCGACGTAGACAACCTCGTGACGCAGACCGCGAGCGCTTGCGAAGTCCTGCCACCGCTGGCGGTCACGGTGGGTCGGGTTGACCCAGCTGAGAACCACGACCTCCCGGCCGCTCTTCACGTGCTCCTCGATGAGTACTTCCGCCTGACGGATGGTTTCCGGCCATTCGGCGACCGGTACGCCGTCCTCGATGCGGAAGCCGCGCTCGCGGTTGATGTGGTCCAGCTCGACGATCGCGGCGCCTCTGGTTTCGAGGGCCCGGGCCAGTGTGGTTTTACCGCTGTAGGGCAGTCCGGTCAGGATCAGCAGCAGTGAGGGCAAGGCTTACTCCACGGGGCGGGCGGCGGAGATGCGGTGTAGGGCGTAGGTGCGGGGGGCCTCGGTGGTGTCGTCGTATGCGGTTAGCCAGCCGTCGGCTACTCGGGCGGGTTCTACGATGCGTTCGGAGGCGTGGCCGTTGTGGTCGACGTACGAGATCCAGGTGCGGGTGTGGGCCTCGGCGGCGTTCGTGAGTACGGCGATGGTCTCGGCGGGGGCGGCGGGTTCGACCAGGCCCTCGTCGCCGGGGCGTTCGGCGGCGATGCGGTCGCCGGTGCGGACCTTCTCGATGACGGCCTTCACCTGGTCGTCGGTGAGGTCGAAGGCGCTCTCGTTGAAGTCCCGGCTGGTACGGCGGCGTGGTGCCTCGCCCCGGCGCGGCGTACCGGTGACATGCAGCGCACCGTCGAACGTCTCGGCCAACGGCGCCAGCCCGGCATCCCGCAACCGGCTGAGCACCATGTCGGGCGGTGAAGGCGACACGACGACGGTCGGCGCCAGCCGGCGGAAGCGCACGCCGGGCAGGTTCGAGCTGAGCAGCTGGGTCAGTACGTCCTCGTCGTCACACCGCAGGTACGTCGACGCCGTCCCCAGCCGCAGTACGCCGTGCCGGCGCGCGACGTCGTCGACCAGGTACGCGAGCGGCTGTGGCACCGGAGTACGCGAGTGCTCCGCCAGCCAGGCGTGCAACTGCTCCGCAGTACGCCCCAGGTCGAACGCACGACGTACAGAGCTCTCACTGAACCGGTAGACCCCAGCACCACCGTCCGACTCCACGTCGGCCATGGCTGACAGCTCGTCCTGCACAGAGCGCACCAACGGACCAGGAGCAACAGCAGTGAGGTCTGCCTGCAACAGGACCTCAGAAACAGGCTCTGGCATCAGCGGGCTGATCGCTTCGGCCAGCTCGTCCAGTGTCGGCTCAGCACCCAGCAACGGCTGCGCGTGCTTCGCCAACGAGCCCAGCCCGGTCAGCCCGAGCAGGGCGGCTTCAGACACGCTCCACTCGACCAGGTCGTCCCGGAACTGCCCACCACGCCGCGGCCGGTGCCAGGCGACCCAAGTCACGATGGCTTCCGGAGCAGGCGCCTGACCCGCACCAGCTTCAGCCAGTGCCTGCAGCGCCAGCAGCCGGATCTCCGGCGCCAGCAACCGCTCCAGGTCCGGCGCGAGCGCGTTGATCAGCCGCTCGCGTGCAGCCGCAGTACTGCCTGTGCTGTCGCGCCGTCCGATCAGCCCGATCGCCCTGAGCCCGGAGAACCACGCAAAGACCAGCTGCGCCCACCGATGCGCCAGGTCCAGCTCCAGCCAGTCGTCGTAGGCACTGGTCGGCAGCCAGAGCTCACCGGTGCCGACTTCGACCGCAGCAACCAGCCCGGCCGCGTACGCCACCTCCAGCACAGCCGCGGCCGTATGCTCCTCCGCACCGATCTTCCCGGCCAGACTGCGCACTTCCCGGACCCCGACGCCGCCAGTACGCAGCACCGGCGGCGGCTCGGTCCCAAGCTGCTCCAACGCACGGTCCACCAACCGCACCAGATCCAGCGCAGCACCAGCCGCGGCCCGATCCGCGATCGAGGCCGACACCTTCTTGCCGTCCAACGGCGGCGGCACCGCACGCGTCGACGCCAGTACCCGCCCGCCCCGCAGATGCAGACCGATCTGCCGCGGCAGTACGACGGTGTTCGCGTCCTTCGGTACGACGAGGCCGCGGGCCAGCAGCCGCTCCACCGGGGTCCGGGCGGACGCGATCGTCACCGGACGGTCCGCCTTCTCCACCGAGCCGGTCGGCGGACCCCAGGTCAGCTTCTCCAGTACGGCGCGCGCGTCCGGCCCGGCCTCCTCGATCAGCTTGTCCAGGTCGCCGAAGTGCCGCGTCGTAGTCGGGCCGAGCCCTGCCGGGGTCGGTCCGAGCAGCTCGTGCACGGCACGGATCGGCCGCAGGTCGTCCTCGGTACCCCACACCAGCGCGAGATCCAGCAGCTCGGCGACCCGCGGCTGTACGACCTCGGCCGGCTGCCCGACGCCCTGCGTCAGCGCGGCCAGATCGACCGGCTCGGGCAGAGCGGACAGCGCCTCCAGCAGGTCCACGCCGAACTCGTCCAGCCGGTTGATCGCACGGGCGGCCGACGCGTTGCTGGTCGCCCGCGCGGCCAGCTGCCCCGTGTCCGCCGGGATCGGCAGCGCCAGATCGGGACGCCGGCGGAGCAGCTCACCGAGCGCGGCGTCGCCCCAGCCCCGCAGCGCCTCGGCGAGGGTACGGGGGCGGACTGGCTCGGTCGTGCTCATCCCTCCAACGGTACGGGATCCGCCCCAAGGTCGGTCAGGATCCGGCCGACGGTCTCGTCCAGCGCGCTGTCCGGGCCGATCACGGTCTGTTCGACACCGTCGAGCAGGTCGCGTTCGCGGTACCAGTCCTGCATGGCGTCCGGGCTGAACGCGCGACGGTTCTCCCGGGTCCCGTGCCGTACGACGGTCTCCTCGAACGGGATGTCGAAGTAGTAGTGCAACGTGGTCCCGCGATGGTCGGCGGTCAATCGGGTGAGCATGTCGCCGTACCGCCCGGCGTTCAGGATGCCCTCGAGGACCACGTCGTACCCGTGGTCGAGGGCGTACCGGACGTTCAGGTCGATCAGGCCGATGTTCGCGCCGCCCGGGACGTCGTGCTCGCGGAGCAGGATGCGGCGCAGGTGGTCCTGCTCGACCCACGCCGTACCGCGTCCGAGGTGTTCCCGGAGCGTACGGGCGGTGGTCGTCTTGCCGGAGCCCGAGTTGCCGCGCAGTACGACCAGGCGGGTGCTCGGGCTCCCGGTCACTCTGCTGCCCCGGTGTGACCGATCCGGTGGAAGCCCACACGCTCGTAGACCGCAGCCACTGCGTCAGACTCGGCAGACAGCAGTACGAGGTCCACGCCGTTGTCCAGGGCGTGCTGCACGAGTGTTGAGGTCACGGCAGCGGCCAGACCGCGTCGCCGCATCGCGGGCAACGTACCGACGCCAATGATCTCTGTAGCCGCGCCAACCGGATGGTGGGTACCAGCAGCGACCAGTCCGTCCTCGGTGAACGCTCCAGCGCCCACTGCGACGCCACGACCGACCCTGTCGCGTAACGTCGCGACCATGTCGTCTGCCAGCTGAGCAGCCGCGGTGTCCCTCTCAGCAGGCCCTGCGTTCCCAACGGCTGTACCGGACTCGCCGAAGGCCAGGTTGACGACAGCCCGTGCCTGGCGCACTACGTCCTCATCAGCAGACAGGATCTCGCAGCGCGCATCAGCCACGACAGGACGGAAGTCAGCGCGCTCCAGGACCAGCAGCGGGTGCTGGACCACCTCAAGGCCGGCAGCCGCAGCAGCAGCTCCCAGCGACGGACAGGTCTCGACGACCCACTCGAAGCTCAGCGGGATCTCCAGCTCGGCGCAACGCTTCCGCACCAGCTCAACGTCGCTAGGCTCGATCGTGACCCCCGAACCGGGCACAGGGCGCGCGTAGTACGGCCAGATCGTCGTACTGCGGAACAACGTGAACGGACCGACCTGCTCAGCGTCCGCGCCGGACAGCGGGGCCGCGTGGAGGTAGTTGTCGACTCTGGTAATCATCGCGAAGCAGTGAACCACCCGGACGGGTCGTCTGCCACCCGTTATGTCGAAGTAGCGCAACCGGCTCCGACGTACCGTCCGACAGCAACAGCCGGCAAGGAGCAGCAGCATGGAGAAAGTGACGTCTGCGGACGGTACGACGATCGCCTACGACCGGGTGGGCAGCGGGAGCCGAGTGCTCCTGGTCGGGGGAGCGCTGTGTGACCGGAACTCGTTCCGCCCGCTGGCGGACGCGCTGGCGAGCGAGTACGACGTCGTCACGTACGACCGTCGCGGCCGTGGCGACTCGGGCGACACAGCGCCGTACGACGTCCGCCGTGAGGTGGAGGACATCGCCGCGCTGCTGACCGCGCTCGGCGGTACGGCGGCCATCTACGGGCACTCGTCCGGTGCCGCGCTCGCCGCGATCGCGGCCGGCAGCATGCCGTTCAGCAAGGTCGTCCTGCACGAGCCGCCGTACGGTCCCGACGACGCGGACACGTCGGACGACGGCGGGCAGGTGCTCGACGCGATCCGCGAGGGCCGGAACCAGGACGCGGTCGAGCAGTTCCTGCTGATGACGGGCATGCCGAAGGAGGTCGCGCAGCAGGTGGCAGCGACACCCGGTCTCGCGGACCTGGCTCCGACGCTCGCGCACGACTTCGCCGTGATGGGACACGCCCTCGACCAGGGTGCCACCCCGGTCGCGTTGTTGCGCAGCATCACACCGGCCGCGCTCGTACTCGCCGGGACCGCGACCGCGCCGTTCATGATCGACGCCGCGCACCGCGTCGCCGAGATCCTGCCGAACGGCAGCTACGCGGACCTGCCCGGCCAGCAGCACGCCGTACCACCGGAGGTGCTGGCCCCGGTGGTCGCCGAATTCCTCAGGGGGTGATCTCGATCGACACCTTGTCCGGGTAGAAGGCGACGTGGTCGCGGATGTCGGCGACCGCGTCGTACGGCTGCTCGTACGTCCAGACCGCGTTCTCCGCGTCCGGGAGCACCGTGTAGTAGGACGCGTCACCCTTGTACGGGCAGTAGGTCTGGTGCTGGGTGCGCTCGAGCTGCGTGAAGTCGACGTCCTCGCGCGGGATGTACTGCGCCGCGGGGTAGTTCGCCTCCTGCAGCGACAGTGCGTTCCGGGTGTCGGCGATGACGCGGTCACCGACCTTTACAACGACACGGTCCGGGTTCTTCTCCACCGTGATCGGGTGGTCCGGCCCGGGAATCTTCACAGTCTTCTCCGCCATGACAAACCACAACCCCACGCGCTCGCGCACCATTCCCGGCTAACGGATCGTCGCCCCGGCGGCCTCCGCGAGCTCGGGCCCGAGTGCACAGGCAGGCGTATACGCACCACGGCGGCCCTCACCGCGAGCCAGCCGTACGGCGGTCTCGGCCGCCGCGTTCGTGGTGAAGTCCATCGCGTC
>NZ_DASRVN010000331.1:0-11982 GCF_035655035.1 Kribbella sp. | reverse complement strand
TCGTGGATCGTGACGTCGCCGCGGGCGGCGGCCTGGGCCCGGAGCGTCCGGAGGTCGTCGGCACGGAGGATCGGGATCGGGTACGCGCACATCCCGGTGTGCGGCGTACCGGCGGCATCCGCGGTGTCCGGGCCGACCGTGTCGTCGTGGTGCCGCCCGAGGCCGACGCCGAGCAGCGCGGCGGTGTTCAGGGCGACGCCGAGGGGAGCTTCGGTCGCGATGATCACGACCATCTTGTTCGTCAGCACGGCGGTCACGGTAGTCCGGTGCGCGGTCGATCCCGGCGTACTCCGAACATCGTTCGGCGGAACTGCGAAACTGGCTGCCATGGACGAACTTGATACGGCGCTGCTGCGGATGCTGCAGAACGACGCCCGGCGGACCAACCGGGAGATGGCGGCCGAGCTCAGGATCGCGCCGTCGACCTGCCTGGAGCGGATCCGCGGGCTCCGCGAGCGCGGCGTGATCAGCGGGTACCACGCGGCCGTGGACCTGCAGGCGATCGACCGTTCCACCCAGGCGATCATCTCGATCAAGCTCCGCCCGCAGGCGATGGCGGTGGCGACCGCGTTCCAGTCGTACGTGATGGACCTGCCGCAGACGCTGGACATGTTCATGGTCTCCGGCGGCGCCGACTTCCTCGCGCACGTCGCGGTCAAGGACACCCAGGCGCTCCGTGACCTCGTCCTCGCGCTCGCCAAACGCCAGGAGATCGCCGACATCCGCAGCTCGGTCGTCTTCGAGCATCACCGCCGGACGACGGTCCTGCCACTGCCCTGAGCACTGTCCGTTTCCGCCCAACTACAGCAGGGTAGAAGCACTTTCGGGCGTGAGGCGCGGGGACCTGACCTGCCCAGCTCAATCATCGAGCCGAGCGGGAGGTGTC
The DNA here is from genome assembly GCF_035655035.1 of Kribbella sp. GTDB lineage: Bacteria > Actinomycetota > Actinomycetes > Propionibacteriales > Kribbellaceae > Kribbella. Next base: position 11,096 of record NZ_DASRVN010000331.1, on the reverse strand, counting down.
GACCTATGGGCCGACGGAGGACGATCGTGGTGGCCGGGGCGCTGGCCGTGGTGCTGGCGACGGCCGGAGTCGCGGCAGTGGGGACGAGTGACACCTGCGGGATGGCGCGGACGCCGTCCGTGGGACAGAAGGCGCAAGCCGGCTGGGAACGCGTCGAACGGCAGCTGTCCGGCGGGGACGGCGAGACCGAGACCGCCGGGATGCCGGCCATCTGCGCCGCGCACTTCGAGCTGGCCGAACGGGCCGGCTCCGGCGCGACCGGGCCGGCGGACTACCTGACGACGAAGTTCTCGTCCGGCAAGGACATCGGCCTGGACCAGGTCCGGCAGGCCCGCGACCAGGCGGCCAAGATCCCGGACGACCCCGGCAAGAAGGTGTGGTCGTACGTCGGCCCGTCGAACATCGGCGGCCGGATCGTCGGACTGGTGGTGGATCCGACCCGGCCGGACACGGTGTACATCGCGGCCTCGGGCGGCGGCGTCTGGCGCAGTACCGACGCGTCCAAGACGTTCACCCCGGTCTGGCCGACCGACCAGAACCAGACCATGGGCGCGCTCGAACGCGGCCCCGACGGCACGCTGTGGGCCGGCACCGGCGAGGCGAACCCGCCCGGCGGCGGCCTGACGTTCTTCGGCGACGGCATCTACTCGTCAACTGACGGCGGCAAGACCTGGCACAACCGCGGCCTGCGGGACAGCGCCGCGATCGGCCGGATCGCGGTCGACCCGAAGAACCCGCGGCGGATCTTCGCCGCCGCCTCCGGTTCGCCGTACCAGCCGGTCGCGCAACGCGGCCTCTACCGCAGCGAGGACGGCGGCCACTCCTGGAAGCAGGTGATCGCCCCGCCCAACGACACCACCGGCGCCGTCGACGTGGTGATCGACCCGAAGAACCCGCAGCGGATGCTCGCCGCGCTCTGGGACCACCACCGCACCCCAGGTGCGCGTACGTACGGCGGCGTCGGCTCCGGCCTGTTCCGCAGTACCGACGGCGGTACGACGTGGACGCGGCTGGAGAACGTCTCCAAGCTCTCCGACGGTGACGCCAGCGGACTGACCAGCGACGCTAGCCTCGGCCGGATCGGGATCGGCGTGGCCCCGAGCAACCCGGACCGCGTGTACGTGATCACAGGGACGCAGTACGGCGCCGAGAAGGGCTTCTACGTCTCCGACGACTTCGGGAGCACGTTCACCGCGGGCGGCAAGGCCGGCGGCCGGAGCGGGTACCAGTGGTGGTTCGCGAAGATCTGGGTGGACCCGGCGAACCAGGACCACCTGTTCAGCGCGGACCTGAACATGCGCTCGTCCTCCGACGGCGGCCAGACCTGGACGTCGCTGTCCGGCCTGCACGCGGACCAGCACGCGCTCGCCTTCGACCCGAACGTCGCCGGGCGGCTGTACGTCGGCAACGACGGCGGCGTCTACCGTTCGGACCAGAACGGCGCGACCAAGACGTTCGTACACTCCGAGGTGGAGCCGTTCAACCAGTCGTACCACCTGGCCGTCGCGCAGGACGATCCGAACCGGCTCGCCACCGGGCTGCAGGACAACGGCAGCGTCCGATCCTGGACCGCGGCCACTCCGCCCGGCGACCTGACCCAGTTCAACGCCTTCGGCGGCGGTGACGGGCACTGGGTGCTGATCGATCCGAAGGACCACAACACGTACTACGAATGCCTGCAGCAGGGGACCTGCCACGGGCACCAGGACGTGGACGGCAAGGAGACCAGCTGGAACTTCGGCACCCGGCACAGCCAGCGGATCACCACCGACGCGCCGATGGCGTTCGACCCGAACGACCCGTCGATCGTCTACTTCGGCGGCAACGTCCTGGACCGTTCCACCGATCACGCGCGGACGTTCACGGCGATCTCGCCGACCGGTGACGCCGACCTGGCCGGCGGCGCGCCGACCGAGCAACCGGACCCGGTGTACTCGAACAGCTACCACACGATCAGCGCGATCGGCGTCGCCGGCGATTCGAAGACCCTGTACGTCGGCACCGACAACGGGCTCCTGTGGCGCACCGACGACCTCGGCGGCCACTGGACCAAGCTGACCGGCGTGCCCGAGCGCTGGGTGAACGCGGTGGTCGTCGATCCGCGGCAGAAGGACCACGTCTGGGTGGCGCTGTCCGGCTTCCGCGAAGGCTCGGCGGCCGCGTCGGTGTTCGAGACCCGGGACGGTGGCCGCACCTGGATCGATGCCAGCGGCAATCTTCCGAACGCGCCGGTGGAGATGCTCACCTACGACCCGGTCCGCGGCCGGCTGTACGCGGCGACGGACTTCGGGGCGTTCACGGTGCGGCCCGGGCAGAAGCACTGGACACACATCGCCCGCGGTCTGCCGCTGACCTCGATCCTCGACATCAAGGTCAGCGGTGACGGCGGCACGCTGTACGCCGCCACGTTCGGCCGCAGCATCTGGAAGGCACCTGCACCGAAGTAGCGGCGTACGTAGAGTGGTCGCTATGCGACTCAACTACGTGGAGACCGGTTCGGCTGACGCGCCCGTCGTACTGCTGGGGTCGTCGCTCGGTGCGGACCAGGGGATGTGGGCACCGCAGGTCGAGGTGCTCGCGAAGCGCTTCCGGGTGATCGCGTTCGATCACCGGGGCCACGGCGGTTCGGAGGTCCCCGACGGCCCGTACACGATCGACGACCTCGGCGGCGACGTCGTCGAGCTGCTGGACACGCTGGAGCTCGAGCAGGCGTCGTACGTCGGCATCTCGCTCGGCGGCGCGGTCGGCCTGTGGCTCGCCGAGAACGCGCCTGACCGCTTTCACCGCTTCGTCGCGATCTGCCCGCCGTCGAACCCGGCCGCGGACCCGCAGACCTGGATCGATCGCGCCGCGAAGGTCCGTGCCGAAGGCACCCAGTCGATCGCGGACGCCACCCTGGGCCGCTGGTTCCTGCCCGACTTCGAGGACACCGCCCCGATCCGCCAAATGCTTCTCAACTGCCCCAAGGAGGGCTACGCCGCCTGCTGCGAAGCCCTCAGCACCACCAACCTCCTGCCCGCCCTCGCCGACGTCACGGCCCCCGTCCTGCTCGTCACCGCCGACCACGACACCTCCGTCCCACCGGAAACCGTCATCCCGTTGGCCACCCAGATCCCCGGCGCCCACCTCGAAGTCATCGAGAACGCGGCCCACCTGGTCACCTACTCCCACCCGGATGTCATCAACCCACTACTGCTCGCACATCTCGGCTGATTCCAGCCGCGGAGCAGTGCGGCGTTAGGCTGGTAGGCGCTCTGACCGCTGACTGGAAGTGCTTATGACTGTCGAATCGTTGTTCCCGCGCCTGGAGGCGCTGCTGCCCTCCGTGCAGAAGCCGATTCAGTACGTCGGGGGTGAGCTGAACTCGGTCAGCAAGGAGTGGGACGCCGTCGACGTGCGGTGGGCGTTGATGTACCCGGACGCGTACGAGGTCGCGCTGCCCAACCAGGGGGTGCAGATCCTGTACGAGGTGCTGAACGAGCGGGACCACATCCTGGCCGAGCGGACGTACTCCGTCTGGCCGGACATGGAGAAGGTGATGCGGGACAACGACATCCCGCAGTTCACGCTCGACTCGCACCGGCCGGTGCGGGCCTTCGACGTGTTCGGGCTGTCGTTCTCGACCGAGCTCGGGTACACGAACATGCTGACCGCGCTGGACCTGGCCGGGATCCCGCTGCACGCCGCCGACCGGACCGACGCGGACCCGATCGTGCTGGCCGGCGGGCACGCCGCGTTCAACCCGGAGCCGATCGCGGACTTCATCGACGCGGCCGTGATGGGTGACGGCGAGGAGATCGTGCTGGCGATCTCCGAGGTGATCCGGGAGTGGAAGGCCGAAGGCCGCCCGGGCGGGCGCGACGAGGTGCTCCTGCGGCTGGCGAAGTCCGGCGGCGTGTACATCCCGCGGTTCTTCACCGTCGACTACCTCGACGACGGGCGGATCCAGCGCGTCACCCCGAACCGTCCCGGCGTACCGTTCCGGACCGCGAAGCACACGGTGATGGACCTCGACGCGTGGCCGTACCCGAAGAAGCCGCTGGTACCGCTGGCCGAGACCGTCCACGAGCGGTACTCGGTGGAGATCTTCCGCGGCTGTACGCGCGGCTGCCGGTTCTGCCAGGCGGGGATGATCACCCGCCCGGTGCGTGAGCGCAGCATCACCACGATCGGCGACATGGTCGAGAACGGGCTCAAGCAGTCCGGGTTCGAGGAGGTCGGCCTGCTCAGCCTGTCGTCCGCGGACCACAGCGAGATCGCGGACGTCGCGAAGGGCCTCGGCGACCGGTACGAGGGCAGCAACGTCTCGCTGTCGTTGCCTTCGACAAGGGTCGACGCGTTCAACATCACGCTGGCCAACGAGTTCTCCCGGAACGGCCGCCGCAGTGGGCTGACGTTCGCGCCGGAGGGCGGGTCGGACCGGATGCGCAAGGTGATCAACAAGATGGTCACCGAGGAGGACCTGATCCGTACGGTCGCGGCGGCGTACAGCCACGGCTGGCGGCAGGTGAAGCTGTACTTCATGTGCGGTCTGCCGACCGAGACCGACGAGGACGTGCTGGCGATCGCCGACCTGGCGAAGAAGGTGATCGCGACCGGGCGGGAGGTGTCCGGCCGGCGTGACATCCGCTGCACGGTGTCGATCGGCGGGTTCGTGCCGAAGCCGCACACGCCGTTCCAGTGGGCCGCGCAGCTCGGCTCGGAGGAGACCGACGCGCGGCTGGCGAAGCTCGGCGCGGCGATCCGCTCGGAGAAGAGCTACGCGAAGGCGATCGGCTTCCGGTACCACGACGGCAAGCCGGGCATCGTCGAGGGCCTGCTGTCCCGCGGCGACCGGCGCGTCGGCCGCGTGATCGAGGCGGTCTGGCGCGACGGCGGCCGGTTCGACGGATGGAGCGAGCACTTCTCGTACGAGCGCTGGGTCGCGTGCACCGAGCAGGCGCTCGCCGACGAGCCGGTCGACCTCGCCTGGTACACGACGCGCGAGCGCGAGTACGCCGAGGTGCTGCCGTGGGACCACCTGGACTCGGGCCTGGACCGGGACTGGCTGTGGGAGGACTGGCAGGACTCGCTCGAGGAGGACGGCGCGATCGAGGTCGACGACTGCCGCTGGACCCCGTGCTTCGACTGCGGCGTCTGCCCGTCGATGGACACCGAGATCCAGATCGGCCCGACCGGCAAGAAGCTGCTACCGCTCTCGGTCGTCTAGCGGCGGCCTGAAAGGAGCAGTTCGCTGAGCGACAGTTCGTCAGCGCTGCTCAGGATGAGGTCGGCCGCTGCGACGGCAGCGGCCGGCACGAACGGGTTCGGTACGGCGACCGCGTACATCCCGGCCGCCTGCGCTGCCGCGACGCCGTGCGGTGTGTCCTCGACGGCGAGCCCGAAACCCGCCCCGAGGCGCTGCAGCGCGAGCTGGTAGATCGCGGGATCGGGCTTGTGGGTCGCGACCTCGTCGCCGGTGGTGATCTGCTCGAACAGGTCGACCGCGCCGACGCGCTCCAGGTGGCCGATCACCCATTGCCGGGGCGAACTGCTGGCGATCGCGACCGGCAGACCGAGCGCGCGGGCGGTCACGATCCACTCCCGGATCCCCGGGCGGAAGTCGAGCTCGGCGTGCAGCCGGTCGCGGTGCGCGAGGCGGCGCGCATGGCTCGCTGTCCGGTCGTACCCGGCGCCGACGGCCGCGGCGAGTACGGCGTACCGCTCCTCCGTGACGTCACCGCCGTGCCCGGGCCAGAAGCCGTCCAGGTCGAGCTCGAGCCCGTGATGCGCCCATTCGGCCTGCCAGCTCTCGACCATCGTGGTCTCGGTATCCATCAGCAGCCCGTCGAAGTCAAAGACGATCGCCTCCACGTCGACCGGTACGAGGCGCGTCGCGAGCCGGTGGATCTGCGTCGCGGACAGCCCGAGCCAGGACAAGTACGCCCGTACGCCGCCCAGCCCGTCGAGGTGTTGGAGGGACCCGAGGATCGTCTCGGGCAGCGTCCGGAAGTACTCGGGTCCGTCCTGCGTCCCGAGGTGCACCTCGCTGATCGCGTAATCCGCCGCGATCCGGTCCCGCGGTACGCCGGCCAGCTCGAGCAGTATCGCGACCGTCAGACCGGTCCGGTCCTTGCCCGCCTTGCAGTGCACCACGACCGGACGGTCCGCGGGCGCGTCGGCGATCGCCGCGAAGATCCGCCCGATGTGGTCCGCGTTCCGCGTCAGGCTGTTGCGGTAGACGTCGAGCAGCCGCGGCTCGGCGTCCGGATCGCGCAGCTTCTCCGCCTCTGGGTCGATCCACGGGATCCGCCGGTACGTCGGAGTGTCGGCGAGCGGATGCTGTTCCTTCAGCTCCCAGTCGGAGCGCAGATCGAGCACCAGGCCCGCGTCCAGCGCCTCCAGCTCGTCGGACACGCTCTCGAACGCGTCGGTGCGTATCAGAGCTCCAGCGCGAGTCGGTACGCCGTACCGGGTCGGAAGTCCGCCGACGTCACGCGCATTCGGGCTCCACACACCCGACAGCTTAGGTGGTGTCTGGCGATTCCCCGCTTACTGCGGGGCACCCAGCACCACGTGGGTGTGCTGGACGGCGGCCGGTCGTTCGGCGTGTTCGAAGAGGGCCTCGCCGGTGTGCTGGACGGCCGCGGCGGGGAGTGCGCCGACGGCGAAGATCGCGATGGTCGCCGCGATCGCGAGCGGCCGGCGGCGCGGTGGTGGGGCGAGCAGAGCGCGAACTCGCGTCTCCAGGTCACCGCCGGTAGCGGCGACCACGGCGGCTGGATGGGTGAAGCGGGTCTGCAGTTGGGCGACGCGGACCAGGGTCGTGGCGACCAGGCGGCGGTCGCCGACGGCGTGGGCGGCGTCCTCGTCGGCCCAGCGTTCGACGGCGGTCGCGGCGGCTCGAGCGGCGGGTCGCAGTACCGGATTGACCGCTGCGGCGAGCCCGGCGGCCAGGTTCCACCAGGCGTGGTGGTGGACGAGATGCGACTTCTCGTGCGCCAGCAGTACGGCGCGCTGGCGCGGATCCAGCGCGCGGAGCAGGCCGCTGGTGACGATCACCCGGCCCGCGGGTTGCGGCGTACTGAAGGCGTCCGGGCGTTCGTCGTCGAGTACGACGAGGTCGCCGACCGCGGTGAGCCCGCGGCACGCCCGGTGTACTTCGACCAGTGCGCGCATCTGCCGAAGGCCCGTGACGAGCACCGACACCAGGGCGAGCATCACAAGGCAGCCCGCGATCGCAGCAGGCCACGCAGGCACCGGACTGTCGCTACGCAGCGCAACAGGGGACCATGCGCCTTCTGCTGCGACCAGTGGGAACTGCCCGACCCACGTGAACGCAAGAACGGCCAGGATGAACACACCGCTGGCAGCTGAGAGCACGTTGCCGGCAATGAGCAGCTTGGTCGCAACAGACGGCGCCAACCGCCGGCAGGCGCTGGGCGCGACCACCGAGTAGCCGATGATCGCGAACAGGCCCAGAACGGCTGCCGTCGTCATGCTTCGTCCCGGAGGAGGCCGACGAGGAGCTGCGACTCCTCGGCGGACAGGCTGCGGGCGAAGCGCGTCAGTACGGCGGCACGGTCGCCGCGGGCGTCCAGCAGCCGGTGGATCTGGTGCGCGGCGACCTCGGCCGAGTCGACGACCGCGGTGTACTCGTACGACCGGCCGACCCGCTGCCGGGTGGCCAGGCCCTTCTCGGCCATCCGGGCGAGCACCGTCATCACGGTGGTGTACGCGAGCTCACCGCCGAGCGCGTCGCGGACGTCGGACGTCGTCATCGCGCCCCGGCCCGCGGCCAGCGCGGCGAACACCTGCTGCTCCAGATCCCCCCGGGCGCGACTCATCTTCGATCTCCTCACGAGCTACTACAAACAACGTAGTAGCATCAATCTACTACCCGAATTGTAGTTAAGAGGGGGATCCAAGGGTGAATCACTGGTTGTTCGAGCAGTTCAACGCGTTCGCGCGGGCCACGCCGTGGCTGCACACCCCGGCGCAGCTGTACGCGCAGTACGGCGTCGTACTGTTCGGTGCACTGCTCGTCGCCGGGTGGTGGATCGGGCGCCGCTCGGGCCAGGTGATGGGGGTGGCTGCGGCGATCAGTGCGGGAGGTGCGACGCTGTTGGCTGTGGCAGTCAACCAACCGATCGTGCACGCGGTCCACGAGGCCCGTCCGTACGCGACGCTGCCGGGCATCCTGGTGCTCGCGAACCGCAGTACAGACCCCTCGTTCCCGTCGGACCACGCGACGATGGCCGGCGCGGTCGCGGCCGGGCTCTGGATCGTGAACCGGCGACTCGGGATCGTCGCGGCCGCGGCCGCGGTGCTGATGGCGCTCACCCGGGTCTACATCGCCGCGCACTACCCGGCCGACGTACTGGCCGGGCTGTTGCTCGGGACAGTTGTTGCCGTCGGCACCTGGTTGCTGGTGCGGCGGGCGTTGGGCCGGGGAGTGCGCGCGGTCGCGGAGACACGGCTGCGGGTGGTTCTGCTGTCATGAAGGGACTGACCGACTGGCTGCTCGGGCTGCACGGGATCGCCGTGTACGGGATGGTCGGGCTGCTCGTGTTCGCCGAGGACGCCCTGTTCGTCGGCTTCGTGCTGCCCGGTGAGACGGCCGCCGTACTCGGGGGCGTGACCGCGGCGCTCGGGCACACGGCGCTGCCGCTGATCCTCGTCGTGGTGATCGCGGCGGCGATCCTCGGCGACACCGTCGGGTTCGAGGTCGGGCGGTACTTCGGGCCGCGCCTGCTCCGCATGCGGGCGCTCTCGCGGCACGCCGGCCGGCTGGACTCGGCACGGAAGATGCTCGCCGATCGCGGTGGTACGGCGGTGTTCCTGGGGCGGTTCGTGGCGTTCTTCCGAGCCACGATGCCGGCGCTCGCGGGGATGTCGGGGATGCGGTACCTGAAGTTCCTGACCTTCAACGCGGCCGGCGGGATCGTGTGGGGGACCGCGGTGGTGCTGCTCGGGTACCTGGCCGGCAACTCGTACACGAGGGTCGAGAGGACGTTCGGCCGGGCCGCGGCGCTGGTCGTCGCCGGCATCGTGGTGATCGTGATCGTCGTCTGGCGGATCCGCAAGCACCGGCGGGAGCGGGTCTCGTGACCAGTTCCCGGAAACTCACCGTGTGGCTGGTGCTGACGGTCGGCGCGTTCGTCGTACTGCTCGCCTGGGCCTTCCCGGACGCGATCGAGCACCGCGGCCGGATCCACGCCGTCTCCACCCAGGTCGTCGTCTGCGCCGCCGAACAACCGCACAACAGCCGCACCCAGGTCCTCCACCACCTGGCCGACTGCGCCGGCGACAACCGCGCCGTCCGCCACCAACTCCGCGACGAACTCACCGCCCTCCTCCTCGCCGGAATCACCATCGCCGGCGCCTGGCGATTACTCCGCCGCACCTAAACTGCGGCATGCGCATCCCGTTCACCACCCGCGGCCACGACGGCGAGATCTCGGTCCGCGTCGAGCCGAACGACCCGGCGGTGTCGGGTCACTACCTCGTCGCGCCCGGACTGGACCCGGCAGGGTTTCCCGTGTGTACGGCGTCGCTGACGTTCGGCGGGGTGGGGATCGACGCGATCCTAGGGTGGATCCAGGTGGTATCCAGCGCCGGGGAGGTGTCGGTGGATCTGATGCCGAATCTGGACGGGACGGACCCGTTCTACACGTACGGGTATCTGCCGACGTTCTTCGATGCGCCCGCGAACCCGGACCATTCGGACGGGGTGTGGCGGGCGGACACGTTCCTCGTGGCGGTGCCGGACGTGATTCGGTCGCGGCGGGTGGTGCCGGTCGCCGGGTTCACGTGGGGGTACGAACTGGTTGGTGGGCGGCCGGTGGTGCTGGGGGTTGAGGAGTTGGCGGTCGGGGAGTGGGCCGGGCACCGGGAACTGCTTGGGAGCCGGCATCCGGCGTGGGGGTTTGTTTAGAGTTCGCGTTCCCAGGCTGTGCGTTGGGCTACCGGGCGGAAGCCGAGTTTGTTGTTGACGGCGATCATCGGGGTGTTCTCGGGGGCGTTCCAGGTGTGCAGGACGGCGGGGTGGGCGACGCCGGTCTGGAGTGCGCGCAGGTTGGGTACCTTCACGGCGATACCCAGCCGGTTGCCGCGGTGCGTACGCCGTACGTAGGTGTCGTACTGGTTCAGCCGTTCCGGGGTTTCCGGCGTACCGCCCATCTGGGTGTACGCCGCGAGCTCGCCGGAGGCGGTGTGGACCGCGGCCGTGGTGTACGTGAACCGCCCCTGCGCGACCCGCCGGGCCTCGGCGTCGCGGACCAGCTCGGGGGTCCACCGCACCGGCGCGTCCGTACGGTCGCCGGTCGGGACGTCCTCGCTCATCCCGCTGAGCAGCTCGACGAACTGCGGCATCCACTCGTCCGGCGTGTGCTCCCGCCACTGCACGATCTCGTACCCGTCCACCGGCTGCTCGACCAGGTCTTCCACCGGCAGCTCGAGCACCTGGTGCAGCTCGGCGTGCTTCTTCACGAACCCGCGCGCCCGGGCGAACGCCGTACCCGGGCTCTCTCCGGTCTCCGGATCGCCCGCCATGTTCGTCCCCGACACGATCCGCCGCCCGGCGTCCCGCGCCCGCCCGGCCGCGACCTCCAGCAGCCGGCTCGCCACCCCACGCCGCCGGTACTCCGGAACCACCGCGAGCTCGACGTCCACGGTGTCGGTGTTCCCCACCAACCACCAGTCCAGCCAGGCAACCCCGACCCAGACCCCGTCCTCCACCAGCCCCAGCCCCTCGGCACGCACATCAGCATGCGTACCGGCCATCGCCACCCGGGCTTCCTCCACCCCCAACCCAGCCGGAAACTCCATCTCCTCCCGCCGCACCCCGAACTTCACCTCATAAAACCGCCGAAAAACCTCACCATCCACCCCATCCACCCACACAATCTCCACCCCCCAACCCTAGGCGCTACCCACTCCCAGGCGCGCCCGGTTAATTGCCGGACCGTGAATAGTGGTTGGGGTCTGACGACAAGCAATAGCTTGTTCCCAGTCCCCGCCGGATATGCCCGCCGACCATGCGGTGATGGAGCACGGACGGTGACCCGCACCGGCTGAGTGCGTGCTCAGGGGATAGGGCGGGAGGCGGCTAGGAG
>NZ_DASRVN010000330.1:0-18755 GCF_035655035.1 Kribbella sp. | reverse complement strand
GCGAAGCTCGGCCGCTGGGTCGACCGCCCGCGGATCCCGCTCATCTGGCGACTGACCGCGTCGAAGGGGCAGCCGAGGTTCTGGCCGACCGTGCTCAAGCCGGCCCTGAAGCACCCGATCGCCACGCTGCTCGTAGCCGTCACGGCCCTGCTCGCGGTCGCGTCGCCGGCGCTCGGCATGACGCTGAAGTTCCCTGGTACCGAGGACCTGCCGCGGACGACCTCGGTGATGAAGGCGTACGACCGGTTGACCGCCGCGTTCCCGAGTACGGGCACGAGCCACGAGGTCGCCGTACGGGCGCCTGCGAACGAGCAGCCCGCGGTACGTGCCGCGCTGGCGGAGCTTCAGGAGAGGACCAAGGGCGACAAGCTGTTCGCGTCCGACGGGCTGGAGAAGCCGCGTTTCTCGAAGGACGGTACGGTCGCGACGCTCGAGGTCGCCACGCCGTACTCGGGCGGCAGCAAACAGGCCCGCGACTCACTCGCCAAGCTCCGCAAGGACCTGATGCCGGAGACGGTCGGGAAGGTGCCCGGGGTCGAGTACGCGGTCGGCGGGTTCGTGGCCGCGGACGTCGACTACGCCGCGCACACCCGGGACAAGCTTCCGCTGGTGATCGGATTCGTGCTGCTCCTGACGATGATCGTGATGATGGCGACGTTCCGATCGGTGGTCGTCGCGGTCACCGCGATCGTGCTCAACCTGCTCAGCGCCGGGGCGGCGTACGGCGTCGTCACCGCCGTCTTCCAGCACACCTGGGCCGAGGGCCTCCTGCACTTCCGCTCGAACGGCTCGGTGGTCAGCTGGCTACCGCTGTTCCTCTTCGTCGTCCTGTTCGGCCTGTCGATGGACTACCACGTCTTCGTGGTCAGCCGGATCCGCGAAGCTGTCCTGCGCGGCGTCCCGACCCGCCAAGCCGTTGCCGAAGGCATCACCGGTTCGGCCGGCGTCGTCACCAGCGCGGCCGCCGTCATGATCGGCGTCTTCGCGGTCTTCGCCACCCTGAGCACCCTGGACATGAAGCAACTGGGCGTAGGCCTGGCCGTCGCCATCCTCATCGACGCGACCATCATCCGCGCGGTCGTCCTCCCGAGCATCATGACGCTCCTCGGCGAAGCCAACTGGTGGGCTCCCAAGTGGCTCCGCCCTCGCTCCGCCAAGCACGCGGTGGAAAGCCCTTCGGAACAAGACCGCGAACTGACCCCGGTCGGCTGACGACTGCTCCCATGGCCGACGAGAATGTCGGCCATGGGAAGCCGGGCTGAGGTTCTGGGGGAGCTGGCCGCCGAGGTACTGCGCGTCGAGCGGGAGCACCCGGTCCGGGTGGCGGTCGACGGGTGCTCGGCGGCCGGGAAGACAACCCTCGCGGACGAGCTGGCCGACGTACTGCGGCGCCGTACCGATCGCGAAATCATCCGCGCCGGCCTCGACTACTTCAAACGAGCACCCGAGCTCCGTACGACGTACCCGCTCGACTCGCCGGAGAGCTACTACTACGAGGTCTACGACAACGAGGCGATCCGCACGCGCCTACTCGAGCCCCTCGGCCCGGACGGCGACCGCCGCTACACGACCGCGATCCGCCAGCCCAACGCCGCCGGCGCGCTTGACGCACCCGTCCGAACCGCCGCACCACAAGCGATCCTGATCGCCGATGGTTGCTTCCTGCAACGACCCGAACTGGACGACTGCTGGGACCTCCGCATCTACGTCCACATCTCCTTCGAAACCGTCCTCCGTCGAGGCACCGAACGCGACGCCGCCTGGATGGACTCCCGAGAAGCTGCCGCCCACCGCTACCGCACCCGCTACATCCCCGGCGAACGCCTGTACATCGACCAGATCAATCCGGCTGACCGCGCCCAGCTCCTGGTGAACAACGAGAACCCAGCCGCGCCGATCCTCCACCGCAGGCAACCCACCCCGTAGGCGAGTCCATCGAGGCGGCTCGGATCAGGTGGATGCTTGGCGAGCTCGGTGGGTGGCGGCTTTTACTCGGGATTGGCATTGGGGGGAGTGGAAGCGGCGTTGGCCGTTCTTGGAGACGTCTACGAAGACACGGTCGCAGTGGGGGGCGGCGCAGACGCCTAGGCGGCCGGCCAGATCGCTGCCTACTGCCAGGGCGAGGCCTGCGGCGCAGCCGGCGGCCCAGCCGTTGGCGAGTTGTTCGTCGGGGCCGTGGAAGTGGAGGCTCCACGGGCGGTCACGGCCGCGGTCGAGTTGGGGGCGGGCGTTGGTGTCCAGGAGCAGCGCGTTGATCTCGGTCGCGGCGGCGTCGAGGTCGCCGGAGCTGGTGGCTTCGAAGACGAGCCGCATCCGGCCCGCGAGGTGGACCAGTCGACGCGAGTCGTCCACCGGCGGCCGGGAGCTCGGCGGGTGGCCGATGGCGGCCAAGGCGTCGGCTACGGCGGAGGTGACCGAGTCCGGGTCGTCGGCCGGTGCGGAGTACGGCGTACCGCCTGAGTAGCCGGAGGTCAGCCGGTTCACATACTCGACCGCCGCGGCCAGCACACTGCGGGCATGACTATCAAAAGAGACTTGACCAGTCACGCGATACCTCCGTAGGCTCGAGTTTGCGTGACCGATCATAGCCACTTAGATAGTCATGGGGGTTCGGTGTGAGCGTCGTTGCCGCAACGAGAGGCCTGTCGCGGGCGGTGTGGATCCTGATCATCGCGCGGGCGGTGAACAAGATCGGGGCGTTCACCCTGCCGTTCCTCGGGGTAGTGCTGGCGGTCGAGTTCAAGGCGTCGTTGAGCGAGGTCGGGGTGATTCTCGCGGTGTTCGGCGCAGCGACGATCCCGTCGCGGTTGCTGGGCGGGCAGCTGGCGGACCGGCTCGGGCGGCGGCGGACGATCGTACTCGGGCTGGCCGGGTGCGCGGTCGCGCAGTTGTGGATCGCGTTGAGCCACGCGCTGTGGTCCGCGGTACTGGCGACGGTGCTGCTCGGACTCGCCTTCGAAATCTACGAACCACCGAGCCAGGCGATGATCGCCGACGTCACCGAACCAGAGGACCGCCCTGCTGCCTACGGCCTCTACAGCGCCGCCCTGGCTGCTGCTGGTGTACTCGCCGGCCTGCTAGCCGCCGCAATCAGCCACTGGGACCTCCGCTGGCTCTTCGTCGCCGACGCCATAACCTGCCTCTCCTGCGCCACCATGGTCCGCCTTGCCTTGCCCGCCGACGCAGGCGAGGACAGGCAGAGCACTCGTAACACCAGTGGGGGTGTCTTGCCGTGGCGGGACGGGCGGCTGTTGCTGCTGCTGGTGAGTGGCACGGTCTTCGCCACGATCTACATGCAACTGGTGATCGGGCTGCCGCTGACGTTGCTCGAGCAAGGGTTGCCGAAATCGGGCACCGGCAGCATCCTCGCCGTGTCCGCGGTGACGCTGATCGCGGCGCAGCGCCTGCTCAAGCTGAAAAACCTCGATGACTTCCGGTCGATCGCGATCGGGTACGTACTGCTGGCCGCCGGGCTGCTGGTCAGCGCGCTCGCCCACACGGTGCTGGTCTTCGTGCTCGCCGCAGTCCTGTGGAGCCTGGGTGACCTCTTCCTGCTGACCCGGTACCTCACCCAGGCGTCCGGCCTGGCCCCCGAGAGCGCGCGCGGCCGGTACCTGGCGATCTTCGGCCTGAGCTGGGGCATCGCGACCACGATCGCCCCGCTCACGGTGACCCAACTACTCAAGACGTCCGGCCCGACAGGACTCTGGCTCACGAGCGCCGTCGTCGCCGCCGTGCTCGCAGTACTGCAGCCGTGGTTCAGGAAGCGACTAGCCTGACCGTCAATCCCTTGGCCACCGGGGTATTACTGCCCTTCGCGAGGTCATCGGCCGACATCAGCACGTTGGTCTCGGGATAGTACGCCGCCACGCAGCCGCGAGCCGTCGGGTACGAGACGAGCCGGAAGTGCGAGGCCCGCCGTTCGACACCCTGGAACTCGCTCACGATGTCGACGTACTGGCCATCCTTCAAGCCCAGCTCCGCCAAGTCGTCCGGATGGACGAAGACCACCTCGCGTGTCCCGTGCACCCCGCGATACCGGTCCTCGAGCCCGTAGATCGTGGTGTTGAACTGATCGTGACTGCGCAACGTCTGCAGCAGCAGCCGGCCGGGTGCCGTCGGCAACCAGGTCAGGTCGTTCGCGGTGAACTGTGCCCGCGCGTCCGACGTCTTGAACTCGCGCTTGTCCCGCGCCGCGTGCGCCAGCAGGAACCCGCCGTCCCCGTCCCGCAGCCGGTCCTCGTAGTTCTCGTACCCGTCCGCGACCCGCCCGATCCGCTGCCGGATCAGGCTGTAGTCGTCCGCGAAGTCCGCCCACGGAATCTGCCCGACGTCCGGTACGACGGCCTGCGCCAGCCCGCAGACGATCCCGATCTCCGACTTCAGCTCCGGCGCCGGCGGGATCAGGTTCCCCTTGGACAGGTGTACGGCGCCCTGCGAGTCCTCGACCGACACCGACTGCGGGCCCGCGGCCGTGTGGTCGTGGTCCGTCCGCCCGAGGGTCGGCAGGATCAGCGCCTCGCGACCGACGACGGTGTGCGACCGGTTGAGCTTCGTCGACACGTGAACGGTGAGGTCGCACGCGCGCAGCCCGCGGTGCACGACCTCGGTGTCGGGCGTCGCGGACGCGAAGTTGCCGCCCATGCCGAAGAAGACCCGGACGTCGCTGTCCCGCAGCCGCTTCACCGTCGCGGCCGCGTCGATTCCGTGCTCGCGCGGCGAGGTGAACGAGAACTCGTGGTCGAGCTTGTCCAGGAAGGCGTCGGGCATCTTCTCCCAGATCCCCATGCTGCGGTCACCCTGCACGTTCGAGTGCCCGCGCACCGGGCAGGGGCCGGCGCCCGGCTTGCCGATGTTGCCCTGCAGGAGCAGCACGTTGACGATCTCGCTGATCGTCGCGACCGCGTCCCGGTGCTGGGTCAGGCCCATCGCCCAGCACACCACGGTTGCCTTCGACTTGATGAAGCGCTGCGCGAGCTCCTCGATCTCGGCGCGCCGCAGCCCGGTGGCCTGCTCGACCGCGGGCCAGTCCAGCTCGGTGGTGTGCTTGGCGTACAGCTCGAAGCCGCTGGTGTACGAGTCGATGAACGACTTGTCCAGCACGGTCCCCGGGTGCGCCGCCTCGGCCTGCAGCAGGAGGTGGCCGAGGGCAAGGAACAACGCCTGGTCACCGCCGATCCGGATGGCCAGGTGCTGGTCGCTGAGCGGCGTACCCTTGCCGACCAGGCCGCGCGGCTTCTGCGGGTTCATGAAGGTCATCAGGCCCGCTTCGGGGAGCGGGTTCACCGAGACGATCGAGGCGCCGTTGCGCTTGGCGACCTCGAGGTGGGTGAGCATCCGCGGCGCGTTGGTGCCCGGGTTCTGCCCGACGATCACGATCAGCTCGGACTCCTCGAGCATCTCCAGCGTGACCGCGCCCTTGCCGCTGCCGATCACCTTCGACAACGCCGTACCGGAGGACTCGTGGCACATGTTCGAGCAGTCGGGCAGGTTGTTGGTCCCGTACGCGCGGACGAACAGCTGGTACAGGAACGCGGCCTCGTTGCTGGTCCGCCCGGAGGTGTAGAAGACGGCGTCGTTGGGGTCCACGAGCGCCTTGAGGTGCCGCGCGACGACCTGGAACGCCTCGTCCCAGCCGACCGGCTCGTAGTGGGTGGCGCCGGCCCGGAGCAGCATCGGCTCGGTGATCCGGCCGAGCTTGCCGAGGTCGAACTCGGAGATCCGGTCCATCGCGGCCACGGAGTTCTCCGCGAAGAAGGCCCGCGGCACCCGCTTGCGCGTCGCCTCCCAGGCCACCGCCTTGGCGCCGTTCTCGCAGAACTCCGCCGTGTGCTTGTGCTCCGGATCCGGCCACGCACAGGACGGGCAGTCGAACCCGCGGTCCTGGTTCATCTTCAGGAAGGTCCGCGTGCTGCGGACCGCGCCCATCTCGCGGAGACCGAACTTGAAGGACGACAGGATGGCGGGGACGCCCACGGCCTTCTGCTTCGGCTGTTCGATATCGACCATGTTTCAACAATAGGCCTGCCTATCGTGGCGCGCTGCGGTGATAGCCGTACTTGTGGATAAATGTCCGGGCGTCCCACCGCGAAGGCGCGCGATATGTGCTCCGATCCCATGGCTGCGGCGGTGAAGGATTCCTACAGTCGTCCGCCATGGAGACCCGTCGAGCCCTTGTCACCGGTGCAGCGTCCGGTATCGGTGCAGCCTGCGCCCAGCGCCTGGCAGCGGACGGTGTCCATGTTGTGGCCGTCGACCTCGACCAGCCCGGTCTTGACGCACTGGAGGGGGTCGAGACGGTAAGAGCCGACCTGTCGGACCTGGAGCGGCTGCAGGAGCTGCCGGTGGACGTAGACATCCTGGTGAACAACGCAGGCGTCCAGCAGATCGCACCGGTCGAGCAGTTCCCGCCGGAGCGGTTCAGCTACCTCATCCGGCTGATGCTGGAGGCTCCGTTCCGGCTGATCCGGCAGACGCTGCCACACATGTACGGCGCCGGCTGGGGCCGCGTGGTGAACATCAGCTCGGTCCACGGGCTCCGGGCCAGCCCTTTCAAGGCGGCGTACGTCGCCGCGAAGCACGGGCTCGAGGGACTCAGCAAGGTGGTCGCACTGGAAGGTGCAGCGCACGGTGTGACCAGCAACTGCGTGAACCCGGCGTATGTCCGTACGCCGCTCGTGACCGCGCAGTTGGCGGACCAGGCCGCTACACACGGCGTGTCCGAGGCAGAAGTGCTGGACAAGGTCCTGCTCGAACCGGTCGCCGTGAAGCGGCTGATCGAACCGGCCGAAGTGGCGGAGCTGGTGGCCGTGCTGTGCGGCCCCGCGTCCGCCTCGATCACGGGGAGCTCGTTCGTACTCGACGGCGGCTGGACCGCCCACTAATCACAGGAGCCCGCCCATGACAGCTACGCAACCAGTCCAGACACGTACGTCGATCGTCCGGGTGGTCGGCGCGAGCCTCGTCGGTACTACGGTCGAGTGGTACGACTTCTTCCTGTACGGCGTCGCCGCATCGGTGGTGTTCGGCGACCTGTTCTTCCCCAAGGGCGAGCAGCTCACGGGGACCCTACTGAGCTTCGCCACGTTCGCGGTGGGCTTCCTCGCTCGTCCGATCGGCGGTGTGGTGTTCGGGCACTTCGGTGACCGGCTGGGCCGCAAACAGCTGCTGGTGCTGTCGCTGCTGATGATGGGGCTCGCTACGTTCGCCATCGGGTTGCTCCCGACGTACGCGCAGGTCGGTGCGCTCGCCCCGATCCTGCTGACCGTACTGCGGCTCATCCAGGGGTTCGCACTGGGCGGTGAGTGGGGTGGGGCCGTTCTTATCGTGTCGGAGCATGGTGATCCGGCACGGCGTGGTTTCTGGGCATCCTGGCCGCAGGCAGGTGCTCCAGCGGGACAGCTGATCGCTAACGGCGTACTGGCCGGCCTGGCCGCGTTCCAGTCGGACGCTGCGTTCAACGCGTGGGGCTGGCGCATTCCGTTCCTGCTGTCCGCAGTACTGGTGCTGGTAGGGCTCTGGGTACGGCTGCGGATCGAGGAGTCGCCTGTGTTCAAGGAAGCGCAGTCGAAGCAGGAGCCGGCGGACAAGCTCCCGCTGCTCGAGGTGCTCACGCAGTACCCCCGTGAGGTGCTGACGGCGATGGGCGCGCGGATGGCGGAGAACGTCAGCTACTACATCTTCACGATCGTGATCGCGACGTACGCGAAGGAACACCTCGGGATGGGGAAGTCGTTCGCCTTGAACGCGGTACTGATCGGTGCGGCCGTGCACTTCTTCGCGATCCCGCTGTGGGGTGCGTTGTCGGACCGGATCGGTCGCCGGCCCGTGTACCTGATCGGTGCGATCGGCGTGGGGGTGTGGGGCTTCCTGTTCATCACGCTGGTGGACACCAAGAACTTCGCCCTGGCCGCTCTTGCCGTCACGGTCGGCCTGGTGCTGCACGGCGCGATGTACGGCCCGCAGGCATCGTTCTTCACCGAGCTCTTCGGGACACGGGTGCGGTACTCCGGTGTTTCGGTCGGGTACCAGCTCGCGTCGATCATCGCGGGCGGGCTGGCGCCGTTCATCGCGGTGGCCCTGCTCAAGGCGTACGACTCGGGCTACGCGATCGCGATCTACATCGCGGTCTGCGCGGTCATCTCGATCGTGGCGGTCACGTCGTACTCCGAAACGCATCGCCGGGACCTCACTACTCTGTAGGACCATGGAGGAGCTGCGGCGCCTACTGGCTGCCAGTAAGAAGCGTGAGGCGGAGCTGACCGCACTGGTCGACGTAGCGCAGGAGCTGGCGTCGGCACGGGACCCTGGCCGCGTACTGCACACCATCGTGCACCGTGCACGCACCCTCGTCGGTACGGACGTGGCGTACCTGACCCTGTACGACGAGACGCGCGGCGACACGTACATGCGGGCGACCGACGGTTCCGTGTCTGCCGCGTTCCAGCAGCTGCGGTTGCCCCTGGGCGCAGGGCTCGGTGGACTGGTTGCAGAAACGTACAAGCCGTACTGGACCGCGGACTACCCGTCGGACAGGCGCTTCCGGCACACCCTGCCGATCGACGACGCTGTCGGTGAGGAAGGGCTCGTAGCCATCTGCGGTACGCCGCTAGTGGTGGACGGCGCGTTCGTCGGCGTGCTGTTCGCGTCCAACCGGACACGGAGGCCGTTCAGCCGTGATGAGGTGTCACTGCTCGGTTCACTCGCAACGCTGGCCGCTGTGACGCTGGTACAGGTACGGGCCGCGGCCGAGACAGCTGCTGCGCTGGACCAACTGTCTGCTGCACATGCAGGCGTGGAGCACGCAGCCGCAGCACATGACCGCTTTGCGGAGATCGTGTTGTCCGGCGGGGACGTAGACGCCATCGCTGCAGCGTTGGCCGAGCTGCTGAACGTGTGGGTCGTACTGGTTGATGCCAGCGGCAACGAGCTGGCCAACGCGGGACAGGTCCCCGGTACGCCGGTGCCGTGGCAGGAGTCGTCGTCCGGTCGTTTGACGCGCAGCGGTGACTGCTGGGTCGTGGCAGCGACAGCCAAGGGCGAACGGCTCGGTGCGCTGGTCATTGGCGGCGCTGACGACCTGTCGGGTGCTGACCAGCGCATAGTGGAGCGTGCGGCCGTTGTTACCGCACTGGTGCTCCTGTTCCGACGACAGGCGGCTGAGCAATCTCAACGTGCGCAGGCGGATCTACTGGCCGACGTACTCAGCGGAAGCACCGACCCGCGCACCCTGACGGAACGGCTCCGCCTACTCGTCCCGAACCATCGAAACGACCGCCTGGTCGTCGCAGTGTGCCGCGGCGACCACTCCGGCGTACGCGCTCGACTGTCTGCACCGCTGGAGGACCGCCTGGTGCTGGCTGGTCCGTACGGCGGCGACCTGGTGCTCCTGTTCGCCCGTACCAAGGCCACGTCCGTCGCACGGGACCTGTCCGACCTGGCGAAGCGCACCGGCGTCACGATTGCGGTAACCGGACCTGCCTCGTGGGGAGAGCCCCTGGTCGAAGCACATCGCCAGGCCTCGCGTTTGGCCACCACGATGGTCCGTCTGGGACGCACCGCCGAGTCCGCAACACCTGACGACCTAGGCGTAGCAGGCCTGGTCGGCGCATCCGAGGTCGACGTACACGCCCACGTGCAGCACGTCCTTGGCGAGGTGCTCGCCTACGACACCGACCGCGGCACAGACCTCATAGGCACGCTCCAGGCGTACTTCGCCTCCGGCCAAAGCCCCACACGCGCAGGCACATCGCTACACATCCACCCGAACACCGTGCAGCAGCGGCTGGACCGAATCACCGCACTCCTCGGCGACGGCTGGCAGTCTCCGAAACGCGCACTGGACATACAGGTAGCACTCCGACTCCACTCAGCTCTCGGCTGACCCCGGTCGACCGTTCGGACGACACCCGTCGTCCGAACGACGAGCCCTGTCAGCCGTTCACCCGCTGTGACGAAACTCCCCGACACACCACTCTTTAGGCCAGGTCACCGCAGAACACGGTGACGCAGCGTGGCACGGGGGGCGACATGCCAGGACGCATCATCACGGTCTACGCAGCCAAGGGCGGCTGCGGCAAGACAACCGTTGCCACGAACCTAGCCGTCACCCTGTGCGCCCGTGGTACCCGTCGGGTCTGCCTGGTCGACCTTGACCTGCAGTTCGGCGACGTTGCGTGTGTACTCGGGCTGCGGACCGACCGCAGCCTCTGTGACGCAGTGCCGTGGGCGGACTCCCTCACGGTGGAGAACGTCGCCGTACTCATGACGCCGTTCCGCCCCGGGCTGGACTGCCTGCTGGCGCCGACCGGGCCGGGCGAGGCGAGTCTGATCACGAACGAGCTGATCGATGAGCTCCTGTACGTGCTGCGGCTGATCTACGACTACGTGGTGGTGGACACGCCTGCGCAGTTCAACACGACCGTGCTGAGCGCGTTGGACGCGGCGGACCACCAGGTGCTGGTCGCAACGCCGGAACGCCCGTCGCTGAAGAACCTGCGGATGACGCTGGACGTCCTGGACCTGCTGTACGGCGCGAATACCAGGTCGGTCGTGGTCAACCGATCCGACACTCACGCCGGGCTCACCAACGCCGACGTGGATCAGCTGGTTCGGAGCCCGGTCACGGTCCAGCTCCCGAACTGGACCGACGTACCCGCCTCGATCAACCGGGGCGAGCCCCTCACCGCGGGCTGCCCCGACCACCCCGTCAGCCAGGCGGTACGCCGGCTGGCCGATCTGCTGGCCGCGAGCGATGGGAGGTGCAGCCGCGATCCGCCCTCCGTCTAGCACCACCGAATGTCCGTCAAACCTTTGCAGAGAAAGCGAAACGCACATGCTCAACAGATTGCACGAAGCCCGGAGAAACCAGTCCGGCTTCACCCTGATCGAACTCCTGATGGTGATCGTCATCCTCGGCGTCCTCTCCGGCATCGTGGTCTTCGCCGTCCAGGGCATCCAGGACCGCGGCTACGCGTCCGCCTGCAAGTCGGATGTCAAGAGCGTCGAGGTGGCCGTCGAGGCGTACTACGCCAAGAACGGCACCTACCCGACGCTGCAGACCGATCTCACGGCAGGCACCAGCCAGTTCCTGCGCAGTTGGCCGAACAGCACGAAGTACGCGGTCACCCTCGGCGCTAACGGTGCGGTGACTGCAGCACCGAGCTGCGACACCCTCTAAGCCGCCTGGACTCCGGTGGGGAGGGGGGACCCCAAGCGCTCCTCCTCACCGGGCCATTACTACCTGGAGAGCATCATGATCAGTCTTGCTCGTGGCGGTCGGGTTGACCTGCTGCTCGAAGAGTTGTGGAACGCGGGTGGTACGGACCTGCTGCTGACGGCCGGTCTGCCGCCGCAGATCCGCGTGCACGGCAGTCTGTACTCCGTCGCCGGCGCGGACAGGCTGACCCGCGACGACACCGACAGCCTGCTGCACGAGGTACTCCAGCAGACCGACTGGACCACCAAGCACGAACACGACTTCGCGTTCTCCTGGCGTGACGAGGCCCGGATCCGCGGCAACGCGTTCACCCAGCGTGGCGACACGGCCGTGGCGCTCCGGATGATCCCGCGCCGGATACCGTCCATGGATGAGCTAGGTCTCCCACCGGTCCTCTACGACTTCGTACGCAAGCACCAGGGCCTGGTTCTCGTCACCGGCCCGACAGGGTCCGGTAAGTCGACCACCCTGGCCGCGATGATCGGCAAGATCAACACCGACCGTGCCTGCCACATCATCACGGTCGAGGACCCGATCGAGTACGTCCACGACCACCAGCTGTCCGCGGTCAACCAACGCGAGGTAGGCAGCGACACAGCGAGCTTCCCGGACGCACTGCGCTCGGCGCTGCGCGAGGACCCCGACGTACTCCTGGTAGGCGAGATGCGCGACCTGGACTCGATCCGGTTCGCGCTGACGATCGCCGAGACCGGCCACCTGGTTTTCGCGACCCTGCACACGAACGACACCGCGCAGTCGCTGGCACGCATCGTCGACGTGTTCCCGGCCGAGCAGCAGGCACAGGTACGCGTACAGCTGGCCGCCGCGCTCACAGGAGTCGTCTACCAACGGCTGATCCCGCGGATCGGTGGCGGCCTGGTCGCGGCGTACGAGGTGATGGTCGCGGATGCCGCCGTACGGAACCTGATCAAGGAAGGTAAGACGCATCAGCTGCGCAACTCGGTCGTCACCGGGCAGCGCGACGGCATGCAGACGCTCGAGCAGTCCCTCTCGACGCTGGTGCAGAACGGGATCGTCGCGTACGACGACGCGGCCGCGCGCAGCCTGTACCCGAAGGACATCGAGGCCCGTCCGCGGCTGCATGCGGGGGTGACGGCGTGAAGCTCCGCAAATCGGCCGAGCCCGAGCCACAGCACGCCGCAGCGCCGCCGCGGGCCGAGGTGCGCCCGGCTGCGACCGAGCAGGACCTGCACATCGAGCGTACGAGGGCCAGGCAGCTGGCGGAGCGGTACAACCTCGACCTGGTCGATTTAAGGACCGTCAGCCCGGATCCTGCCGCGGCAACGCTGCTCGACGAGCGAACGGCGCGCTACCTGGCCGCCGTACCGCTGGAGATCGACCAGGACGTCGTTACGGTCGCTGTCGCCGACCCGTCGATCCACGACGAGCTGCGCGCGGTCATAGGCCGTCGGCTGATCCTGAGGCTCGCGGCGCCCACGGATGTGCTGCACGCGATCGGTACGGCGTACCGTGCGCTGACCGGGATCGACGACCGCGTCAAGGTCTTCGAAGCTCGCGACGCCGTGCGCAGGGAAGTTCGTGAGGAAGTCAGCGGCGACGCACCGGTTGTCCAGGTCGTGCAACTGGTGATCACCCAGGCGCTGCGGGACCGCGCGTCGGACGTCCACATCGAGCCGCACGGCGACCGGGTGCGGGTGCGGTACCGGATCGACGGAGCGCTGCACGACGTACTCGAGCTGCCCGGGTCGATCGGCCCGGCGGTGGTCAGCCGGATCAAGATCCTCGCGGACCTGAACATCGTCGAGCGCCGCCGCCCGCAGGACGGCCAGATCAGCATGGACGTCGAGGACCGGCCGGTCGACATCCGGGTCTCGACGACCGCGGTGGTCGGCGGCGAGAAGGTCGTACTGCGACTGCTCGACAAGAGCCGGCCCTTGTTCCGGCTCGAACAGCTCGGGATGCCCGAGCAGCTGGCAGCGACGTACTCCGGCCTGCTGAGAGCGCCGTACGGCATGGTCATCTGCGCCGGGCCGACCGGGAGCGGCAAGACCACCACGCTGTACGGGTCGCTCGGCGAGATCAACAGCCCGGAGCGGAACATCATGACGATCGAGGACCCGGTGGAGTACACCTTCGACTCGATCAACCAGATCCAGATCAACGAGGCGGCCGGCATCACGTTCGCCGGCGGGCTCCGGTCGATCCTGCGGCAGGACCCGGACGTCATCCTGGTCGGCGAGGTCCGCGACGTCGAGACCGCCCGGATCGCCGTACAGTCCGCGCTGACCGGGCACTTGGTGCTGTCGTCACTGCACGCTACGGACGCGGCGACCGCGCTGCATCGTCTGCTGGACATGGGGATCGAGACGTTCCTGGTCGCGTCCTCGGTGACCGCCGTGGTCTCCCAGCGGCTGGTACGGCGTACTTGCCCGAACTGCCGCGAGTATTACCAGCCGAAGTCCGAAGAACTGGCGTTCCTGGCAGCCGCCGGTGGCGGAGCCCCGTCCGACGGCTTCGTCCGGGGTGCGGGCTGCAACTTCTGCGCGCACACCGGATTCCTGGAGCGGACCGGGGTGTACGAGCTGATGCCTGTCTCGGACACGCTCCGCGATCTGGTCGTGGACCGCGCCTCGCACGACGAGATCCGCAAGGCCGCGCGGTACGAGGGCATGCGCACCCTGACCGAGGAGGGCGTCCGGCTGGTCGGCCAGGGCGTGACCACGATCGGTGAGGTCATGCGATCCATCTACCTGGTCGGGAGCTGACCGATGACCAGATACGCGTACGTCGCGGTCGCTCCGGACGGTCAGGTCGCCAAGGGCACCACGAAGGCCGAGACCCGCGAGGACGCCGAGCTGGCGCTGTACGACCGCGAGCTGCGCGACATCCGGGTCACCGAGAAGCGCAGCGTCCTGCAGTTGGAGATCACGCCACGCCGGGTGAAGCGTGAGGAGGTCATGCACCTGTCCAGGCAGCTCGGTGCCTTCATCCGGGCCGGCATGCCGCTGATCGACGCCGTGCACTCGCTGGGCGAGGAGTCCGACAACGCGTCGGTACGGCGGATGATGGCCGAGGTCGAGTACGGGCTGCGCGGCGGGGAGAAGCTCTCGGACTGCTTCGACCGGCACCCGAAGATCTTTCCCGAGTTCTACCGCGGGATCCTCCGGTCGGCCGAGCTGAGTGGCCAGCTGGACACGGTCCTCGGGCAGCTGGCCAAGTACCTGGAGCGCGACCTGGAGGCGCGACGCAAGGTCAAGCAGGCCATGATCTACCCGTCGATCGTGGCGATGATGTCGCTGGTCACGGTGGTCGTGCTGTCCGCGTTCGTGCTGCCACGGTTCAAGGAGTTCTTCGCCGGCCTGCATGCGACGCTGCCGCTGCCGACCCGCATGCTGCTCGCGGTGACGGACTTCTTCGCCGCCTGGTGGTGGGCACTGGGCGGGCTTGCCGCGGTAGTCGGCCTGGTCGTCTTCGGAACCGTGCAGACCCAGGGCGGTCGCTATCTGCGCGACAGGCTGTTCCTGGCACTGCCTGTGCTCGGCGGGACCATCCGGTTCGCACTGGTGGAACGTTTCTGCCGCATCCTCGCGTCCATGGTCGGTGCTGGGGTGCAACTCCCGGAGGCTTTGCGCGTCGCCACCGGCTCACTGCCGAACCTGGTGTTCCGCCGTTCCCTGGGCGCGGCAGGCGAAGCCCTGCTGGAGGGAGAGGGTCTCGCCCGCCCACTTGCCGCGACGAAGCTCTTCCCGAAGACAGCGGCGCAGATGATGCGTGTCGGCGAGGAGACCGGGACGCTCGACACCCAGCTCGAGGTCACGGCGCAGTACTACGAGGGCGAACTCGACTACAAGCTGAAGAAGCTCATCGGCCTCTTCGAACCACTGGTCATCGTTGTCATGGGCATCATCGTCGGCTTCGTCGCGGTCGCCCTGGTGTCCGCGATGTACGGCATCTTCCGCCAGGTCCAGACATGAGGAACGAGCGCGGCGAGTCGCTGCTCGAGGTCCTGATCGCGGTCGCGATCATGGGTATCGCCGTGGTCGCGATCATGGCCGGCCTGGTCACGAGCGTGCTGATCTCCGACGTCCATCGCAAGCAGGCCACCGCCGGTACCGCGGTCCGCGACTACGCCGAGGCGGTCCAGACGGCGGTTACCGGGGGCAACTACGTGGCCTGCGGTACGGCGTCGGCGTACCAGTCGGCTGCCGCCTTCACCGCGCCGACCGGGTACACGGCGACCGTGGTGTCCGGCTCGATGCGTTACTGGACGGGCACTGCCTGGCAGGCGGCCTGCTCTGTGGACACCGGCCTGCAGCGACTGACAGTCCAGGTCGCCAGCAACGACGGACGCGCGACGGAGCGAGTGGACGTCGTACTGCGGAAGCCCTGTGGATTGGACACCTCGTGCTGACCCGTCGTACCCGCACCGACGCAGGCTTCACACTGGTCGAATTACTCGTCGCGGTCGCGATCCTCGCCGTCATCACGGTGCCGTTGGCGAACGTGGTGATCGGAGCGTTCCACAACACCACCGACACGTCCGATCGGCTGGAGCTGTCGCACGACGCACAGATCAGCTCGTCGTACTTCGCTCGCGACGTCGCCGGGGTCGGTCTCCGGGACTGGGCGGCGGTCAACGCGAACGCCGTACCGTTCAAGCAGTCCGTCCAGCTCAACGCGTCGTACGACGCGGGCGGCTACACCTGTGGATCGTCGACGACCTCAACAGCGGTCCTGCGGTTGCTCTCGGACGCCTGGCAGGGCGTACCGCAGGCCGATCCGACCACTGACGTCGTCGCCTACTACTTGCTGCCGGCGGGCGCGGTCAGCGAGTTGCACCGGATCAAGTGCATCGGGCCTGCGACCACACCGGCGTCTGACGTCGTACTAGCGCACAACGTGAAGCCGGGGAGTCTCACCGTGACCTGTTCGAGTACCTGCGAGTCCACCGCTGTACCGGCCACGATCTCGCTGACGTTCCAGGTCACGAAGGGATCGGCCGGCGACTATCCGATCACCCTCAACGGCCAGCGGAGGCAGCAATGAGGAACGGCAATGCTCGCGGTGAGGAAGGGGCAGCGCTCATCCTGGCGCTGATAGTGATCACGGTGGTCGCCTTGAGCCTGGCCGCGCTGCTGACGCTCACTGACACCAGTGTCCGCGCCACAGTCGGCCTGCGGGACCAGGTGTCCGGCACCTACACGGCTGACGGCGCCATGCAGGCCGCGATCAACAACCTCCGCAACAGCAACTACAACGACAACGCGGGCCAGTCCTGCTTCGGTGGGAGCAACACCCTGTCGCTCAACAACTTCTACGGGAGCAACTCAGCCGCGATAACCTGCCAGGCCGACCCGAAGCAAGTCCGGATCCAGTGCCAGGCGCTGGGCCAATGCAACCGACCGAGCAACGCGATCCTGACCCTCGGCAGCATTCCTGGTGAGGACGGCCTGAACATCCAGCAACCGACCGGATCGACCTTCCGTGTCCATGGCAACGTGTTCTCGAACTCGAACATCGACGTCGTGAACGGCGCGCTGAACACGAGTGCCAACGTCTGGGCTCGCAGCGGTTGCTCCGGAACGATCCGAGCGACGCCGGCGGCGGCCTGCAACGTCGGCTCGGCCGCCAACCCGCTGTGGAACGATCCCGGGTATGTGCCGGCAGCAACGATCGCGGATCTGCCGCACCGCTCGTTGCCGGCGTGTACCACCCCGAACTCGGTCATCAGGTTCCAGCCCGGCTACTACGACGACGCCAAGGGCCTGTCCGACATGATGAGCAGTAGCAGCTCCTGCAAGGGCAGCACCTGGTGGTTCCCACCGGTGTACGACGGGAGCGGACGGCCCGTGTCGACCGGCGTGTACTACTTCGACTTCCACAACAGCGGCAGCAATCCGAACCCGATGCTGAACTCGTCCGGAGGAGACGTTTGGACGGTCGACAACGGCTATCTCGTTGCCGGCACGCCGGTGAACTCGGCGGGTGCCGCCATCTCGGCACCGCCGGTGCACCCGACGATCCCAGGGGCCTGCGACAACCCGATCAACACCGGCAACGCGATCGGCGTGCAGTTCATCTTCGGTGGCGACAGCCAACTGGCGGTCAAGTCCGCGCAGGCCGAGCTCTGCGGGACCTACAACGCGGGCAGTCCGCCGGTCGCGTTGTACGGGCTGACATCGGGCTCCGAGACTCCGACTGCATGGACTGGTACCAACGCGCTCAAGGTTACGAGCGTTCCACGCGCGGGTGGTTTCGGTACGACTGCGACGGTGGCCAGTCTGGCCGGCATCGACGGGACCGCCGCGTCCTGGAGCAGCGGTAGCAGGAATGACACGACGCGTTTGACCGTCGCCGGGTTCGCCCCGGGCAGCGCCGTACCAGAGGGTTCTGTTCTGCAGTCCGCCGTGCTGAAGATCGTCCACCGGCACAGCGATCCGGCGTCGTCGGAGAAGTACGACGTGACGGTGAAGGTCGCGCCCTCCAACCTCACGGTGAGTGGCTCGGTGACCGTTCCGACCAACAGCGCGACGTTCCGGACGGACTCGATACCGCTCGACACGAGCCGGACCGGAGCGATCGCGGATGCCATCTACAAGGGGACATTCAGCGGGGCGACGGTCGACGTGAACCCGACGCTCACCAACCCCAACAGGAACGATGTCGAGGACATCGACGCGGTTCAGCTCGAGCTGACCTTCACGCCGCCGGGCTTTCGGGCCGCCTCGGGCTGCGTCACGAGCGGACCGTACACCGGGACCGGTGGCTCGAACTGTGCGCTTGTCTCCACTCCGAACAATTCCGGCAACCAGTTCTACGTTCAAGGTACGACGTACGCGCCGAAGGCAGCTCTGGACATCACGCTCAACAACGCCGCCGAACAGGTGTTCCGGTTCGGGGTCGTCGCGAGATCCCTGTGGATCAAGGAGACCGGCAGTTTTTCTTTCGGCGGTGTCGTGATCGAGGTGCCCGATGACTCGCCGGGGTTCGTGTTCAGTCTCTACCTGTCGGCGTACATCTGCTCGGGCGCCGGGCCATGCTCGACTGACGGTTCACCTGTCTTGCGATCCAAGGTCGCCTTGGTGGACAGCAACCCGGCGGCGCCCAGTCCGGGTCATCGGCAGGTGACTGTGCTCAGTTGGTCGAGGCCGGGATGATCGCGGTAGTTGCCGGCGTCCTGGGGCTGGCTGTTGGTTCGTTCCTGAACGTGGTGGTGTATCGGGTGCCGCGTGGAGAGTCTGTGGTCAGCCCGCCGTCGCACTGCCCGCGATGCTCACAGCCGGTGCGTAACCGGCACAACGTACCCGTGGCTGGATGGGTGATGCTGCGCGGGCGGTGTGCGGACTGCCGACTGCCGATCAACGTGCGGTACCCGCTGGTGGAGCTGGCGACCGGCCTGCTGTTCGCGGCGGTCGCGGTGCGGCTCGGGTCGGTTGCCGCGCTCCCGGCGTACCTGTGGTTCGTTGGTGCCGGGGTGGCCCTCGCCTTGATCGATCTCGACGTACGGCGGTTGCCCAACGCCATCGTGCTTCCGTCGTACCCGGTACTCGCTGTG
>NZ_DASRVN010000329.1:0-9773 GCF_035655035.1 Kribbella sp. | reverse complement strand
GCTAAACATTTAGAGCTAAACGTGAGGACCAGAGATGCGAACGATCGTGGTGACCGGCGGCGCGACCGGGATCGGGCGGGCGACCGCCGAACGATTCCGCGCGGACGGGGACGACGTGGTGATCACCGGCCGGCGGGCCGACGTACTCGAGAAGACGGCGGCCGACCTCGGGGCCAGGGGAGTGGTGTGCGACGCGACCGACCCGGCGCAGGTGGAGCGGTTGCTGGAGGAGTTGCCCGAGCAGGTCGACGTACTGGTCAACAATGCCGGCGGCAACACCGACTTCGGCCGGCCGGACGGCGGTCTCGCGCAACTGAAGGCGAACTGGCTCGCCAACCTGGAGGCGAACCTGATCAGCGCGGTCCTCACGACCACCGCGCTGGCATCCCGGCTGACCACCGCCGTCGTCCACCTCGGCTCGATCGCGGGGGCTCGCGGGCCCGGCTCGTACGGCGCGTCCAAGGCGGCGCTGGCGCTCTGGAACGCCGACGTCGCGGCCGAACTCGGGCCACGGGGAGTCACCTCGAACGTCGTCGCGCCGGGTTTCACCGCCGACACGGAGTTCTTCCAGGGCCGGCTCACGGAAGAGCGTCGCCAGACGTTGCTGCAGGCAACATTGACCAAGCGTGAAGGTCAGGTCGAGGACATCGCCGGCACCATCCACTTCCTCGCCTCGCCGGCCGCCCGGCACCTCACCGGCCAGGTGCTGCACGTGAACGGCGGTGCGCTCGTCACCCGTTGACGGCTGACAACGTGGGCCAGGTGTGACAATGGGCGACATGCGTCCCACCGTCAAAGATGTCGCCAAGCTGGCCGGGGTGTCGCCGAAGACGGTGTCCAACGTGATCAACGGCGTCGTGTTCGTGCGTCCGGAGACCCGTGCCCGGGTGGAGAGCGCGCTCTCCGAGCTGGACTACGTGCCGAACATGAGCGCCCGCGGGCTGCGCAACGGCCGGTCCGGCATGATCGCGCTGGCGCTGCCCGACCTGCTCCGGCCGTACTCCGCCGAGATCGTGCACCTGGTCGTCGAGCTCGCCCACGAGCGCGGCTGGGGCGTACAGATCGAGCAGACCGCGTCCGAGCCGAACCGCGAGTTCGAGCTGCTGTCGAAGGCCCGCGCGTACCTGGTCGACGGCCTGATCCTGAACCCGGTGAACCTCGACGACAGCGCGGTGATGTCGGCCGGCCCGCTGCCGCCGGTGGTGCTGATCGGTGACGTCGACCAGGACGTCGTCAGCCAGGTCGCGATCGACAACGTGGCCGCTGCCCGGGACATAACCAAACACCTCCTGGCCCAGGGTTGCCGCCGGATCGCTGCCGTCGGTACGCCGGAGGTCCCCCGGGGATCCAGCGGCGCCGGCATGCTCGGCGGCTCGGCCGAGTCACCCGGTACGGCGGCCTCGCGGCTGCGCACCACCGGGTACTGCGAGGCGCTCGAGGAGGCCGGCGTACCGATCGATCCGGCGCTGCAGATCCCGCTGGACCGCTGGCGGCCGGAGGGTGCGGCGACCGTGGTGGCGAAGTACCTGACCGAGCATGAGCTGCCGGATGCGTTCTTCTGCTTCACCGACTCGATGGCGTCCGGGACGCTGTCGGCGCTGTGGGGCGCGGGTGTGGACATCCCGGGGCAGACGCTGGTCGCCGGCTTCGACAACATCCTCGAGAGCCAGTTCATGATCCCGCCGCTGACCACGATCGACTTCGACCGGCGGGCGTTCGTCGCGGCCGCGCTGGACCTGCTCGAGGAACGGATGGCGGACAAGGGCGCGCCGCCGCGCCGGGTGATGATCCCGCACCGGGTCGTGGAGCGGGCCAGCACCGCACGCTAACGGACACGTTTCAGCAAAATCACACACAAGATGCTTGTCTGTAGCATTCCAACGATGTAATCATCGGTCCCGCCCCCAAAGGAGACCGAATGAGTGAAGATTTCTCCCGGCGCAGTCTGCTGAAAGCAGCTGCGGCGCTGGCCGGTGGCGGGTTGCTCGTCGGCTGCGCACCCGGTGCGTCACGCGCGACGACCGACCTGAGCTACTGGCACCTGTTGACCGGCGGTGACGGGACGGTGATGGCCGGCCTGGTGGACGCCGTCAACGCCGCGAACCTCGGCTTTCACGCCACCCAGACCGTGCTGGCCTGGGGCCCGCCGTACTACACCAAGCTCGCGATGGCCTCGGCCGGCGGGCGCGCTCCGGACGTCGCGATCATGCACGCGTCCCGGATCGCCGGGTACGCGCCGGGCGGACTGCTGGAGCCCTGGGACCTCGACCTGCTCGCCGAGGCCGGCCTGCACGAGAGCGACTTCCCGGCCCGGGTCTGGGAGAAGTGTCACTACGACGGCAAGCTCTACGCGATCGCCCTCGACACGCATCCGTTCGTGCTCTACTACAACACCCAGCACGCCGAGAAGGCCGGCGTCACCGAGGCGCTGCACTCGATGAAGAGCCCGGAGGAGTTCACCGAGGTCGCGACCAAGCTGCAGCAGGTCACCAAGAAGCACGGCCTGTCGTACGGGTACCTCGGCGACGGCTCGCAGATGTGGCGTTTGTTCTACACGTTGTACCGGCAGACCGGCGCGGACATGAAGCTCGTCCCGGGTCAGCAGGCGCAGGTCGACAAGGACGCGGCGGTCAAGACGCTGACCTTCATCCGCTCGCTGCTGAACGACAAGATCGCCTCCCGCAGCGGCGACGGCGGTACGGCGACCAGCGAGTTCCTGCACGGTGAGAGCGGGATGTTCCTGGGCGGAGTCTGGGAGCTTCCGGTGCTGAAGGACGCGAAGATGCCGGTCGACGCGTTGCCGATCCCGACGCTGTTCGGGACCCAGGCGGCGTACGCCGACTCGCACACGTTCGTGCTGCCGCGGCAGTCGAAGGTGTCGCCGGAGCGCCGCAAGCACGTGTACACGATGGTCGCGGAGATCCTGAAGCGGTCGGTGAAGTGGGCCGGCGGCGGACACATCCCGGCGTACCAGCCGGTGGCCAAGAGTGCGGAGTACCAGGCGTTGAAGCCGCAGTCGAACTACGCGGGCATCCCGGCGTACGTGAACTACGACCCGGACGCGTGGTTCACCGGGGCGGGCAGCGACTTCCAGAACTACTTCGCCGAGAACGTGCAGAACGTGTTCCTCGGCAGTGGTGATCCAGCGGCCGGCTTCGACGGTTTCGTCGCCCGGCTGAACAAGTTGCTCGACCGTCCGCAGCCGGTGTGAGAGGAGAGTCCAAGATGTCGACTGCTATCGACACTCCGGCCGCGGTCGCGGAGGAGAACCCGGCCAAGGGCCGGGCGCGTGCGAGGCGCGGTGAGACGCTCACCGGGTGGGCGTTCGCGGCGCCGTTCGCCGTCCTGTTCGTGCTGTTCCTGGTGGTACCGGCGGTGTACGGCCTGTACCTGAGTTTCACCGGCGAGACGCTGACCGGCGCGGGCAGCGGACTGGTCGGGTTCGCCAACTACCGCGAGGCGCTGACCGACCCGGACATGTGGAAGTCGCTCGGCAACACCTTGTGGTTCACGGTGCTGAGCACGAT
The DNA here is from genome assembly GCF_035655035.1 of Kribbella sp. Classification (GTDB taxonomy): domain Bacteria; phylum Actinomycetota; class Actinomycetes; order Propionibacteriales; family Kribbellaceae; genus Kribbella. The sequence continues at coordinate 6,246 of NZ_DASRVN010000329.1, read as the reverse complement.
CCCGCTGATCGTACTGTCGCTCGCGCTGGCACTGCTGGTGAACCTCGGTCTCCCCGGCCGGTGGTTGTGGCGGCTGTCGTTCTTCATGCCGTACCTGCTCGCGTCCACGGTCGTGGTGATGTTCTGGAGCTGGATGTACAACCCGACGCTCGGGCTGATCAACGGCGTACTGGCGAAGGTCGGGATCGCGCCGGTGGCCTGGCTGCAGGACCCGAAGGTCGCGATGATCTCGGTCGTGATCACCACGCTGTGGTGGACGATCGGCTTCAACTTCCTGCTGTACCTCGCGGCGCTGCAGAACATCCCCGAGCAGCAGTTCGAGGCGGCCGCGCTGGACGGCGCCGGCAAGTGGCGGCAGCTGTTCTCGATCGTGATCCCGCAGCTCGCGCCGACCACCGCGCTGCTGGTCACGCTGCAGCTGCTCGCGTCGCTGAAGGTGTTCGACCAGATCTACATGCTGACCAACGGCGGACCGGCCGGGAAGACGCGCTCGATCGTCGAGTACATCTACGAGTCCGGCTTCACCGGTTACCGGTTCGGCTACTCGTCGGCCATCTCGTACCTGTTCTTCGCGCTCATCGTCCTGGTGTCGCTGGCGCAGTACAAGCTGATCAACCGCAGGAGCGCCGCATGAGCTCATACGCACGAACGCACAAGCCGGGCGAGAACCCGTGGGGCGTGTCCCGACTCGTCGCGCTCCTGATCCTCGCGATCCTCGCGATCACCTGGCTGGTCCCGTTCGCCTGGTCGGTACTGACGTCTTTGAAGAGTGAGGCGGACGCCGGGGCCTCGACGCTCAGCCTGAATCCACCCGACGGCTTCAGCTTCGCGGCGTACCGCAAGGTGCTGTCGGCCGGCGACATCCCTTCGTGGGCGTGGAACAGCCTGATCACGTCGGTCGCGATCACGCTGATCACGGTGGCGACCTCGGCGCTGGCCGGGTACGCGTTCTCGCGGGTGAACTTCAAGGGCAAACGCTGGCTGTACGCCGCGATCATCGCGGCGATCATCATCCCGCCGCAGCTGCTGATCGTGCCGCTGTTCCGGCAGATGCTCGCGTTCAACCTGGTCGACACCTACTGGGGGATCATCCTGCCGCAGGCGTTCGCGCCCGCGATGGTGCTGATCCTGAAGCGGTTCTTCGACCAGATCCCGACCGAGCTGGAGGAAGCGGCCCGGGTGGACGGCGCCGGGCGGCTGCGGGTGTTCTGGTCGATCGTGCTGCCGTTGTCGCGGCCGATCCTGGCGGCGGTGGCGATCTTCGTGTTCATCGGCGCCTGGAACAACTTCCTGTGGCCGTTCATCGTGACCACCGACGCGCACCTGATGACGCTGCCGGTCGGCCTGCAGACAGTGAAGAGCGCGTACGGCCTGCAGTACGCGCAGAACATGGCGTCCGCGATCCTGGCCGCGCTGCCGCTGGTCGTGGTGTTCCTGTTCTTCCAGCGCCAGATCATCAAGGGCATCGCGACGACGGGCTTCGGTGGCCAGTAGTCAGGCCGGGGGTTACCTGAGTTTTCCTGAGAGTGCGATTCCGGTACGCGGGATTCCGATCACGATCCCTTGAAAACGTCGTCACTCTCAGCGAGGGTTGGCTGATCACTTCCGCGTCGTTTCCGGGTGCGGGAAGGACGGGGAAGTGTGCGGCCGTGCCTTGAGGACGTCACGGCCGTTACCGCCAGCACTCGGGGGCAGTAACGATGAGAAGGGGGAAGTGTGTCAGCGATGAGTAGGCTCGCCGGGCAGTGCCGTGACGTGAGGAGTCACGGCAACGAAGGTCTCGGACGGGCTGCGATCCAGCCGGCGGTGTGCACCGGCATCCACGAGGTGACCTCGTCGATCCCGTCGGTGCGGCCGCGACGCGTGGCGGTGCTCAGGTTGAGCAACGGTATGACGACCACGCTCCGACTCAGGGCCGGTGCGCAGGCACCGGCACCTGGAAGCACGGTCTACGTCCAAGGTGGCCGGGGCATGGGTGACTCGCCCGCCTCAGGTGGGGTCATCCTCGCGTCGAGCGAGCCTGTCCGGACGGCGACGATCTGAGGGACGATCTGAGTCAGTGACTCGCCGGTCTCAGGTGTCCAACGCCCAGCTGAGCCCGGCAAGTCCCTGGACCAGTCACTCCATCGGATCCGTGAACTCGCGGATCTCGATGGGGGAGTACGGGGCCTCGGGGAGGCGGGTGGCGATCTCGGTCGCGCGGTCCAGGCTCGCGCAGTCCACGACGTAGTAGCCGGCCAGCACTTCCTTGGCCTCGGTGAAGGGGCCGTCGGTGACGGCCGGTACTCCGTCCTGAACGCGGACCACGCGGGCGTTGGCGGTGGTGAGGCCGATGCCGTCCACCAGTTCGCCGCTCGCCGTCAGCTCCGCGCTGAGCTTGTGGTGCTGTTCCATCACACCGTCGATGCCCTGCTCGTGCAGGGCATCCCAGGTTTCCTGGTTTCCGTAGATCAGCAGCATGTACTTCATTGCTTCACGGTAGCGACTACCAGGTCGCACCGGCAGGCTGGCGGGTCGTGGTGTTCAGGCGGTTGAACAGGTTGGTGAGCGCGATCATCAGGATGATCCCGGACAGTTCCTTCTCGTCGAAGTGGTCGGCCGCGGCGTTCCAGATCTCGTCGGAGACCGCGGTCGGGTTGTCCGCCAGCCGGGTCGCCGCCTCGGCCATCTCGAGTGCGGCCCGCTCGGCGTCGGTGAACAGGTCGGAGTCCCGCCAGGCGGCGACCTGGTGCAGCCGCTCGTCGGTCTCGCCGTTCTTCAGCGCCGACTTGATCCCGCCGAACACACACGGGGAGCAGCCGTTGATCTGGCTGGCCCGCAGGTGCACGAGCTCCAGCACCTTGCCGTCCGCCCCGGACTGCCCGATCGCCTTGTAGATGTTCTGGATGCCCTTGGTGGCGTCCGGCAGGATCATCGCGGGGTTGGTCATCCGTGCTTGCATCGTGGTTTCTCCATCAGGGTCTTGGTTGCTTTCATTCCCTTGACGGATGCTGCGCGGCGGATGTGACAGCGAAGCGGAGATCTTTCGCCAGCCGGGTTTCCACCGGTACGGCGGGATCGGAGTACTGCCCGGTCAGGCACACGGGACCGGCGTACCCGAGCTGCTGCAGCGCCGCGAACACGGCCGGCCAGTCGGACAGCCCGTCCTCGGCCTCGACGAAGTTCGTCTTCCAGCCGCCGTCGGCGCGGACGTAGTGGACGTTCTTCAGGTTGACGATCCCGAGCCGGTCCGCGCCGAGCTCCAGGGTCACCGCGGGATGATCGCCGGCCAATGCGTCGTGCGCCGCGTCCCACACGAGCTTGAACCGCTCGGGCAACCCGTCGAGCAACTGCAGTACGCCGAGCGTCGACGACACGTACCGCCCATGATGCGGCTGTACGCCGACCTGTACGTCGTACCGTTCCGTGAGTACGACGGCCCGCTCGAGCAGTTCGCGGTTGCGCCGTACGGACGCGGCGTACCCGTCCGCGCCGAGGTCGGCCATGATCCGGATCATCGGTACGCCGGCCTCCGCGCAGGCGGCGAAGACCGGCTCGGACAGGTCGCTCGCGACGCTGATCGGTTCGATGCCCTCGGCCCGCAACTGCGCCGCGAACTTGGGCAGCTCGGCCTCCGCGGTCGCCGGCGTGACGTACGCCGTGTCCCGCACCGGCACCTCGGCGCCGCCGAACCCCAGGCCGGCGATCAGCCGCCCGAGTTCGGCACCGGGCAACCCCGCCCACGGTTTGGTGAAGACGGACCACAGATACGACATCAACGGCCTCCCAGCCCACTCATCGTGATACCTCGGACGAACCAGCGTTGCGTGAGGAAGAACAGGACGATCAGCGGGATCGTCGTGACGGTCGCGGCCATCAGCAGCAGGTTCCACTGGGTGCCGTTGGTGTCCTGGAACACCTGCAGCCCGACGGACGCCGTCCGGGTCGCGTCGCTGTTGGAGATCACCAACGGCCACAGCAGGTTGTTCCACTGCCCGATGAACTTGAAGACGGCCAGCGTCGCGATGGCCGGTACGGCCAGCGGCACGATCACGCGGACGAACGTCTGCCAGCGGTTCGCGCCGTCCAGTCGCGCGGCCTCCTCGTAGTCGCGCGGGATCCCGAGGAAGAACTGCCGGAGCAGGAACACCCCGATCGCGGTGAACGCGTGCGGCAGGATCATCCCCGGCCAGGTGTCGATCCCGTGCAGCTTCGCGACCAGCACGAACTGCGGGATCAGCGTCACCTGCGACGGGATCATCAGCGTCGCGAGGTAGATCCCGAACAACCAGCTGCGGCCGGGGAAGTTCAGCCGGGCGAACGCGTACGCCGCGAGCGCCGCGGTGACGGTTTCGAGGAGCGTCGTACCGGCGGCGAAGTAGATCGTGTTCAGCAGGTACTTGCCGAGCGGTACCAGGTCGAACGCGCGGGTGAGGTTCTCCGGATGCCAGCTGCTCGGCCAGAACGCCGGCTTCGCGGCCATCGACTCGGCGTCGGACTGGAACGCGACCAGCACCATCATCACGACCGGGATCAGCGTGACGCCGGTGACGACGAAGCAGGCGAAGACGACGAGCTTGCGGCGGATCTCAGTTGTCATAGTGCACCAACCGGCGCTGGAGCAGGAACTGGCCTGCGGTGATGATCACGATGAACGCGAACAGGACCAGCGACTGCGCGGCGGCGTACCCCTGGTCGTAGTTCTCGAAGCCGGTCCGGTAGATGTACATGACCAGCGTGGTGGTGCGGGTGCCCGGGCCGCCGTTCGTCATGATCAGCGCCTGGTCGAACACCTGGAACGAGCCGATCACCGACGTCACGATCACGAAGAACAGCGCGGGGGAGAGCATCGGCAGCGTGATGTGCCGGAAGCTGTTCCACGGCGACGTACCGTCCACCCGGCCGGCCTCGTACAGCTGTTGCGGGATCGCCTGCAGACCGGCCAGGAACACCACCATGCCGAACCCGAAGCTCTTCCAGACGCTCATCAGGATCAGCGCCGGCATCGCCCAGGTGTCCGAGATCAGCCAGGACGGACCGTCGATCCCGAACCAGCCCAGCACGGCGTTCACCAGTCCGTCGTGCGGGATGTAGAGCCAGATCCAGACGAACGCCACCGCGACCGTGATGGTTGCGTACGGCAACAGTAGGAGGCTGCGGAAGACCGCGATCCGGCGCAGGCCCTGGTTGAGCAGGAGTGCCAGCGCGAGGCTGACCAGGATCGTCAGCGGGACGCTGACCAGCGTGAAATACGCCGTGTTGCCGAGTGCCGCCCAGAACGTCGGGTCCGGGCCGAGCCGGGCGAAGTTGCGCAGACCGGCCCAGGTCGGGGCGCTGAACAGGTTCCAGTTCAGCAGCGAGATCACGCCCGCGGCAACGACCGGTCCGGCAGTGAAGATCAGGAACCCGGCCAGGCTGGGCAGGATGAACAGCCAGGCCGTGAGTGATTCGCGGTTGCGCCAGGCCATCGTCCTCACCCCTTCCTGGCCGTGGCTTGCCTGACGGTGTCGAGATGCTGCCGCATCAGTACGTCGAGCCGCGGCGTCAGGCCTTGGATCGCGTCCGCGACCGTGACCTGGCCGAGGAACGTCCGCGGCAGATCCTGACCGAGCAGTTGCTTGACCTGGTTCCAGTTCGTGGTGACGTCGAACGCGTGCCCGCCGGCCAGCTTGCCCGCGAGGATCTCCTGGACGATGCCGAGGTTGTCCGGCGGCGGCTGGAACGCACTGCCCGCGCTCAGCCGGGCCGGGTTGTTGCGGCCGGCCTTCGCGTAGATGTCGAGCGCGCCGGTGCTCGTGAGCGTCTTGAGCAGCTTCCAGGCGAGGTCGAGCTGCGGCCCCTCGCGGACCCCCGACGGGATCGCGAAACTGGAGCCCGAGACACGCGGCGTACTGCCGTTCGCACCGGCCGGGAACGGGATGATGTCCCAGTCGAACTTCGCCTTGCGGGCGTTCACCACCTGCCACGGGCCGTTCTGCATGAACGCGACGTTGCCCTGCAGGAAGTTCGCCATCGAGCTCTCGGTGACCAGGTTCTTGATCGGTGGGGTCACCTGGTCCTTGACGAACAGGTCGATCACGAACTGCAGCGCCTGCATCGCCTCCGGGTCGCCGAGCGTACTGCGGGTCTGGTCGGCGCTCATCACGTTGCCGCCGGCGCAGTAGATCCACGAGACCAGGTCGTCGATCGCCGGCGCGCAGGTGAAGCCGTACTGCTCGCCGGGTTTCGTGAGCTGCTTCGCGAGGTCGCGGAACGTTGCCCAGGACA
>NZ_DASRVN010000328.1:0-3205 GCF_035655035.1 Kribbella sp. | reverse complement strand
GTCCGTGCACCATGGCGACCACGACGATCCGGTTCAGCGTCACCATCGGCCCGGGCGCCGTCGACTCGAGGAGTTCGTACAGCATCAGGATCTCGCGCCAGTCGGTGTCCTCGGCCGCGGCGGCCGCGTCGTGCACGGCCGCGATCGCCGCCTGCAGCTGGTACGGCCCGACCGGCGCCGTACGCAGCGTCGACTCGATCAGTTGGGTGCCCTCGGCAATGGACGCCGCGTCCCACAACGACCGGTCCTGCTCCGGCAACGGCACCAACGCACCCTCGGCGGTGGTCCGGGCGGGCCGCCGCGCATCCGTCAGCAGCATCAGCGCCAGCAATCCGGCCACCTCGCCCTCGGCCGGCAGCAAAGCAAGCAGCTGCCGCGTCAGCCGGATCGCCTCCGTGGACAGCTCGACCCGGTGCAGCGACGGACCGGACGACGCCGTGTAGCCCTCGTTGAAGATCAGATACAGCACATGCAGTACGGCGGCCAGCCGCTCGGGCTGCTCGGCCGCCGGCGGCATCGCGAACCGGGCGCCCCGGAGCTTCGCCTTCGCCCGGCTGATCCGCTGCCCGATCGTTGCCTCCGGCACCAGAAAGGCGCGGGCGATCTCGCCGGTCGTCAGCCCGCCGACCGCACGCAACGTGAGCGCGACCTGCGACTGCGCCGGCAGCTCCGGATGGCAGCACAGCATCAGCAACGTCAGCGAGTCGTCCTCCGCCGATGCGGGCTCCGGGGGACTCCACGACGCGACGGTCTCCTCGCGCCGGGTGCGGGCCGCCTCGCTGCGCAGTACCTCGATCCGCCGCCGGGACGCGACCGTGATCAGCCAGCTCCGCGGATTCTCCGGTACGCCGTCAGCCGGCCACTGCAGCGACGCTGCGAGCAGTGCCTCCTGTACGGCGTCCTCGCACGCGTCGAAGTCGCCGTACCGCCGGACCAGCGCGCCGAGGACCTGTGGCGCCTGCTCCCGGAGCAGCTCCTCGAGCATCAGCGGTACGCGCCGAGGTCCCGCACCGGGCGGACCTCTACAACGCTGTACGGCGCCTCCGGGATCTGCGCGACGATCTCGACGGCACGGTCCATCGACTCGCAGTCCAGCAGGAAGAAGCCGGCCAGCTGTTCCTTCACCTCGGCGAACGGGCCGTCGGTGGTCAGCGGCTTGCCGTCGCGCACCAGGACCTGCTTGGTGAGGGCCGGGTCGTCGAGGGACTCCGACGCGATCAGCTCCTGACGGACGGCGAGCTCGGCGTGCAGGGCGGCGTACCCGGCCATGCCTTCCTTCTTCTGTTCATCGGTCAACGAGTCCCAGACCGCGCGGGACTCCGGGTTGCCGTAGATCAGTACCAGGAACTTCATCTGCCCAGCCTAAGCATCACCGGGAAGTATCGATTGAAGAAAGGCGCGGCCTGCCCCGGCATGGCCGCGCGTAAACCTGTCGGGACGCCCCAGTAGAGTTACGACGGGTATCCAGGGTGGAGAGAGGGAGGGGTCGCGTGCCGGACTTGGAAGTGTCCGACCGGGTGTGGACGATCCCGAACGCGCTCAGCTTCCTGCGGTTGCTGGGGGTGCCACTGTTCCTGTGGCTGGTTCTCGGGCCGAAGGCGGACGGCTGGGCGCTGCTGGTGCTGGCGGTGTCCGGGTTCACCGACTGGGCCGACGGCCAGATCGCCCGCCGGATGAACCAGACCAGCCGGCTCGGCCAGATGCTCGACCCGGTCGCGGACCGGCTGTACATCTTCGCCACCGTGCTCGGCCTGGCGCTGCGCGACATCATCCCGTGGTGGCTGGCGATCGCGCTGCCCTTGCGGGACGTGCTGCTCACGCTGACCCTGCCGGCGCTGCACCGTCGCGGCTTCAACGCGCTGCCGGTGCACTTCCTCGGCAAGTCCGCGACGTTCTGCCTGCTGTACGCGTTCCCGCTGCTCCTGCTCGGCGACGGCGACAGCACTCTGAACCTGCTGGCCCGCGTCTTCGGCTGGGCGTTCGCGATCTGGGGGACTGGTCTGTACTACTGGGCCGGCGCGCTGTACTTCGCCCAGCTGCGGCACCTCGTCCAGACGGTGAAACCGATCAAGGACTCGGCCGGGTGACCCAGCAAGCCCCGCAGCAGACGACCCCTCGGCGCGTGGACGCGTCGATGTCACTGCTGAACAACCTGATGGCGCACCCGATCGACGAGGGGTACGCCGTCGCCGCCAGCACCCGTTCGAACCAGGGCGGCAAGGAAGGCCGGTCCCGGCACCGGGTGCTGCTGGTGGTGGCCGCCGCGGTGCTCGGCTTCCTGCTCGCGATCGCCGCCGCGCAGAACTACCGCAGCGCGCCCGAGGCGGAGAAGCAGCGCAAGGAACTGATCGACCGGATCAACCAGGCCGACAGCCGGCTGACCGACCTGCGCAACCACCAGACCCAGCTGTCCGACGAGGTCCGCGGCCTGCAGGCCGGCGGGCTGAGCAACGACAGTACGGGCGCGGCCCTGCAGCAGAAGCTCGACGACCTCGAGCTGCAGGCCGGCGCGATCGCGGTCACCGGTCCCGGGGTCAAGGCGGTCATCGACGACGCGAAGAACGCCGACGCCAAGGAGGGCCGGCTGCTCGACGTCGACCTGCAGCAGCTGGTCAACGGGCTGTGGACGGCCGGCGCGGAGGCGATCTCGGTGAACGGCCACCGGCTCACGTCGCTCACCGCGATCCGCGGTGCGGGCAGTGCGATCACGGTTGACTACAGTTCGCTGACGCCGCCGTACACGGTGCTCGCGATCGGGGACACCGCGACCATGCCGGCCCGGTTCGCACAGAGTTCCGGCGGGCAGTGGGTGCAGTACCTGGTGAGCAACTTCGGTGTCCGGATGACGATCACGACGGAGGATTCCTTGCTGGTGCCGGCCGATGCGACGATCGCGTTGCGCTACGCGAAGGTGGGAACAACGAAATGATCGCCGTACTCGGCCTGGTGATCGGTATCGTCGTCGGCCTGCTGGTCGCGCCCGACGTCCCCGAATGGGCCCAGCCGTACCTGCCGATCGCGGTGGTGGCCGCGCTGGACGCGGTGTTCGGCGCGCTGCGGGCGTTCCTGGACGGGATCTTCGACGACAAGGTGTTCGTCGTGTCGTTCGTGTCCAACGTCCTGATCGCGGCGCTGATCGTGTACCTCGGCGACCAGCTCGGTGTCGGCTCGCAGCTGTCCACCGGTGTCGTGGTCGTCCTGGGCA
>NZ_DASRVN010000327.1:0-4717 GCF_035655035.1 Kribbella sp. | reverse complement strand
CTGACGATCACCAGGTCGTCCGGGTACGGCGACAGGGCGGCGCGGATGTGCTGGTTCACCGTCGCGTGGCCGTAGAAGGACGCGGTGTCGAGGTGGTTGATGCCGAGCTCGACGGCGCGACGCAGTACGGCGGCCGCCGCGGCCGTGTCCACGTGCTCGAGCTGCATGGCGCCGTACCCGATCCTGGCGATCTCGTGCTGCCCGAGCTTGACGGTGCCACCGGGTCGTTGCGATGTCATCAGCGGATGTCCTCAGGTAGAGTCTTCAGAAGAAGTGGAGGTTTCTCCACTTCTCCGACGATAGCACCAAATGGAGGTTTCTCCACTTATGCGGGTGGATGCGGAGCGGAAGCGCGAGCAGGTGGTCGCGGCGGCCGGTGACGAGCTCGCCGATCTCGCCGTGGCGGCGCGTAACGGTGAGGCGGTTCGGCTGTCTCTCGACCGGGTGGCGGCCCGGGCCCGCGTCGGTGTGGCCACGCTCTACCGGCATTTCCCGACCCGGGAGGCGCTTCTCGAGGCCGTCTACCGTCAGGAGCTGACCCGGCTGTGCGAGGCCGCGCCGAAGCTGGCCGCCGCCGCACCCGCCGACGAGGCGCTACTGACCTGGATGTACCGCTATCTCGACTTCGTCGACTCCAAGCGCGCGATGGGGGCTGATCTGCGGGCGATGGTCGCGTCGGGCGCCGTGACGCAGACAGACACCCGCGCCCGGCTCACGGCCGCCGTCGCACCGTTCCTGGATGCGGGCGTGGCGGCGGGCATCTTCAGGTCCGACGTACCGCCAGGCGATGTCGTCGCGGCGATGGCCGGTGCCGTCATCGCCGCCGAGCCGGAGCAGCAGCGCGAACAGACGCGACGCCTGCTGAAGCTGCTGGTGGACGGTCTGCAAGCACGTTAGGCGAAGCTCTGGGTGCCGATCACGCGGAGCAGGTCGAGCTTCTCCCGGGCGTCGGTGCCTTCCAAGGGTAGGAAGGCTCGCACCCTCAGGTCTGCTGCCGGCGTGAGCAGGGTCTCGCAGGTCAGGTCGAGTGCGCCGACCTCGGGATTCAAGAACCGCTTGCGGGGCAGGCGGTGCACAGCGACGTCGTGGAGGTCCCACAGGGCGCGGAACTCCTCGCTGTGGGCAATCAGCGCGTCGACCAGTTCGGTGACGTCGCGGTCGCCCATCCGGCGGGAGTACGTCGCGCGCAGGTCGGCGACGTGGAAGGCGGTGTGGGCGTCCCAGTCCTCCTCGGGGAAGATCCGCCGGGTCTCCGGCTCGGTGAACCAGAGCCAGGTCAGGTTCTTGCCCCGGCCGCCGCCGGGGAGCAGGCCGCCGCCGGGGAGCCGGCCGACGACGATGTCGGCCAGGGCGTTCTGCCAGAGGACCTCGTCGAGGTCCGTGCTGATCACGACCGGGATGTCGGTCAGCCGGCTGACCAGCGCCATCAGTCCCGGCGGGATGTGCCGGCCGGCCCGGCGCAGCGGTGGGGTGAGGCCGGCCAGGTGGTACAGGTGGTCGCGTTCGTCCAGGTCGCAGCGCAAGGCACGGGCCAGGCTGGCGATGATCGGCTCGGACGGATTCGCGCCGCGGGACTGCTCCAGGCGCGAGTAGTAGTCCGTGGACATGCCGGCGAGCTGGGCGACCTCCTCGCGGCGCAGGCCCGGCGTACGGCGGCGTACACCGTCGGGAAGTCCGACGTCGGCCGGGTGCAGCACCTCCCGGCGCCGGCGGAGGAAACCGGCCAGGCCGTCACGATCTATCACACGTCCCATCATGCGTGACGGCCCAAGGCCTATCCAGGGACAACCTGTCCGTGGATGAAGTGGGCCTTCTCCGCACCGGTCGTCGCCGCCAAGGTGGAGACAACCCCAAGGAGGAAGCACATGCACTACCGCACGCTCGGCCGGACCGGGATCAAGGTCAGCCCGTACGCCCTCGGCGCGATGATGTTCGGTGCCGTCGGCAACGACGATCCCGACGAGTCGATCCGGATGATCCACAAGGCGCTGGACGCCGGCATCAACTTCGTCGACACCGCGGACTTCTACTCGCACGGCGAGTCTGAGGTGATCGTCGGCAAGGCGCTCAAGGGCCGCCGCGAGCACGTCGTGGTCGCCACCAAGTCGCACCTGCCGATGGGCGACGACCCGAACCAGCGCGGCAACTCCCGGCGCTGGATCGTGACCGCGGTCGAGAACTCGCTGCGCCGGCTGGGAACCGACTACATCGACCTCTTCCAGATGCACCGCCCTGATCCCGAGACCGACGTCGAGGAGACCCTGTCGGCGCTGACCGACCTGATCCGCAGCGGGAAGGTGCGGACAATCGGATCGTCGACAACCCCGGCGAGCGAGATCGTCGAAGCGCAGTGGGTGTCCGAACGGCGCGGTCTGGAGAGGTTCCGGGCCGAGCAGCCGCCGTACTCGATCCTGAACCGCGGGATCGAGCGCGAGGTGCTCCCGACCGTCCGGAAGTACGGCCTCGGCGCGCTGGTGTGGAGCCCGCTCGCGCAGGGACAGCTCACCGGGCGGGCACCGTCCGAGCTCCGCCGGACGGGGATCTTCCGGCACATGAGCGACCAGCGGCGGCTGGACGTCGTCGACCAGCTGACACCGGTCGCGGACGCGGCCGGTATCGCGATGACCCACCTGGCAATGGCGTTCGCGATCGCCCACCCGGCCGTCACGTCGGCGATCATCGGGCCGCGCACGATGGCGCACCTCGACGACGCGCTGGCCGGCGCGGACGTCGTGCTCGGCGACGACGTCCTCGACCAGATCGACAAGATCGTCCCACCGGGCACCGACGTCGGCCGCCTCGACATGGACTACGACACCCCGCCCATCCTCGACGCGAACCTCCGCCGGCGCCCGGTGGGCGACCGAGCTGCTGCTTAGTGGTACGTGGCCGTCACGTGGTAGACCCGGCCGCCCCAGCCGTCGTTCGGGAACGAGTCGGAGATGCGGACGTAGGCGGCCTTGCCGGCACCCAGGTACGGCGTCAGGTCGAAGGTGCGGTCGGCCTTGTTCTGGCCGTCGTGGTACTGGTTCGTCTCGGTGGCGACCGTGGTCCAGTTCTGCCCGTCGGAGCTGAGCTGGACGGCAAACTCATTGTCGATTGTCAACATTACGGATGCAGACGATGCGTCGGCCGGGAACGGGAAGCGGTAGACGAAGTACGAGTTCCCGTCCGCGAACCGGTTCTGGACGCCGTTGCTCTGCGATCCGTCGGCGTCGTACAGCCACGGCGTCTCGGCCGCCGTACCGGTGTCGAAGTCGGCCTTGTGGGCGATCAGGATGTCGGACCGGGTGCTGTACGAGAGCAGCGGACCGGACGTCACGGTCGCCGTCACCGAGTGCGGACCGTCCGGCGTACCGGCGGGAATCGTCACGTCGAGCTGCACCGCGTCGTGCACCGGTACGGCGTTGCCGCGGGTCGTCAGCGTGACGGTCGACTTCGCCGGCGTCACGGTCCAGCCTGACGGGGCGGCCGCCTGGACGTTCGCGGTGATCCGGTCGCCGACCGGGCCGGTTGCCTGGACGTCGACCGTCACCTTCAGGTGGGTGCCGGCGCCGGTCGCCGGCATCACCACCGGCAGGGCCGGATCCGTTGTCGCGGACAACGATCGCACCGGCGGCGTCGCGGGTACGGCGGCGAGCAGGGCGCTCAGCGCGCTGGCCTGGGTACGCCAGTCGAAGACGTTCGGGGTCGCGCCGGACCACCGCTCCCCCAGCCGGTCGGACGCGTCGCGGTCGTTGTTCCAGACCGTGGCGGCCTGCTGGGCGACGAAGTCGGTGTAGCGCTGGTCGTGCGTGGTGTCGGCGAGGTCCATCCAGTACCGCATGAAGATGCCCTTGAACTGCTTGCCGTTGTCGTCGCACGTCCGGCCGGGCGCGTCGCAGTACTCCGTCAGCACGCCGTCGGTGACGAGTCCGCCCGGAGCGATCGCGGCGTCCGCGAGTCGCCGTACCGTCGGGAGGATCTTGGGGTCGTGCGTGGCACGCCACAGCTCCAGGCCGGCGCCGATCGCGAGGCCCTGGTTGTAGCTCCAGACCGTGTCGCCGTTGCTCTGGCAGTTGTCCTTGAGTCCGTCGTTCACCAGGCCGGCGGAGTTGATCATGCCGCTGCCGGTGAACCAGTTCCAGCCTTCCTGCGCGCGGCCGAGCCAGCGCGTGTCATGCGGCATCCGGTTGTGCAGCTCGGCGGTCAGGCGGATCCAGAGGCCGTTCGTGACGGCGTTCTTGTAGGTGCGTTCGGCGTTCCACCAGACCCCGCCGCCGCAGGTGCTCGGGTCCCAGTAGCCCTCGACGTACTCCGCGATCTTCACCGCCATGTCGAGGTACTTCGGGTTCTTGGTCACGTCGTACGCCTGGACCCAGGTGAGACCCCACCACTCGGAGTCGTCGATCGCCCGGCTGGTGAAGTTGCCGAGCAGTTGGTCGCCGGACAAGTACCCGGCCGGGAACGCGCCTTTGTCTTTCTCGAACGTGTTGTCCAGCTGCGGCAGGTACCGGCGGTCACCGGTGCGCTGCATGTAATCGCCGATTGTCTGCAATGCGACGGCCGAGTTCCACCAGCTGGACGGGAACCAGGCCTTGGTCGGCTCGTACGAGCTCATCAGCTGATCGGCGGCGACGCGCGCCCGGGCGACGGACGTGGGACCGGACGCGGCCTGGCCGGGGCTCGCGCCGGCCGGTGGTGACACCAGCCCCAGGGCGAGCGTCACCGCCCCGGC
>NZ_DASRVN010000326.1:0-10442 GCF_035655035.1 Kribbella sp. | reverse complement strand
CTCCTCGGTATGCGACCCGTCGAACAGACCCTCGACGGTTGACGCGTACGGCGCCCGGAACGCCTCGCGCAGATCGTCGTACAACCCGACCGTCCGGTTCCAAGCGGTCACGAGGTACGCGAGGTAGAACGTCGCCGTCGGCGGGATGACGCGACCGTCGAAGGCGGCCGGCAACTCCTCACCGAGCAGGTCGTACGGGCCCGCGACCGCGCGCAGGGCGCCGAGGCGGAACGGCCCCACCTCACCGCGGCTGAGCGCCCGGCCGAAAGCGAGCGAGGCCCGGCCGCCCTGGGAGAAGCCGGTGACCAGTACGTCGCGCTTGAACGCCACGCCGTGCTTGGCCGCGAACGTGCGCGCCGCCAGCAGCAGGTCCGCTGATGCTGAGGTCTCGGTCTTGGTGTCGATGTACGGATGCGGGCCTGGGCCCAGTCCCAGGCCGAGGTAGTCCGGTGCGACGCCGACCAGGCCCTGGCCGGCGAACAGCGCGGTGACCAGGCGATCTGTCGAGAGGTTGTCTGTCGAGGCGGCGGCCGCCTTGGTCGCGTTCGTGCCGTGCAGATACTCCGTCACCGTGAGTGCGCCGCGGCGCCCGTCGGGCAGGACGACGATCCCGCTGGCGGTCGTCGGCCGGCCGTGGGTGTCGACGGTGCGGTAGATCAGCCGGTACGCGGTGACGGCGTACGACGACTTCGGCGCGCCCGGGAAGTCCGCTGCCGCCGCGTCGAGCTGAGCCGCTGTCAGGTGAGCAACAGGAACTGCTGAGACCAACGCACCACGTGGTGTGTGGACGCTGGAAACAGCCGCTTCGGACAGCGTCGGCTGATGAACGGCGGCGAAGGCCGACGCCGGGAAGGCGAGCAGGGCTGCGGTGGCGAGAGTGGCGGCGACGGTCCGCGTGAGGCGTGAAGTCATACCTCAACCCAACCGTCGCCGGCCTCTTCACAGAATGGTGCGAACCCCCCGGCGCCGGTGGGGTTTCCCCTACCCGAGGAGGCTGTTGTACAGCTCCACGGTCCGCTGCGCCACGGCGTCCCAGCCGAACTGGGAGACCGCGCGCTCGCGTCCCGCCTTGCCCATCGCCGCCGCCTTCGCCGGGTCGTCGACGAGGGCGTTGATCCCGTCCGCGAGGCCGCGTTCGAACGTGTCCGTGTCGTGCTCGTCGTACGGCACGAGGATGCCGGTGACGCCGTCGTCGACCACCTCGGGGATGCCGCCGACCGCGCTCGCGACGACCGCTGTCTCGCAGGCCATCGCCTCCAGGTTCACGATGCCGAGCGGCTCGTAGATCGACGGGCAACAGAACGCCAGCGCGTGCGTCAGGACCTGCCGGACCTCCTCGCGCGGCAGCATCTCGGACACCACGAACACGCCGTCGCGGGCCGCCTTCAGGTCGTCGATCAAGGCGTCGGTCTCGGCCTTCAGCTCGACCGTGTCGGCCGCGCCGGCCAGCAGTACGAGCTGTACGGACGGATCCAGCCGGAGCCCCGCGCGGAGCAGGTGCGGTACGCCCTTCTGCCGGGTGATCCGGCCGACGAACGTCACGTACGGGCGGTTCAGGTCGACGCCCAGCCGCTCGAGCACCTGCGTCGCCGGGTCCGGGTGGTAGAAGTCCGCGTCGATCCCGTTCGAGATCACGTGCACCTTTGCGGGATCCACGGACGGGTAGCAGGCGAGCACGTCGTCCCGCATCCCGCGGCTGACCGCGACGACCGCGTCGGCCGCCTCGTACGCCGTCTTCTCGGCCCAGCTGGACAGCCGGTACCCGCCGCCGAGCTGCTCGGCCTTCCACGGGCGCCGCGGCTCCAGCGAATGCGCGGTCACCACGTGCGGTACGTCGTACAGCAGCTTCGCCCAGTGGCCGGCCATGTTCGCGTACCAGGTGTGCGAGTGCACGAGCTGCGCGTCCCCGACCGCCGCGGTCATCGTCAGGTCGGTGGACAGGATCCGCAGCGCGGCGTTCGCGTTCGGCATCCGGGGGTCGTCCTCGGAGTGCGCGGTCGCGCCCAGCCGGGGCTCGCCCATGCAGTGCACGTCCACGTCGATCAGCCGGCGCAACTCGCGGACCAGGAAGTCCACGTGCACCCCGGCCCCGCCGTACACGTCCGGAGGATATTCACGCGTCAGAATGGCGACCTTCATACCGCCCGACGATAAGTCATCAAGCGGCGTGTGTCGGCACCCAGAAGCGCAGCTTTCCGTGTCGTTCGTCTTCCAGTTCGCCACCAGCTGCCTCGATCACCTTGCGCGATCCGGTGTTGTCCACGTCGCAGGTGACCAGCGCCGGGTCGATCCCGAGGGCGGCGGCGAGCGGCAGCGACTGGGCGAGCATCTGGGTCGCGTACCCCTTCCGGCGCGCGGACGGCCGCACCCAGTACCCGATGTGGCCGCCCACCTCGGTCAGCGGAGGCGTCAGGTGGTGCCGGATCGAGAGCCGGCCGAGCAGCTCGACGCCGTCGACGAACCACAGCACGGTCTGGTGCACGAGCCCGGGCGGCAGCACCGTCTCCGGCTCGGCCTCCCGCCGGATCGCCTCGACCAGGACCTCGAACCGGGCCGGATCCGCCGCCCGTTCCCGGCTCCACAACTCGTCGTCGTCGGCGATCGACTTCGGCCCCAGCCAGTGCAGGTCCACCGGGTCGAGCTCGTCCCAGGCGGCGAGGAACGAACGGTGAACAGCAACGGTCGGAACGACGAGGATCGGCATCTTTACAGTGTCGCGACACTCGCAACCGCTTATGCCCTGGGGTATCCGGAGCTAAGGTGCGGTCATGGCAAAGGCGCCCAGAGTTCTCGGAATCGTGCTGGCCGGTGGCGAGGGGAAGCGGCTGATGCCGCTGACGGCGGACCGGGCCAAACCGGCCGTGCCGTTCGGCGGCAGTTACCGGCTGATCGACTTCGTGCTGTCGAATTTGGTCAACGCCGGCTATCGAAATCTCTGCGTGCTGACCCAGTACAAGTCGCACTCGCTCGACCGGCACGTCACGCTGACCTGGCGGATGTCCACCTTCCTCGGCAACTACGTGACCTGCGTCCCGGCCCAGCAGCGGCTCGGCCCGCAGTGGTACCAGGGCAGCGCGGACGCGATCTACCAGTCGATGAACCTGATCAACGACGCGGACCCGGAGTACATCGTGGTCTTCGGCGCGGACCACGTGTACCGGATGGACGCCTCCCAGATGGTCGCCGCGCACATCGAGCGCGGGAACGGCGTGACGGTGGCCGGCATCCGGGTGCCGCGGGCGGACGCGACCGAGTTCGGCGTGATCAAGACCGGCGCGGACGGACACGTGATCGACGAGTTCCTGGAGAAGCCGGCCGACCCGCCGGGGCTGCCGGACTCGCCGGACGAGACCTTCGCGTCGATGGGCAACTACGTGTTCAGCCGCGACGTCCTGGTCGAGGCGCTCCGCAAGGACGCGGCCAACCCGGCGTCCCGGCACGACATGGGCGGCGACATCGTCCCGATGCTGGTTGCCGAGGGCAAGGCAGGGGTGTACGACTTCCAGGACAACGACGTACCGGGCGCGCTCGACCGGGACCGTTCGTACTGGCGCGACGTCGGGTCGCTGGACTCGTACCACGAGGCGCACATGGACCTGGTGTCGATCCAGCCGGTGTTCAACCTCTACAACAACGACTGGCCGATCTTCACGTCGCACCCGCAGCTGCCGGGCGCGAAGTTCACCGACAACGCGACCGTCGGCGAGTCGATCGTCTGCCAGGGCTCGATCGTGTCCGGTGCGCACGTCGACCACTCGGTGCTCGGGTCGAACGTGACCGTCAGCGCCGGGGCCGACCTGCAGAACTGCGTGATCATGGACAACTGCAAGATCGGCCGCGACGTGGTGCTGAAGAACGTGATCCTGGACAAGAACATCGTGATCCCGGACGGCACCGAGATCGGCGTCGACCCGGACTACGACCGGCAGCGCGGGTTCACCGTCTCCAAGGGCGGCGTCACGGTACTCGGCAAGGGGCAGGTGATCCCGGCAGCCGTCGCCCCGGTTGCCTCGGAGGTCGCGGAGGCGTGACGCTCTCCGAGGCGGATGCGCTGGAACTCGATGCGGCCGACCCGGGTCATCGGGAGCTGTTCGGCGTACCGCCGGCGCAGGGTGGCGGCTATCCCGAGGTGGCGTACTTCGCCGGGAACTCGCTCGGCCTGCGCCCGAAGGCGACGCGCGCCGAGCTGCTCGAGGACCTGGACGCGTGGGCCGCGCTCGGGGTCGAGGGGCACCTGGACGCGGCGCGGCCGTGGCTGCCGTACCACGAGCTGCTGACCGGTCCGGCGGCGCGGCTGGTCGGTGCGCTGCCGAGCGAGACCGTCGTGATGAACTCGCTGACCGTCAACCTGCATCTGCTGATGGTCTCCTTCTACCGCCCGACGCGGTCCCGGCACCGGATCGTGATCGAGGACGCGGCGTTCCCGTCGGACAGTTACGCCGTACGGTCGCAGGCCCGGTTCCACGGGTACGACCCGGAGGACGCGGTGATCCGGCTGCGGCCGCGGCCGGGGGAGGACAGCCTGCGGACGGCGGATGTCGTCGAGCAGCTCGGTGGCGACGTGGCCCTCGTACTGCTGGGCGGCGTGAACTACCTGACCGGCGAGTTGATGGACATCCCCACGATCACGAAGGCCGGGCACGCGGCCGGTGCGGTGGTCGGGTGGGACCTCGCGCACGCGGCCGGGAACGTGCCGTTGTCCTTGCACGACTGGGATGTGGACTTCGCGGCGTGGTGCTCGTACAAGTACCTGAACTCGGGCCCGGGCGCGCTGGCCGGAGCATTCGTGCACGAGCGGCACCTCGGCGGGGACGTGCCGCGGTTCGAGGGCTGGTGGAGTACGGAGGCGGCGACCCGGTTCGAGATGACGCCCGAGGCGCGGCCGCCGGCGACCGCGGACGCGTGGCAGGTGTCGAACCCGCCGATCTTCTCGATGAGCCCGGTGCGGACGTCGCTGGAGCTGTTCGACAAGATCGGCATCGACGTACTGCGGGAGCGGAGTGTGCGGTTGACCTCGTGCCTGGCGGAGCTGCTCGCCGGTTTCGACGTCATCACGCCCGCGGATCCGGCGCGGCGGGGCGCGCAGTTGTCGGTGCGGGTGCCGGGTGGTGCCGGGGCGCTGTCGCGGCGGTTGCGGTTCGAGTACGGCGTCATCGCGGATTCGCGGGAGCCCGACGTACTGCGGCTCGCACCGGTGCCGCTGTATTCGACGTACCACGACTGCTGGCGGGCCGCCACGGCGCTGATCGAGGTGATGGGATGAAGGTCGCGATCGTCGGAGCCGGGCTGACCGGGTCGTTGCTCGCCTGCTACCTGGCGCGCCGCGGGCTGCCGGTGACGCTGTACGAGCGGCGCCCGGACCCGCGGGTGGCCGAGGTGGAGCGCGGGCGGTCGATCAACCTGGCGATCTCCGAGCGCGGGCTGGACGCGCTGCGCCGGATCGGGCTGGTGGACCAGGTGATGGCGGACGCGCTGCCGATGAAGGGCCGGATGATCCACCCGGTGAGCGGGCCGCTGGACTTCCAGGCGTACTCGGCGTCCGGCGACCGGGCGATCAACTCGATCAGCCGGGGCGCGCTGAACAACGCGTTGCTGTCCGCGGCGTCGGCCGCCGACGGGGTGACGGTGGAGTTCGAGCACCGGCTGGTGGAGCTCGATTCGGCCGACGGGCAGCTGGTGTTCGCGACGCCGGCCGGGAAGGTCTCGGCGATGGCGGACGTGGTGCTGGGAACGGACGGGGCGGGATCCGCCGTACGGGAGCAATTGCTTGCCGAGGGCATCGTTGCGGAGAACGTGGAGTTCCTGGACTACGGGTACAAGGAGCTGTCGATCCCCAGCGCTGACGGGGAGTTCGCGCTCGATCCCGGGGCGTTGCACATCTGGCCGCGCGGCACGTCGATGATGATCGCGCTGCCGAACCCGGACAAGTCCTTCACCTGCACGCTGTTCTGGCCGGCCGGGTCCTTCGACGCGCTCACCACGGTGTGCGGTATTGAGGAGCACTTCCGGGAGAACTATCCCGATCTGTTGCCGCTGGCCCCTGATTTGGTCGACGACTACCTGAACAATCCGGTCGGTGTCCTGGGCACGGTCCACACCTTGCCGTGGCAGGCCCACGGCCGTACGGCGCTGGTTGGCGACGCGGCCCATGCGATCGTCCCGTTCTACGGCCAAGGTGCCAACTGCGCCTTCGAGGACGTGGTCGAACTGGACCGCTGCCTCGACGACACCGGCGGCTCGTGGGCCCGCGCCCTGCCGCTCTTCGAAGCCCGCCGCCGCGAGAACACCGAGGCGATCGCGGACATGGCGCTCGCCAACTTCGTGGAAATGCGCGACAAGGTCGCGTCCCCCGTCTTCCGCCTGCAAAAGCAGCTGGAACACGCCCTGGAACGAGCCCTCCCCGGCCGCTACGTCTCCCGCTACGAACTCGTCTCGTTCTCCACCACCCCGTACGCCGAAGTCCAGCGCCGAGTCCGCCGCCAGCACCAGGTCCTCGGCCTCACCGCCCTCACCGCAGCCGCCGCCCTCCTACCTGTCATCCGCCGAAGGCTCCACCGATGACTCCCGCCTGCTCCCGCACCGACGACGGGTTATCCGCCCGTGCTGGGGGTTCTCCGCTGGTACACCGGTGGAGAACCCACTACACGGGTGGATATCCGCTCAGGTTCGGGAGGTGGCCGGCGTGAGCCTGTGGTCGGACGAGCTGTTGACCGGGCAACCCAGCTCCGTGGGGGTGCTGCGGCATTTCGTGGACGGGGAGTTCGTGGAGAGCGCCGCGCGGTTCGCGAAGGTGTCGCCGGTGACGGGGGAGCAGATCTTCGAGGTCTGTGAGGCCGACTCCGGGACTGTCGACGCCGCCGTCGGCGCTGCTCGGGCGGCCTTGAAGGGGCCGTGGGGGCGGATGAGCGAGCAGGAGCGGGCCGCCGTACTGCGTCGGGTCGCCGACGGGCTGGAGCGGCGGTTCGAGGAGCTGGTGGCGGCGGAGGTCGGCGACACCGGGAAGTCGATCGGGCAGGCGCGGACGCTGGACATTCCGCGGGGTGCGGCGAACTTCCGGGCCTTCGCGGACTTCGCGACCACCGTGCCGACCGAATCGTACACCACGGTCCTCCCGGACGGGCGGCGCGCGCTGAACTACGCCGTACGGAAACCCGTCGGTGTCGTCGCGATCGTCGTACCGTGGAACCTTCCCCTGCTGCTGCTCACCTGGAAGGTCGCGCCGGCGCTTGCCTGCGGCAACACCGTGGTGGTGAAACCCTCCGAGGAGACCCCGTCCTCCGCGACCGTACTCGCCGAGGTGATGGCCGAGGCCGGCGTACCGCACGGCGTCTTCAACCTCGTCCACGGCTTCGGCCCGTCGTCGGCGGGGGAGTACCTGACGAAGCACCCGGGCGTCGACGCGATCACCTTCACCGGCGAGTCCGCCACCGGCACCGCGATCGCCAAGGTCGCCGCGGACCGGGTCAAGGCCGTCTCCTTCGAGCTCGGCGGCAAGAACGCCGGCCTGATCTTCGCCGACGCCGACCTGGACGCGGCCGTCGAAGGCTCCGTGCGCTCGGTCTTCACCAACGGCGGCCAGGTCTGCCTCTGCACCGAACGCCTGTACGTCGAACGCCCGGTCTTCGACGCGTTCACGTCACGACTGGCCGCCCGCGCCGCCGAACTCACCTACGGCTGGCCCGCCGACGAGGCGACCACGAACATGCCACTGATCTCGAAACAGCACCGCGACAAGGTCCTCTCGTACTACGACCTCGCCCGGACCGGGGGCGCCGAGGTGGTGACCGGCGGCGGCGTACCGACCTTCGGCGACGCCCGCGACGGCGGCTTCTACATCCAGCCGACCGTCGTCACCGGGCTTGCTGAAGACGCTCGGACCAATCGTGAAGAGGTCTTCGGCCCGATCTGCCATGTCGCACCGTTCGACACCGAGGAAGAAGCGTTCGCCCTCGCGAACGACTCCGACTACGGTCTCGCGGCAACCGTCTGGACCCGGGACGTCGGCCGTGCCCACCGCGCGGGCGCCGCGCTCGACGTGGGGCTGTGCTGGGTCAACACGTGGTTCTTGCGCGACCTGCGTACGCCGTTCGGTGGGGTGAAGCTGTCAGGCGTCGGGCGGGAAGGTGGGCGGCACTCGATCGACTTCTACACCGAAACCACCAACGTCTGTGTGGAGCTGTCATGACCGTCGTACCCGGGAAGGCGACGCCGCGCGGCCGGTTCCCGCACGTGAAGGTGTCCGGCGGGTTCGCGTTCGTGTCGGGTACGTCGAGCCGGCGGCCGGACAACTCGATCGCCGGGGCGTCCGTGGATGCGCTGGGGACGGCTTCGCTGGACATCCGAGAGCAGACGCGGGCCGTGCTGGAGAACCTCCGGGACGTCCTCGGCGCGGTCGGGGCCGGGCTGGAGGATCTGGTCAGCGTGACGACGTACCTGGTGTCGATGAACGACTTCGGGGGGTACAACGAGGTGTACGGCGAATTCTTCGACGAGACCGGGCCCGCGCGGACCACGGTCGCAGTACATCAGCTGCCGCATCCCCAGCTGCTGATCGAGATATCCGGAATCGCGGCCGTCCCACAAGGACACGGTCTGCACCGTTCGGAGGAGGACCAGAGATGGCGAACCTGAAGTCGACGAACTTCCCGCAGTGGATCGAGGACAACAAGCACCTGCTGAAGCCGCCGGTCGGCAACAAGCAGATGTTTCCGACCGGGGACGACTTCATCACGATGGTGGTCGGCGGCCCGAACCAGCGCACCGACTTCCACGTCGACCCGTACGAGGAGTTCTTCTACCAGATCTCGGGCGAGCTGAAGGTCAACGTGATGACCGACGACGGCCCCGCGACGGTCGCGGTGAACGCCGGCGAGATGTGGGTGCTGCCCCGCAACATGCCGCACTCCCCGCAGCGCGGCCCGAATTCGATCGGCCTGGTGATCGAGCGGGTCCGCGAGCAGGGCACGCTGGAGAAGTTCCGCTGGTACTGCGCGAACTGCAACGGCATCGTGCACGAGGTCGAGCTCCAGGTGAACGACATCGTCGAGGACCTGCCGCCGGTGTTCAAGGCGTTCTACGAGAGCGAGGAGGCCCGCACCTGCCCGACCTGCGGCACGGTGCACCCGGGCAAAGGCTGATGGCGGTCGACGTCCACACCCATCTGGTCCCGCACGGCTGGCCGGATCTGGCCGCGGCGTGCGGCGGGGACGACTGGCCGTGGTTGCGGATCGACTCCGAGCGGACCGCGATGATCATGGTCGGGTCCACCGAGTTCCGCCCGATCGGCCCGCAGGCCTGGGATCGCGACGTACGGCGCGCCGATATGGATGCCGACGGCATCGATCTGCAGGTGGTGTCGCCGACGCCGGTCTTCTTCTCCTACGATCGGCCCGCCAAGCAAGCCGTCAAGCTCGCGGAGATCTTCAACGACCTGACGTTGCAGACGCTGGCGGGTGATCCGCGGTTCGTGCCGTTCTGTCAGGTGCCGTTGCAGGATCCGGACCTGGCCTGTGCCGAGCTGGAGCGGGCGCGGGCGGCCGGGCACGTAGGTGTCGAGATCGGCAACCACGTCGGCGACAAGGACCTCGACGACGCCGGGATCGTTGCCTTCCTCAAGCATTGCGCGGAGACCGGTACGCCGGTGCTCGTGCACCCGTGGGACATGCCGGGCGGCCCGCGGCTGGACCGGTGGATGGCCCGCTGGCTGACCGGGATGCCCGCCGAGACGCATCTGTCGCTGCTGGCGATGATCCTCGGCGGCGCGTTCGACGTACTGCCGCCGTCGTTGCGGATCTGTTTCGCGCACGGCGGCGGGAGTTTCGCGTTCTGGCTCGGCCGGCTGGAGAACGCCTGGCACCGGCGCGGCGACCTCGTCCGCGGTCGCTCGCAGCATCATCCGGCGTACTACCTCGACCGGATCCTGGTCGACACGGTGGTGTTCGAATCAGCGCCTTTGCGGCTTCTTGTGGATACCTTGGGGGAAGACCGCGTGCTGGTCGGCAGTGACTATCCCTATCCACTGGGTGAACGGCCGGTCGGGGAGGTGGTACGGAAGTCCGGCTTCCTGACCGCGGGGCAGCAGCACAAGCTACTGACGGCCAACGCTCTGCGCTATCTCGGGAGGTCGGATGAGTGAGGACCGGTCGGTACTGTCGCGCAAGGCGCCCGAGCCCGATCAGGAGCTGCGGTACGGCGACCACCCGGACCAGGTGATCGACTACTGGCACGCGAAGGACTACCGGCCGCTCGTGGTGTTCATCCACGGGGGGTTCTGGCGGCCGCAGTACGATCGCGTGCACGCGCGCTCACTCGGTGCGGCGCTCTCCGACCTCGGCTGGCCCGTGCTGCTGCTGGAGTACCGCCGCGAGCCCGGTAACCCGGATGCGTCCACGGCTGACGTCCGTACCGCCCTGGACGCGCTGCCGGACCTGCTGGACGTCCAG
>NZ_DASRVN010000325.1:0-14864 GCF_035655035.1 Kribbella sp. | reverse complement strand
GACTGCTTGACTCGCTGATGACGACCGCAACCTACCGAGAGCGAAGTGATGGCTGACAACGAGACGGTGGATCGGCTCACCACGAGGCTGCGCGACGAGGACTTTGCCGACGCGAGGCTGATCTGGGACTACCACCAACTGGGCCACGAAATGCGTCGGGTGTCCGTCGGGATCGGCCTGGGAAGCCATGACGTCGGTGTGGCCACGTTCGCCGCCGGGCTCTACCAGCGCGGTCTGTATCCGCGACTGGTATTCACCGGGGCGAACAGCCAGACCACGGCCAAGCGATTTCCCCGCGGTGAGGCCGTTCACTACCGGGCTCACGCGATCGAGCTCGGCGTGCCCGCAGACGCAATCCTGGTTGAGCCGCGGGCCACCAACACGGGCCAGAACATCGCCTACACACGGGACCTGCTCAGCGATGCGATCGAGTCGGTGATGCTTATCTCGAAGCCGTACATGGAACGCCGCGCCTACGCCACCTGCCGGAAGGTGTGGCCGGAAGTCGACGTCGTCTGTGCGTCGGAGCCGATCGACTTCTCCGCCTATCTCTCCGAAATCGGCAGTCCGGCACTCGTCGTCGACATGCTGGTCGGCGATCTCCAACGTGTGATCGAGTACCCGGCGCTCGGATTCGCTGTGGAGCAAGGTGTTCCGGACGACGTCCTCGCTGCCTACCACCGTCTTGTCAACGCCGGGTTCACCAGTCGACTCATGGCTACGTCGGACAACTAGCCGCCCGAGGCATAGACCCTGGCACCACGCGGGACACCAGCTCGCCCCCGGCGGCACACCCGCCTGTTCCCACACCCCGGCAACCAGCTGTCCACCTCGAGCTTCGGTAAAGCAGTCGCGCCCGGCGGTGGACCACAGGACGCGGTCACCACCCGGCCTTTTACCCGCGGGCCTCCGCCAAGCAGTCACTCCGCGGGCGGCAGCCCGCAGCTCGCCCGCGCTAGCGGGCAACGGATGCTGCCGGCGCTAGCCGGAGGGTGGGTGGGAGCGCGCGGAGCAGACGCGTCTGAGGAGCAGCGCGACGAAGGTAGCGGCTGCGCAGCACGCGGGGCTGATTTACCCCAGTCGCGCGGGGGCTGGTTAGCTCAGTTGGCGGATGGCAGAGAGGGTGGAGAGGGCGGCTTGGGTTGCTTCGTAGCCTTTGTCTTCGCGGCTGTCGGGGAGGCCGGCCCGGTCCAGGGCCTGGGGGTCGTTGTCGCAGGTGAGGACGCCGAAACCGACGGGGACGCCGGTGGTGACGCCGACCTGCATGAGGCCGTCGGTGGTTGCCTGGCAGACGTACTCGAAGTGCGGGGTGTCGCCGCGGATCACCACTCCGAGGGCGACGACCGCGTCGTACCCGGACTTTGCCGCATGCAACGAGGCGACCGGTAGTTCGAAGGAGCCGGGGACGCGGACGACGGTGTGGTCGGTCACGCCGGAGTCCCGCAGGGCGCGGAGGGCGCCGGCGAGGAGGCCGTCGGTGACTTTCGGGTGCCATTGGGCGGCGACGACCGCGACCCGGGCGCCTTCGACGCGGGGGACCTCGATGGTGGGTGCTCCACTGCCCGACATCAGCCGGCTCCGTTCTCTTCGGTCAACAGGCCCTCGGGGAGATGATGGCCCATCCGGTCGCGTTTGGTGCGCAGGTACCGCAGGTTGTGTTCGGTCGGGTCGATGGAGATGCCGCGCCGCTCGACGACCTCGATGCCGTACCCCTGGACGCCCGCGAGCTTGTCGGGGTTGTTGGTCAGCAGCCGCACCGACTTCACGCCGAGGTCGGCGAGGATCTGCGCCCCGGTCCCGTAGTCGCGGGCGTCGGCCGGCAACCCGAGGTCCAGGTTCGCGTCGACGGTGTCCCGCCCGGCGTCCTGCAGCTCGTACGCCTGCAGCTTGTGCAGCAGCCCGATCCCCCGCCCCTCGTGCCCGCGGAGGTAAACGACGACGCCGCCCTCAGCAGCGACCTGCCGCAGCGCCTCGTCCAGCTGCGGCCCGCAGTCGCACCGCAGCGACCCGAAAACGTCCCCGGTCAAGCACTCCGAATGCAGCCGCACCAACGTCGGCCCGTCACCCAGGGGACCGCGGACGAGTGCGAGCTGCTCCGACCCGTCGACGATGTTCCGGTAGCCGTGGGCAACGAAATCGCCGTACTGCGTCGGCAGTGTCGTGGTCGCGACCCGCTGGATCTGCGATTCGGTACGCCGCCGGTACCGGATCAGGTCGTCGATCGACACCAGCACCAAGCCGTGCTCGTCCGCGAACGCGCGCAGGTCCTGCCCGCGCTTCATCGTGCCGTCGTCGTTCACCAGCTCCGAGATCACCGCCGCCGGGGTCAGTCCGGCAAGACGGGCCAGGTCGATCGACGCCTCGGTGTGCCCGGGTCGCACGAGTACGCCGCCGTCGCGCCCGCGCAAGGGGAACACGTGCCCCGGCTGCACCAGGTCGTACGACTCCGACGCCGAATCCGTGAGTACCCGAATCGTCCGCGCCCGGTCCGCCGCCGAGATGCCGGTGCTGATCCCGTCCCGCGCGTCGACGGAGATCGTGTACGCCGTCCGCATCCGCTCGCGGTTGTGCGGCGTCATCAACGGGATCCCGAGCCGGTCCAGCTCAGCGCCCTCCATCGGCACGCACACCACCCCGGAGCTGTACCGGATCAGGAACGCCAGCAGCTCGGGCGTCGCCTTGGACGCGGCGAAGATCAGGTCGCCCTCGTTCTCCCGGTCCTCGTCGTCGACCACGATCACCGGTCGGCCCGCCCGGATCTCCTCGATCGCGTGCTCGATCGTGTCGAGCTTCAGCACGGTTCCCATCTCAGCCCACCACCACAGCTTCGGGGGTTGCGGCCCGCTCGCGGTTCTGGATCTTCCACCACGACGCGAACCCGAGTACGCAGAACAGCCCGTACACGACGTACATCGTCGCCGACGGGTAGAACTTCGCCTGCACCAGCAGCGGTACGCCGACCACGTCGACGGCCACCCAGATCAGCCAGAACTCGACGAACCCGCGCGCCATCCCGTACGTCGCCAGGATCGATCCGGTGAGGATCCACGCGTCCCACTGCGGGCCCCACGAGCCGAGCGCCTTCAGTACGAAGTACGCGATCGCATACACGACGACGCCGATCCCGAGCAGCTCGAGCCGCTCGCGGGTGGTCGCCCAGCGGGGCTGCACCGCCTGCGCGGCGCCGTGGTGACGGGACTGGTACCACCGGTACCACCCGTACAGGCTGATGATCGCGAAGAACACCTGCCGGCCGGCCTGGCCCCAGAGGTCCTTGTCCTGCGGGGTGTCGAAGATGCCGCCGATGAACACCGTGAACAGCAGTACGTTGCCGACGATGCCGACCGGCCACGCGGCGACCAGCCGGCGCATCCCGAACAGCGCACTGGCCAGGCCGAACACGTTGCCGACGATCTCCCGGACCAGCACCGGCGAGCCGGCGATCGTGACCTGCGAGGTCAGCAGCCAGTTGATCGGGTTCACTTGTTGCCTCCAGCAACAGAAGAGGGATTGCCGCCCGCGGTGAGCAGGCGCTCGACGTACTTCGCGATCACGTCGACCTCGAGGTTCACCGTGTCGCCGACCTTGTTCACGCCGAGCACGGTCAGCTCGAGCGTCGTCGGGATCAGGCTGACACCGAACGTCCCGCTCGCGTCGTCCACATCGGTGACCGTCAGCGACACGCCGTCGATCGCGATCGAGCCCTTCTCGGCGACGTACTTCAGGATCTCCGGCGAGGTCGCGATCCGGACGTCCTCCCAGCGCTCACCGGGCGTCCGCGACGCGATCGTGCCGGTACCGTCGACGTGCCCCTGGACGATGTGCCCGCCGAGCCGCTCGTGCGCGGCGACCGCCCGCTCCAGGTTGACCGGCGAACCCTTCTCCAGGCCGCCGAGGCCGGTGCGCTGCAGCGTCTCGCGCATCACGTCCGCGGTGAACACGCCGCCGCCGTAGTCGACGACCGTCAGGCAGCAGCCGTTGACCGCGATCGAGGCGCCGTGCGCGGCGTCCTCGGTCACCCGCGGCCCGCGGATGGTGACCCTGGCCGCGTCGCCCTCGAGCAGCTCCAGGGACTCGACCGTGCCGAGTTCTTCGATGATGCCGGTGAACATCTACTTTCCTCCCAGAGGGACCAGGGTCAGCCGGACGTCGTCGCCGAGGCGGGTGACGTCCGCTAGGTTGAACCGCCGCAGGTGGTCGATCGATTCCGCGCCGAGATCGCCGACCGCGGCGTACCCCGAACCGAGCACGGCCGGAGCGACGTACGCGACGATCCGGTCGACCAGGCCGGCGCGCAGGAACGCGGCGGCCAGCGTCGGGCCGCCCTCCAGCCAGAGATGCCGGATCTGCCGGTCGTCAAGCTGCCGGAGCACCTCGGCGGGATCGTGGGTCGGCAGCAGCAAGGTCTCCGCGCGGTCGTTGCGGACCCGTGCGGTCGCCGGGATCTCCCGATCGCCGACAACCACCCGCAACGGCTGCCGCGCAGCGGGTACGTCGTTCTCGTCCCGGACCGTCAGCTCCGGGTCGTCGGCCAGTACCGTCTGGGTGCCGACGGCGATCGCGTCACATTCGGCCCGCAGCCGGTGTACGTCGGCGCGGGCGAGCGGGCCGGTGATCCACTTGCTGCTCCGGTCCGGCGCCGCGGACCGCCCGTCGAGTGTGGTCGCGAACTTCCAGGTGACGAACGGCCGCCCGACCCGGACACTGTGCAGCCACACGTGGTTGACCGCCTCGGCCTCGGACCGCAGTACGCCCTCGACGACGTCGATGTTCTTGCTGCGCAGCTTGTCCGCGCCGCCGGCCGCCGTACGGTTCGGATCCGGTACGGCGTACACCACGCGCGCGACGCCCGCCTCGACCAGCGCGTCCGCGCACGGGCCGGTGCGGCCGGTGTGGTTGCAGGGCTCCAGCGTCACGTACGCCGTACCGCCGCGAGCCCGGGCACCCGCCATCCGGAGCGCCTCGACCTCGGCATGCGGGCCGCCGGCAACGGCATGGAATCCCTCGCCGGCCGGATGCCCGTCGCTCGCGGTGATCACACAACCCACGACCGGGTTCGGATGCGTGCTGCCGGTGCCGCGCGCGGCCAGCTCGACGGCACGCCGCATCCACGCGACATCCATCGGCGACACGTCGTTCACTACTCGGGCCCCTCGTCGTCACGGACGCACTCCGGGGCCTCGCTCGGCACCTCTGCTCCGTCGCCGTCGCCGGTACCTGTTGGGACCTGATCCGCCGGTCCCGCTGGTTCCGCCGCGTCCTTCGGCACCGAACTCCCGTCCGTTGCCGCTCTCGCCGCCGCGTCCCGCAGGCCTCACAGCCCACGCTCCGCGCCGCCGGGCGCCGGAGCAAACCCGCCGACCGCGTGCGCCTCCCATCCGGACTTTCACCGTCGGTCCCGGAATTCCACCAGGTCAACCGATCCTTCTTGCGAAGTCACGGGTCGCGGACTGTCACCGCCGGCTCGGAATTACACCGACCCCGGAGCACGCGAGTGGGTTCCACTCGTGCCTCAAGTATGCCCCCTCCCCCAACCCCCGCCACGACCCAGGTCACATCGTGGTCCCGGGCGGGTCCGGCGACCCTGTACCTTCGTGCCGGTGGAGGCGTTTGCGGGACGGTACCGGCTGATCGACCTGATCGGAACCGGCGGTATGGGTTCGGTCTGGCGCGCCTGGGACCTCCGCCGCTCCGCGTACGTGGCGGCCAAGGTCCTCGGCCAGCACGACGCCGGGACGCTGCTGCGCTTCGTCCGCGAACAGTCCGTCCGGATCGAGCACCCGCACGTCATCGCGCCGCACGGCTGGGCCGCCGACGACGACAAGGTGGTGTTCGCGATGGACCTCGTCCGAGGCGGTTCCGTCGCGACCCTGCTCGGTGACCACGGTCCCCTGCCGCCGTCGTACGTGGCCGTCCTCGTGGACCAGCTGCTCCAGGCTCTCGTCGCGGTCCACGCCGCCGGCGTCGTACACCGCGACCTGAAGCCGGCAAACCTGCTCCTGAACGTCACCGGCACCGCCAGGCCGCACCTCCGGCTGTCCGACTTCGGCGTCGCCGGACTGGTCGACGAGCCCCGGATGACCCGGCACAGCGCCGTTCTCGGTACGCCGGGATACCTCGCTCCCGAACAGCTCTCCGGAGCCGACCCCGACCCACGTCAAGACATCTATGCCGTCGGCACGGTCGCCTTCGAACTCCTCACCGGCACCCGCCCGGGGCCATCCGCTACCTCTGACTTGCCGGCAGCCGACGCCGGAGTGCTGGCCGGCTTCATCCGCCAGTGCACGGCGCACGACCCGTCGGACCGGCCGGACTCCGCACGTACCGCCGCCCGCCTGCTGGCCGAGACTGGGGTCCTCCCACCTGCCGGCCAGGCCCCCTGGTCCAACCGCCCGGACTCCCCCGAGGTCTTCGACCAGCTCCCGCTGCTCCCACCCAACTGGACCCCCACCGGCCCTGCGGCGACCGAAGACCCCAAAAGCACACCTACAGCCGCGGCCGAGCCAACGAATGCAGGGCCGAGCAGTGCAGGGCCGGCAACAGCCACGCGCGGCGGGAATCGCGCACTGGTATGGATCGCGGGAGCGAGCTTCCTGGGCGCCACCGGCCTCATCGGCAGCGCCGTCTGGCTCCTGCTGCGCGCCTGACCCCCCCCGCACCGGGTCAGGCGTCCTGAGAGGTCCGCCGGTGCCAGTCCAGGATCTCCGCACCGGTCATGAAGACGGACCGCTCGTCTGCGCGGATGTGGGCGAGTGCCTGATCGAAGTACGTCAGCCGATGCGGCGCGGCCATGATGTACGGGTGGACGACCAGCGCCATCACCCGGGCCGAATCCTCCGCGTCCGCGGCGAGCTGTTCGAACTGGTCGGTCGCCCGCTGCAGGTACTCGCGCGCCGGGTGATGCTGGATCAGCATCATCGCGACGTCGTTGCACTCCTGGGTGTAGGGGATGTTGACGATCGGGCGGGTCCGCGTCCGGAGCTCGACCGGCTGATCGTCGAGGACCCAGTCGCACACGTAGTCGTAGCCTTCCTCGGCGAGCAGGTCCGGGGTCTCCCAGGTCTCGGTCAGTCCCGGTCCGAGCCAGCCGCGCGGCGCCTTGCCGGTGGCGGTCCGGATCGCGTCCGTCGTACGCCGGATGTCGTCCTGCTCGTCCGGCACCTTCTGCATGTTCTTCTGCCCGTACCCGTGCCCGATGAACTCCCAGTTCCGCTCGATCGCAGCCTTCGTGATCTCGGCGTACGTCGTCACCGCCTTGCCGTTGATCGCCAGCGCCACCGGGATACCGTGCTTGTCGAGCGTCTTCAGCAACCGCCAGAACCCGACCCGGTTGCCGTACTCGTGCCAGCACCAGTTCGGCACGTCGGGCGTCGGCACGCCGCCGGCCGGCGGGGTCAGCACCGTCCGCGGCATCGGCTCGTCATCGGTCCACTCCTCGATGTTGACGATCACCCAGACGGCCACCTTCCTGCCGTCCGGCAGCTGCCGCGGCGCCCGGTCGTCGATCGCGCTGTAGTCGAGGCGTTCACTCGGTCTCATAACTGCTCCTGAATGGTGATGGTCAGCGACGGAAGCCCGGTGATCCGTACGGTCACGCAGTCACCGGGGTGGATCGCGGCGACGCCGGCCGGGGTGCCGGTGAAGATCAGGTCGCCGGGCTCGAGGGTGTACAGGTCGCTCAGCCGGGCGACGATCTCCGGGACCGACCAGATCATCAGGTCGAGCCGGGTGCGCTGACGGACGTCGCCGTTGACGTCCAGGACGAGCGTCCCGGCGTCCAGACCGGAACTGCGCTCGCGCGGCAGAATCGGCCCGCACGGCGCCGAGCCGTCGAAGGACTTGCCGGGCTCCCAGGGACGGGCCTGGGCCACCGAGACCTTCTGCAGGTCGCGGCGGGTGAGGTCGATCCCGGCCGCGTACCCGAAGATCGCCTTCGGGGAGTCCTCCGGCCGGATGTCGCGGCAGCGGGCACCGATCGCGACCACGAGCTCGCCCTCGAACTGGAAGTCGCCGGTCGCCTGCGGGTAGGCGACCTTCGCGCCGTCCGGCACGACCGCGTCGGCCGGCTTCTGGAAGAAGAACGGGTCGTCGCGTTCGTCGCCCTCGCGCATCTCCCGGATGTGGTCGACGTAGTTGCGTCCAACGCAATAGATCCGGCGGACCGGAAACCCTTCCCGCGAGCCGGCGATCGGGACCAGTGGCGGGGACACGGGCCAGAGCGCGTGCATTGTCACTCCTCGGTGTGGTTGACGGGGGCAAGCCTGCTGAACTGCGCGTCGCGCAGCGTCAGGGCCAGCAGACAGGACAGAACGGAGAGGCCGGTGATCTGGATCAGGCCGGCGGCGCTCCAGCCGGCGACGCCGACGACCAGGCTGAAGACGAGCCCGGCGAAACCGGCGGCGACGTAGATACAGCTGGTGAACAGGCCCGAGGCCCGCGAGGAGTGTGCTTCGGCCATGCTCTTGACCAAGGACGAGGCCAGGCCGACGTACACCCCCGAGCTCGCCACCAGCCCGAACAGGAACGACCAGGTCGCCTGCCAGCCGACATCGGCCGGGCCGGCGAACAGCGCCGTACCGCAGACCGCCTGGGCGATGCTCAGGGCGCCGATCGCGATCCGCGGGGTCAGCCGGTCGACCAGCCAGCCACCCAACGGTGACGCGAACGCCGCGATTCCGGACAGCCCGACCACGAACGCCGCCTGTTCCTGGGTGAACCCGAGGTGGTCGATCGTGAAGCTGGCGTACATCCCGATGTAGCCGAAGTCGATCAGCCCGAACAGGACGGTGATCGCCGCCAGGACGAGCGGGTTGTGGCTGCGGAAGCTGGTGGCGCCGCCGAGGTGGTGCACGGCCTCGCGCTCGGTCGCGGGTACGGACGTCCGTTCGGTGAAGGCCGGGCGGACAGCGATCAGGACCAGCAGCGCGGCGACGATGCCGATCAGGCCGAAGGCGATCATCGGTGCCCGCCAGCTGTCGAAGGACCGGTGCAACGCCACACCGAGATTCGGGCCGACCAGCGAACCGGTGCCGAAGGCAACGTTCACCGACCCGATCGCGATCCCCCGGTGCCGGGGGAACGCATGGGACGAGACCGTCAGGATCGCGACCAGCTGCAGCGCCTCGCCGACGCCGGACAGTACCCGCCAGGCGACCATGTCCCAGAACCCGAAACTCGCCACCGTCAGCATCGTCGCGACGGAGAACACCAGCGTGCCCAGGACCAGCACGTTCTTGCGGCTCACCCGCCGCAACGCGATCCCGGCCGGGACGCCCGTGATCCCCATCCCGAGCGCGAACAGCGTCGACTGCAGCCCGGCCGCGGCCAGGCCGAACCCGTACTCTGCCCGGACCTCGCCGAGCAGCACCGGGAAGACCATCCGGTCCATCGCGTTCACCGAGTACGCGATCAGGATCAGCAGGAACATGAGCACAGCAGCAGACCCGCTGATCGACCGCGGGACCCGGACCGCTCCGGTGCCCGGCACCGGCGGTCTGCCGGACGCTCTCGTTTCTTCGTGGCTCATCATCGTTGTTCGCCTTCTTTCCGGTGTGGTCAGTCGTCCCAGGTACCGGCATCCCGAGCGCGCCGGAGCAGGTCGTCTCGTCGCTGGTTCACGGACTCGATCGCGTGCCGCGCCGAAGGCTGCACCAGGTGGCCGTCGCGCAGCAGCACCCGGCCGTCGCACACGACCGTGCCGATCGCCGCCGACGTGCCGTGGTAGATCAGGCCGTCGGTCACGTCGCCGCTCGGGAGCATCGACGTGTGGGTGCGGTCCAGCAGCATCAGATCGGCCCGTTTGCCGGGCTTCAGGGAGCCGGTGACCTCGTCGATCCCGAGGTCACGGGCGGCGCGGATGGTCGCCATCTCCAGAGCGATCCGCGGCGTCAACGTGGTGCGTCCGGTCCGCGCGTACTCGGTGCAGACCAGGGCCCGCAGCGTCGCCAGGATGTCGGCGTTGGCCGGCATCGCCAGCGTGTCGATCGAGAGCGAGGTCAGTACGCCGGCCTCCAGGAACTCGGTCACCCGGGGGAACCCCATCGTGCGCATCTCCGACAACGGGCTGACCGAGATCTTCGTACCGGTCCGGGCGACCGCGGCGACGTCCTCAGGCGAGGCATGTACCGCGTGGACGATCTGTACGTCCGGCCCGAGCAGCCCTTCCCGGTCCAGCCGCGTCAGACCGCAGGACCGGCAGCCCGCTTCGCGCAGGCAGCGATCACAGTGCATCGTGATCGGCAGTTCACGGTCGCGTACCGCCTGCCATTCGCGCTGCGCGAGCTCGGTGGAGGTGCGGTACGGGCCACGCAACGCGACACCGAAGTGGATGCGCTCGTCCAGACGTTCGCTCGGCCATAGCGAGCGCGCCGCGTCGAGACCGTCGAGGTCCATCGCCTCGGTGGCCGGTGCGGAGTCGCGTGGCCCGTACGAGAACCGGCCGCGCAGCCCCGAGTCGAGTTGCGCCTGCAGATTCGCGTCGACGTCCTCGGACCCGCGGACGTTGTGGTCCCAGTTGTGCACCGTGGTGATGCCGTTCTGCACGGCCTCGGCCAGAGCGAACCGGGCCGACCAGTAGAAGTCGTCGGCCTCCAGGTGCGGGGCGAGACCACGCTTGACGGAGAAGTAGTCCCGGCCGGCGGCGTCGCCGACCGTGCCGCGAAGCAGCGAGTTCCACAGATGCCAATGCGTGTCCACGAAGCCCGGCAGCGCGACGCTCGTGGCCGCGTCGACGACCCGGACACGGTCGCCGGTGGCGGTCAGGCCGGGTTCGACGGCCTCGATGACGCCGTCACGGATCAGGATGTCCGCGACGCCGTCCGGCACGTCCGGGTCGAGCGAAAGCACGTAGGCGTTCCGCAGCAGCAGGTCCGTACGTTCAGGAAGCATGATCCACCAACAGGACGAGAGAGATGGCAAGTCCGAAGGCCACGACCGACCATCGGAGTACTGCGACCGGGATCCGGCGCCCGAGCCGGGCGCCCAGCCAGCCGCCGAACAGACCGGCACCGGCCATGATTGTTGCTGCCGGCCACGAAACGGTCGCGAAGATCACGAAACAGCCGAGCGAGACCGCGCTGGTGATCGCCGAGAGCGCACCTTTGAGCGCGTTCAGGCGCTGCAGTTGCTCGTCCAGAGCGATACCGAGCACGCCGAGCATCATGATTCCGAGGCCCGCGTTGAAATACCCGCCGTACGTTGCCACACCCAACTGGCCCAGGGTTGCCCACCGCAGGCGTTCGCTCCGGGGCGTCCGAGCCCGGTCAGCCCGTGACCGGACCAGCAACGGTTGCACGGCGAGCAGCAAGGTCGAGCCCAGGACGAGCCACGGGACCGCAGCCACGAAGGCACGCTCACTCCCCAGCAGGAGCAGTGCCGAGCCGCCGATCGCCCCCAGCGCGGTGACCGCGCCCAGCATCAGGATCCGGCGGCCCTGTCCGGCGAGCTCACGCCGATAGCCCCAGACACCGCCGAGATAGCCCGGGAACGCCGCCACCGTGTTGGTGACGTTGGCCACCACCGGCGGATAGCCGAGCAGCAGCAACGCCGGGAACGTGACCAGCGATCCGCCGCCCGCGATCGCGTTGATCGCGCCCGCGCCGGTCCCCGCCACCGCCAGTAGCAGCGTCGAACTCCAGTCCATCTGAGCACCTCCGTCGGTCAACGTACATATTGCATGCAGTGAATGCAATAGCTAGTAATGCATACGCTGCATACACGTCTGTATGCTGTCCGCATGGGAACTGACCAAGGAACCGCGGGGTCGACCCGCTCGGTGTACGACGCGGTTTGGGCACGATTCCTCGACGGCACGTACTCCTCCGGGGACCGGCTCCCGGAGGCCGCGCTCGCCGACGAGCTGGGGGTCAGCCGGACCCCGGTCCGCGAGGCCCTCGGCCGGATGCTCGCCGAAGGCCTGGTCGCACCCGCCGCCCGGGGCGTGGTGGTGGCCGGACTGGACCACGACGCGATGCTGCGGTTGTTCGACTTCCGGCGCGATCTCGAGGGGTACGCCGCGGAACTCACCGCGAGCCGGGCGCGGGACGGCCTGATCGCACCGGTGTGGTTCCAGGGCCTGAAGGACACCGCCGCCGAATTCGCCGTGGCCGTCGACCAGAGCGACGCCACCGCCGCCACCCGGTCGAACATGCAGTTCCACGAGCTGATCGTCGAGGCCAGCGACAACGAGTTCCTCGCCGACGCCCACCGCCGCGCCATCGCCCGGCTCGCTGTCTCCACCGCGCTCAACCTGGAGGACCCGACTTGGGCCCACCAGGCCGCCGAGCAACACGACCGGATCGCCACCGCGATCACCACCGGCGACGTCAGCACCGCCCGGGCCCTCTCCGAGTCCCACATCCGCGACGCCACCCAGATCTTCAGCAAGACCAACTGACGGCGTCGCTCCGCAGCGCTCGGGGTGGGCACATGGAAGAGCCCGGGACACCGTGGCGTCCCGGACTCTGAGGCTGGTCGTCAGCGTGGCGGCCGGGGGCCGTTCTGGTTGGGGTAGTTGGTGGGCGGCTGCCAGTTCTGCGGGCCGGATTCGGTGGTCGGGTTTCTGCGGAGGCGGAGAACGATGAAGGCCCCGACCAGCAGCAGCACCGCACCGCCGCCGCCCAGCCCTGCGACCAGGGCGATCGGTGTGCCGTCGTCGTTGTCATCCGCGCGGCCCTGCACCGGGGCACCGGCCTCGGTTTTGTTGCCGGAGTCGTTGGGGTCGGCCGGCTCTGAGGCGGTGGTGCTGGGCGTCGCGCTCGGGGTCGGTGTCGCGGACTCGCCGGAGACCGGTGTCGCGTCGTTGACGTACTCCGGTTTGCCGGTGCCGGCCGCGCCGACCGGGGCGACGGTGAGGTTCAGCGGGATCGTGAACGCCTTGTCGTTGGTCTTCCGGGTCAGCGACACCGCGACGTAGTACTCGCCGGGCGCCGACGTACCGGTGTCCTGGTTGTTGGCGCCGTTGCGGTTCAGGTACCGGACTTCCTTCGTCGTGACCGCCTTGACCAGGCCGCGCTTGGTCAGCACACCGCGCTTGTACCCGCCTCCCGGCACGTTCTTCGCGAACACCGCGTACACGTCCTCACCGATCGGCGAGATCACCGCGGTGTCGAGGTACCGGATGCCGTCGAGCGCCTCGGCGGTGGCGCCGGCCATCTCCGGAACGGTCGCCTGCACCTGCAGCCGCTGGCCCCAGTCGAGCTTCACCTTGTACAGCTGGAGCTCGCCCGGCATCAGGGTCGTCTTGTACGTCCCCGGCTGCAGCAGCGGGGCGTCCGGGAAGCTCGAACCGGGAACGATCTCGCGCGGCGTCGACCCCTTCATCGTGACCCAGACCGGGTCGTCGGCCGCCGCCGGGAGGCTGGTGGTCGAGTCGACCGGCGGCTCTTCGTCGATCCGCAGCTCGTACGGCACGCCCTTGAGCTCGCGGAAGTCCTTGCCCGGGTTGACCGTGAGCACCATCTGCTCGGACTCCGAGCACGGACCGCTCTTCGTGTCGTACTTCGACCAGCTCGAGGCCGTCCCGGTCGCGAGGCCCTGGTCGCCGTCGAAGCTGCGCGGATAGCTCCAGCCGCAGCGCTCGCCGTCGGTCGTGTTCAGCCGCACCTCAGTCTGGATCACCAGGCTGCCGCCCGACGGACGCCGGAAGCTGACCCCGGCGCGCAGCGTCGAGCCCTTGATGGTCCGCTTGATCAGGTAGTGCTTCGAGGTGTCGTCGACCCCGAACGTGTCGGAGTAGTGGCCCGGGGCAAGCACCGGAGCGCCCTCCTGCTGCGGCGCCCCGTGGACCGGCGTGCCGGAGATCCGGAACGGGCGGAAGGCCCGCGTGGACAGCCTGCCGAGCCCCGCCTCCAGGTCGATCGTCGAGTCGGCGTCGTAGTAGTCGCCGCGTCCCTCGCGGGCCACGCACTGCAGCTGGCTGCGGGCCTTGCCGCCGACCCGGAACCCGACGACGTCGATCTTCAGGTCGATGCCCTGCTTGGCGATCGACTGCGCGACCACACAGGGGTCCGGCGCGCAGGTGGCCTCGCCGTCGGACACCAGCACGATCGTGCGCTGCCCGGTCGGGCCGAGATCGTTCGCGGCCTGCTGGAGCGCGTAGCCGATCGGGGTCTCGCCGTACGGCTGGTACTTCGCGATCGCCGCCTGGAGCTGTGGCCGGTTGCCGGCCCCGATCGGGACGGTCAGCTGGGTGTCGGTGCACGCGCCCGGCTGGCTGCGCTTGAACACGGTGGCGCCGTACACCCGGAGACCGACCTGGGCGTCCGCCGGCAGCTTGCTCACCACCTGGGTGAGCGCGGTCCGGGCCGCGGCGATCTTGGTGGTGCCGTCGCCGGCCGGCTCCTTCATCGAGCCGGACGAGTCCAGCACGAGCACGAGCTTGCCGCTGTCGGGAGCAGGGTCGGCCTGCGCCGCCGGTGCCGCCAGACCGGCGAGCAGCGCGGTCAGTGTGATGGCGAGAAGCGCCAGCACCGCCGGGCGGCGGTGTCCGTGGTGAGTCGTCATCGTTTCCTCCGGGGTCGGATTCGCTGCCGCAAACTCTCTCAGTTTGCAATTGCAAATGTCAAGCCAATTTCTACTGGCAAATGGCGTTCGCAAGTGCGAAGATCTTTGCAGCTGCCAACGGATGGAGCCGGGCGAAGGAGCACGAGGATGGAACAGAGCAGGCAGAACCTGCAGCAACAGATCGAGCTGTACGGCGAGCCGCTGGGCGAGGTCGTACGGCGGGTCACCCAGGCGCTCGGCCTGACCCAGGGCGGACTCGCCCAGGTGATCGGGCTGTCCGCGCCGATGCTCTCCCAGCTGGTCAGCGCCCAGCGGGTGAAGATCGGCAATCCGGCGGTGGTGTCCCGGCTGCGCGCCGTCTC
>NZ_DASRVN010000324.1:0-5272 GCF_035655035.1 Kribbella sp. | reverse complement strand
CTTGAAGGCGGCGAGGGTGTCGAGGGTGGCCGCGGGTGCCGCGCTCAGCAGGCGGCGGGCGAGCGCGCGGCGGAGGCTGGTGGCCTCCTGGACTTGGGCTTCGGACGGGGTGCCGCCGCAGCGTTCGGCGATCACGCGGAGGGTGGCGGGCAGGTCGCCGTACGCGCCGATGAAGCGGTCGTACGACGACGCGTCGAAGGCGTGCTGGAAGGCCGTCGGGTCGACGCCGAGCACCGCGCCCATCTGGGCGTTCACCTCAGCGCGGGCAGCCTCGCCGCCGGGGATCAGTGTGCTGAAGAGGTCCGTCAGGAGGACTTTCACAGCGCCGGGGGGCGGCGTTCGTAGGGGGTGCTGAGGACGATCGTGGTGGTGGTGGAGACGTTGGCGCGGGCGCGGATCACGGCCAGGAGGTTCTCCAGGGCGGCCGGGGAGGCGACGCGGACGACCAGGACGTAACTGGAGTCGCCGGCCACCGAGTAGCAGGACTCGATCTCGCGGACCTCGCGGAGGCGCTCGGGAGAGTCGTCCGGCTGCGACGGGTCGATCGGGCGGATCGAGATCAGCGCGGTCAGCGGCAGGTCGAGCGCGGTGTGGTCGACGGTGGCGGCGTACCCCTGGATGATGCCGCGCTGCTCGAGGCGCTTCACCCGCTGGTGTACGGCCGACGTGGACAGGCCGGTCGCCTTGCCCAGGTCGGTGAAGCTCATCCTGCCGTCGGTCGCGAGCAGCCCGACGATCTTGCGGTCCAGGTCCTCCATCCCGAAGACCCTACTGCCCCGGACACCGGCTGTGAAAGCATCTCCCCATGCCAGTATCAAACCCAGGGACAGGACAGCGGCTGATGCTGCTCGACACGGCGTCTCTCTACTTCCGGGCGTTCTTCGGCGTACCGGACACCATGAAGGCCGCCGACGGTACGCCGACGAACGCGATCCGCGGGCTGCTGGACTTCATCGCCCGGCTGGCCGAGAACCACCGGCCGACCCACCTGGTCGCCTGCTGGGACGACAACTGGCGGCCGTCCTGGCGGGTCGCGCTGATCCCGTCGTACAAGGCGCAGCGGGTCGAGTTCGTGTCACCGAAGGGCGAGCAGATCGAGGACGTACCGGACCGCCTGGAGGTCCAGGTGCCGTACATCCGCGCCTGCCTGGAGGCGATCGGGATCGCGGTCGTCGGCGCCCCGGACCACGAGGCCGACGACGTGATCGGCACGCTCTCGCACCAGGCGACGATGCCGGTCGACGTCGTCACCGGCGACCGCGACCTGTTCCAGCTGATCGACGACAGCCGCGGCATCCGGGTCGTGTACACGGCCGCCCGCGGCGTCGGGCGCGCCGACGTGTACGACGAGCGGGCGCTGCTCGCGAAGTACGAGGTCCCGGCCCAGCGGTACGCCGACTTCGCCACGCTGCGCGGTGACGCGTCCGACGGGCTGCCCGGTGTGAAGGGGGTCGGCGAGAAGACGGCCGCCGCCCTGGTCACGGCGTACGGCGATCTCGACGCGATCCGGGCCGCGGCCGCGGACCCGGGTACGCCGATGGCGCCCGGGGTGAAGAAGAAGATCCTGGACGCGAGCGACTACCTCGACGTCGCGCCGAAGGTGGTCGCGGTCGCGAAGGACGCCCCGGTCGGGACGTACGACGCCACGCTGCCGCGCGAGATCAAGGACCCGGAACGCTGGCTCGACCTCGTCGAACTGCTCGAACTCGGCGGCAGCGCGCAACGCGTGATGTCCGCCCTGAACCTAGGACCCAAAGCATGACGGACACGCGTGAGGTCGCGGAGCGGTTCCGCGAGGAGATCGTCGGCCTGCGGCGGGCGCTGCACCAGGTGCCGGAGTACGACCTCGACCTGCCGAAGACCCAGCAGCTGATCCTCGACGCGCTCGAGGGCCTGCCGCTGGAGATCACGCTCGGCAAGGAGCTGTCCTCGGTGACCGCCGTACTGCGGGGTGGCCGCGGACCAGGGCCGGTCGTACTGCTGCGCGGCGACATGGACGCGTTGCCGGTGACCGAGCGCGTCGACGTACCGTACGCGTCCCAGCACGCCGGGATGATGCATGCCTGCGGCCACGACCTGCACGTCGCGGGCCTCGTCGGCGCGGCGAAGGTGCTGTGCGCGCTGCGGGACGAGCTGCCGGGCGACGTGGTGTTCATGTTCCAGCCCGGCGAGGAGACGTCCGGCGGGGCGCCGATCATGATCCGCGAGGGCGTCCTGGACGCGGCCGGCCGACGCGCGGACGCGGCGTACGGGCTGCACGTCGGCGCGTCGTCGCAGCCGCTCGGGATGTGGAGCAGCAAGCCCGGGTCGTTCATGGCCGCGGCGGACCAGCTGCACGTCCGGGTGATCGGCGAGGGGACGCACGGGTCGACGCCGTTCCGCGGCAAGGACCCGATCCCGGTGCTCTGCGAGATCGTGACCGCGCTGCAGACGATGATCACCCGGCAGTTCGACGTGTTCGACCCGGTGGTCCTCACGGTCGGGCGGATCGCCGGCGGTACGAAGGAGAACATCATCCCGGACGACGCGTTCATCGACGCGACCGTCCGGACGTTCTCCGAGGCGACCCGCGCGAAGGTGCAGAAGTCGTCGATCCAGCTCGTCGAGAGCCTGGCCGCGGCGCACGGCCTGCAGGTCGAGGCGGAGTACCAGGTCGGCTACCCGGTCACGGTCAACGACGAGGCCGAGTACGCCTTCGCCCGCGCGACCATCGAGGACCTGTTCGGCACCGACCGCTTCCGCGAACGCCCTAACCCGCGCTGCGGCGCCGAGGACATGTCGTACGTCCTGAACGAGGTCCCCGGCGTCTACCTCAACCTCAGCGCCTGCGCCGCCGAGGACCCCGACGCCGCCGCCGACAACCACTCCCCTTTGGCCGCCTTCGACGACTCCGTCCTCCCCGACGGCGCCGCCCTCCTGGCCGAACTCGCCGTACGCCGCCTCAATCGCGGGGCGTCATAGGCGGTTCCTGCACGGCGTTCTCGAGCGGCGCGTACCGTCAGGCCTCGCGAGCGCGCTCGTACGTCAGGTGGGCGAGGCCGTTGCCCACCGTCTTCGTGTGGATCAGGCGTAGCGGTCGCTTGTCGCTGGTCTCGCCGAACACACGCTCGCCCGCGCCGAGCACGACCGGGAAGACCGTCAGGCGCAACTCGTCGACCAGGTCGTGCTCCATCATCATCCGCACGAGCGGACGGCTGCCGTACACGACGATCTCTCCCAGGAGCTGATCCCTGAGCTTCGAAACCTCGCTGACCGGATCGCCCGCCAGGACGGTCGCGTTCGTCCACTGGGGCTCTCGAAGGGTCGCGGACACGACGTACTTGGGGAGACGGTTCAAACTGTCCAGCCACTCGCCACTCATGATTCGCGACCGGGCGCCGAAGTACTCGTCGGTCAGCCGGCCCATCAGCAGCGCCTCGGCACCTTGTGCCTCGGCCAGTTCCAGCTCTCCCCACGCCCCCCAGTCCTGGCCCATGAACTCGGCGAACCAGCCGCCGTGCTTGAACCCTCCCTCGCCGCTCGGGTCCTCGACCACGCCGTCCAGCGTGACGTTCTGGCTGACCACGATCTTTCCCATGATGATTCTCCTTGATATGTAGGGATTAGCTGAGCAGCGCGCGTGGCAACCCGAACCACGGCAGCACGCTGCTGTCGAACCGCGTCATCGCACAGACCTGATCTCCGCTCAGCGTCAGCACGATCAGCCCCGTACCGTGCCGGACGCCGCTCGGCGCGCGGACGTACGTACCGAACGCGGGCTGGCCGTTCGCACGTGCCGGAATCACACGCACCTGGCGATTCATGCCGAAGATCGCGGACCAGAAGCGGACTGCCGCATCGCGACCCTCGTACTCGAACGGCAGCGGCGGCATCGAGACGAACACGTCGTCGGTCAGCAAGGCAACCAGCGCGTCGATGTCGTTGGACTCGAACGCCCGGACGAACCGGGCCGTGACCACGTCCTCACCCGGCGAACCCGGCGACGGTGCAGGTTGCCGATCCTCGGACAGTTCCCGGTACCGGCGGAGGCCGGCCCGCGCTCTTTTCAGCGCGCTGTTGACCGAATCGAGGGTGGCATCCAGCATGCCGGCGACTTCCTCGGCGCGGAATCCGAGGACGTCACGCAACACGAGGACAGCGACCTGGCGCTGCGGCAACGCCTGGAGGGCAGTCACGAACGCCAGAGAGATCGACTCGGACTGCTCGTACCGAGCCTCGGGCCCCAACGGTATGTCGCTCCCGGTGGGGACCAACGCCTCCGGAAGCGGTTGCAACCACGCGACGTCCCCGAGGCGGGTCGGCGCGGGCGGCTCGACCGCGACGTCCCACTCCTTGACCGGACGCCTACTCATCGAGCGCCGCGCATTCAAACACCGGTTGGTGGCAATCCGGTACAACCAGGTACGGATCGATGCCCGGCCGTCGTACCCGGCCAAGCCTCGCCACGCGGCCAGCAACGTCTCCTGCAGGCTGTCCTCCGCATCCTGGAACGAACCCAGCATGCGGTAGCAGTGCACCTGCAACTCCCACCGGAACGGCTCGGTCAACTCCCGGAACGCGTCATTGTCACCCGCCCGCGCTCGCGCCGTCAGCTCACCGCTGTCAACACCACTGGTCACAGCTATCTGCTCCTCGCTCGGCAACTGTCGCGGATACAGACACCGGCGACGCGCCGAACTGGTC
The DNA here is from genome assembly GCF_035655035.1 of Kribbella sp. GTDB lineage: Bacteria > Actinomycetota > Actinomycetes > Propionibacteriales > Kribbellaceae > Kribbella. The sequence continues at coordinate 589 of NZ_DASRVN010000324.1, read as the reverse complement.
GGACCGCCCAGCTTCACCTCACCCCGGTGTCTGTATAGCGCAACAACCGACGCGTAGGAGAGAGCGATGCCATGCGGAAACTGATCGAGTACGTGCTCGTCTCGGCGGACGGCGTGACCGAGGACCCGGTAGGTATGGGCGTGGGCCGGTACCAGGACGAGGCGTACCTGCGGGACGGCCTCGGCCTGCTCGAAGCGTGCGACGCTCTGCTGTTCGGGCGCCGGACGTACGAGGACTTCGCCGCTCTGTACGGCAGGGGTGGGACGCACAAGCCGATGTGGGCCGATCGGCTCGAGAAGATCCCGAAGTACGTCTTCACCTCCACGCTGGACAGCGCCGACTGGGGCAACCCGGCCATCATTCGCGGCGACGTCGTCGACGAGGTGACACGGCTCAAGCAGCAGGACGGCGGAAACCTGCTGATCCTCGGCCACGGCCGGCTCACGGAGACACTCCTGCGCGAGCGGCTCATCGATGTCATCGACCTCACCGTCTATCCCCTGTTGATGGGCCGCGGGAAGCAGTTCTACTTCCGTGCCGGCCAGCAGGCCGAGCTGAAACTCGCGGCCGTCAAGGCCTTCTCCAAGGT
>NZ_DASRVN010000323.1:0-3883 GCF_035655035.1 Kribbella sp. | reverse complement strand
TGCGGGCCGCGCTCCGGTCCGGTCGAACGACACCGACTACCAGTTCCGCGCGGACAGCGACTTCGTCTGGCTGACCGGCTGCCAGGCCGAGGGCGCCGTACTGGTGATCTCCGGGGACGGCGACGCGACGCTGTACCTGCGCGAGACCGCCGGCCCGGACGAGGCGGACTTCTTCGCGAACGCGCGCGACGGCGAGCTGTGGATCGGCCCGGTGCCGGGTCTGAAGGACTGGTCGGACGCGCTGCAGATCGCCTGCCGGCCGATCGACGAGCTGCCCGCCGCGGTTCGTGGCGCGGTGCCGTTCATGCTCTCGGTTCCCGGTGTGGAGCCGATGCTGGACGCCTTGGTCCGGACGTCGCCCACCGACGGCAACGCGCTCCGGCAGAGCATCGCAGAGCTGCGCCGGATCAAGGACGACTGGGAGCTCGACCAGCTCCGCGAGGCGGTCGCGGCCAGCGTACTGGCGTTCGGCGACGTCGCGAGGGAGCTGCCGGAAGCGATCCGGGGCGGCGGTGAGCGCTGGCTGCAGGGCACCTTCGACCGCCGCGCGCGGACCGCGGGCAACGGCGTCGGCTACGCGTCGATCGTTGCTGCCGGCAACCACGCGCCGGTGCTGCACTGGGTCCGCAACGACGGCCCGGTGAACGAGGGCGACGTGATCCTGCTGGACGCCGGCGTCGAGACCCGGACGCTGTACACCGCCGACGTGACCCGGACGTTCCCGGCCACCGGCGAGTACACCGCGGCGCAGCGGCAGGTGCACGACCTCGTCCACAAGGCGCAGCTCGCATCCCTGGACGCCGTCAAGGTCGGCGCGCCGTACCGCGCCTTCCAGCACGAGGCGTTGCGGGTCCTGGCCGAGGGACTTCGGGACTGGGGCCTGCTGGACGCGTCGATCGACGAGCTGCTCGGCCCGGACGGGCAGCAGCACCGCCGGTACATCGTCTGCGGCACCGGGCACTACATCGGCCTCGACGTCCACGACTGCGACGCGTCGCGGCCGGAGGCGTACTTCGCCGGCACCATCGAGGCCGGGATGGCGCTCGCGGTCGAGCCGGGCCTGTACTTCCACCCGAACGACGAGACCGTGCCGCCGGAGCTGCGCGGGATCGGCATCCGGATCGAGGACAACGTCGTGGTGCACGAGGACCGGCTGGAGATCCTCACCGAGGACCTGCCGATCACCACCGACGGCCTCGAGCAGTGGACCCGCTCGCACCTCGGGAAGTAATCAAGATTACCGATCACGAACAGTAACGTTCGCCGCCGCCCCACGATGTACAGGGCGGGGAGGGCTGAACTCGGCCCGGCGCGTGGCAGTGGGGGGCCGCGATCCACGCGCCCGGCCGGGCCGGCCGTTGTACGGGGGGTGAGGACGATGAATCTTCGGGTGCGCGTGCTGAACTGTGGCCGCCGGCGCTGGTACGCCGATATCGACGACGCCGACGATCCGCAGCCGGACGACCCGTTCTGGTACGTCGACCACTGCCGGAGCCAGGCCCAGGCGCTGGAAACCGCCTGCGCCGAGCTCCGGCTGATGGCCGGCCGACTGGTCCGCGGCGACCACCTCGGCCGGGTGCTGGAGATCTAGGCGGGCATCACCGCGGGACAGCTGGTGCCGCGCTTCGGCACGTCCTTGTCGATCAGGTAGTTGTCGATCGTGGTGTGCATGCACGGGCCCTTGCCGTAGCTCCCGTGACCCCAGCCCTGGTACGTCAGCAGTACGCCGTACCGTCCCAGCTGCTGCTGCACGCTCTGTGCCAGCTGTAGCCCGTGGCCGGGTCGTGGATCGCGTTGGCGAGCCGTTGCAGGTGTGCGGCGCACTCACGGTAGTTCCGCACCGGGAGGGGCAGCTGCGGCGGTGCTGAGAACGGCAGCCGCCACGCCGAGTACTGCGGTGCCCACGGGAGCGCGTCGGATGAATTTCCTGCGAACGATCGTTCGGCAATCGCTTGCTGACGGCATCCGGGATCAGCCCCGCGAGCACCCCGGGCCCGCTTGGGGGGCTTGTTAGGGTCGGCGGTGATGAGTACCAGACACGCACAGTGGTTCCGGGTGGTGGCGATCGCCGAGGCGATCTCGTGGAGCGGACTGCTGATCGGAATGCTGTTCAAGTACGTGCTGTCCGACAACGAGCTCGGGGTGAAGATCTTCGGCCCGATCCACGGCGGCATCTTCGTCGCGTACGTCGTCACGGTGCTCGCCGTCCGCGGCCCGCTGCGGTGGTCCTGGCCGGTCACGCTGGCGGCGCTGGCGGCCAGTGTTCCGCCGCTGTTCACCTGGTTCTTCGAGATCTGGGCGGTCCGCACGGGCCGGATTGACGGCGCCCGGCAGACCGCCGTACCGTCCACAGCGTCAGTCAATTCAACAGCCGCATAAACCCGTGCGGGAGAGACCCGGGCACGAACCGGGCGCCGTAGGAGCAACTCTCCCCAAGAATCTCTCAGGCACCTTCACCGCGCGGGCGAGGCACCTCTGGAGGGCATTCCGCCCAACAGAATGGGGAGGACACCAAACGGTCAACGGCGACCGGAAGGAACCTCCGCACGATGGCGATCAGTGTCTTCGACCTGTTCAGTATCGGGATCGGCCCGTCGAGCTCCCACACCGTGGGACCGATGCGCGCCGCCCGCACCTTCGCACTCGGCCTCGCCGACGACGGCCTGCTGGCCGCGACGACGACCGTCGAGGCCCAGCTGTTCGGATCGCTCGGGGCCACCGGCCACGGGCACGGCAGCAACAAGGCGGTCGTCCTCGGGCTCGAGGGCGAGGACCCCGAGACGATCGCGACGCACTCCGTCGACGCCCGGGTCGAGACGATCCGCGAGCGCGGCCGGCTGCTGCTCGCGGGCGTCCGGGAGATCGCGTTCGACGAGCGCCACGACCTGGTGATGCACCGTCGCAAGGCGCTCCCGTACCACCCGAACGGGATGATCTTCGTCGCCCGTGACGACCAGGGCGCCGTACTGCGGGAACGGACGTACTACTCGGTCGGCGGCGGCTTCGTCGTCGACGAGAACGCCGCCGCGGGCGACCGGATCGTGCCCGACACCACCCCGCTGAAGTACCCGTTCAGCACCGGCGCCGAGCTGCTCGACCGGTGCCGCGAGTCGCAGCTGCCGGTCAGCGAGGTGATGCTCGCGAACGAGCTGGCCTGGCGGACCGAGGACGAGATCCGCGACGGACTGCTGCGGATCTGGCAGGTGATGCAGGACTGCGTCCGCGAGGGCTGCGAGACCGAGGGCATCCTGCCCGGCGGTCTGAAGGTGCCGCGCCGCGCACACGCCCTGCACCGCAAGCTCAGCCAGGACCCGTGGTCGGTCGACCCGCTCAAGGTGATGGACTGGGTGAACCTGTTCGCGCTCGCGGTCAACGAGCAGAACGCGTCCGGCGGGCGGATCGTCACCGCGCCGACGAACGGTGCCGCCGGCATCATCCCGGCCGTCCTGCACTACTACCGGCGGTTCGTGCCCGGGGCGACCGACGACGGCGCGGTCCGGTTCCTGCTGACGGCCGGCGCGATCGGTGTGCTGTACAAGGAGAACGCCTCGATCTCCGGCGCCGAGGTCGGCTGCCAGGGCGAGGTCGGCTCGGCCTGCTCGATGGCCGCCGCCGGTCTCTGCGAGGTGCTCGGCGGTACGCCGCAACAGGTCGAGAACGCCGCGGAGATCGCGATGGAGCACAATCTCGGCCTGACCTGCGACCCGGTCGGCGGCCTGGTGCAGATCCCGTGCATCGAGCGGAACGCGATGGCGTCGGTGAAGGCGATCAACGCGGCCCGGATGGCGATGCACGGCGACGGCGTGCACGTGGTCACGCTCGACAAGGTGATCAAGACGATGCGCGAGACCGGCCGGGACATGAAGGTCAAGTACAAGGAGAC
>NZ_DASRVN010000322.1:0-5808 GCF_035655035.1 Kribbella sp. | reverse complement strand
CCACAGCGCCTCGAGGTACGTGACGAACAGCTTGCGGACCGGGCCTTCCTTCTCCTTCTTCCACCTCTTGAACACGAAGCGGAGCAGGTACGCCGTGACGCCGAGGCCGATGAACAGCCACGTGGACAACGACTGCAGGCCTTCCGACTGCTGCGGCGCCGTACCGCCCGTAAGAACCGCGGCCGCGACGTCGTTGACCTTCTTGACCGCCAGTTGGTACTCGTAGTTGAGCGCCTCGGTCTGCAGGAACTTGTAGGCCGCGTAGAACGCCAGGAACGGCAGCAGGGCCGCAGCGATCGCGTCAAGCGGCTTGTGCTCGTTGCCGGGCTCCATACCGTCCGGGGCCAGCATGCCCTCGGCAACCGCCCGACGGTGGAACGGGAGCTCGCTGCGGAGCACCAAGAACATGGTCACGTACATCGCCAGCGACACCACGACCAGCAACGCCAGTACTGCGATACCGGCTGCCTCGGCCTTCGCCCCGGCCTGTACTGCGACCCACTGCAGGCCCCGGTGCGCCAACTGCGCAACCAGGAAGACCGCCGCCAGCCGCGGCCAGGCCTTCCCGAACAGGACCCCCGCCCGCCCCACCGTAGTGAGTAGCGTCCCCGACTCCATCGCCACGGCGACGAATGTACCTCGCGAGGAGTCCGGTCAGCCGCCGGCGAAGGGCGGCAGGGCGTCGACCAGCGCACCCGGCCGCAGCGGCGTACTCGCGTCCGCCCGCTCACCGTCCAGGAGGAACGTGCAGATCGACAGCACCCGGGCCAGCTCCGGCCGGTCGGTGGAGACGGTCGTCACCAGATCACCGATCGAACCCGCGTCCGCGGTCGCCGTCGACGTACCCGCGGCCGAGCGTGCGGCGGCGAAGTACCTGATGGTCACTTCCGGCATCTGATCGGCGCCTCACTGGTCTGGTAGGTCTTCCGGTATTATGTCAGCTTGCTGTTAGACCCAGTGTGTCCCAGGCCCCCGGCAACGACGCCGTCGGGGCCTGTTGCGCACGAGGACCGGATCGCTGCGGCAGGATCCGATGATCAGCACAAGGAGACGGCGTGAGCACGTTGCTTCTGCTGACGAACGCGCTGCAGGCCTCCACCGAGGTGCTGCCGTCGCTCGCCCTGCTGCCGCACCAGATCCGCATCCTGCCGACCGAGGTCTCCGCGCTGGTCGACGCGCCGGACGCCGACGCCGTGCTGCTGGACGCCCGCCGCGACCTGGTCGCGGTCCGGAGCGCCTCCCGGCTGATCCGGACGACCGGTATCGACGTACCGCTGATCCTGGTCGTCACCGAGGGCGGCCTGACCGCGGTGAACGCGGACTGGGGCGCGGACGACGTACTGCTCGACACCGCCGGCCCGGCCGAGATCGAGGCCCGGCTGCGGCTGGTGATCGGCCGGCTCGCGGCCACCCGGAACGACGAGCCCGAGTCCACGCTGATCCGCAGCGGCGACGTGGTCATCGACGAGGCGTCGTACACCGCGAAGCTGAACGGACGGGCGCTCGACCTGACGTACAAGGAGTTCGAGCTGTTCAAGTTCCTCGCGCAGCACCCGGGGCGGGTGTTCACGCGCGAGCAGCTGCTCCAGGAGGTCTGGGGCTACGACTACTTCGGCGGCACCCGGACGGTCGACGTGCACGTACGGCGGCTGCGCGCGAAGCTCGGGCCCGAGCACGAGGCGCTGATCGGTACCGTCCGCAACGTCGGCTACCGCTTCGTCGTACCGCCCGCGCCGACCACGCGCGAGCCGGCGGACACGAAGGCCTAGAAGAAGAACTTCAGCACCGTGAAGGCGAGCCAGGCCGCCGGGAGCAGCGCCGCCTTCCAGGACCCGACGCCCTGCTTGAACCCGGCCACGAAGGTGCCGATCGTGATCGGCACCAGCATCACCAGCATCGTGATGCCGGCGGCGTGCACGCCGATGTGCGACTGAAGCGTCAGGATCCAGCCGACCACGAATGCGAACGCCAGACCGAGCCAACTGGTGATCTGCACCGGCCCGTCCGCGCTGCGATGACCCCGGTGCGACGCGCGAGTGGCCCGCCGGTGGGAGGTCGGAGCAACGTGCGCCATCGCTCACCTTCCGTAAGTACCTGAGTACGCAAGGTACCAGGATCCCCGGCCGATCCGAAAAAGGGCCGGTGCGGCAGCGCACCGGCCCTTCGTCAGGTGGTCAGGAGCCGAGCGAGATCCGGTCGGTCGGCACCGGGGTGTACGGGTCGTGCGCGCTCAGGTAGCTCGCGAACGCGTCGATGTCCAGCCCGCCGAACACCTTGTTCGTCGCGGTGGTGAAGGCCGGGAAGCCGTCACCGCCGTCGGAGAGAAAGTTGTTCGTGACGATCCGGTACGACGTACCGTCGGCCAGCGGCTGCCCACCGATCTTGATCGAACCGGCCACGATCTTCGAACCCGCCGCCGCGGCCGGGTTCCAGGTGTAGGTGATGCCCGCGACCTGGAGCACCTTGTACTTCGGGGAGTCCGGGCCGTTCACGCCGGAGAACTGCTGCTCCAGCAGGGCCTTGATCTGCGTCCCGGTCATGTCCATCGAGACCAGGAAGTTGTTGAACGGCTGCACGGTGAACGCCTGCCCGAAGGTGACCGCACCGCCGTTCGAGGACAGGTCGGCGCGGATGCCGCCCGGGTTCATGAACGCCGCCACCGGCGCCTTGCCCCCGGACACCACCGACGGGTCGGCGAGCTGCGCGTCCGCGATCAGGTTGCCGAGCGGCGACTCCAGCGAGTCGTCGTTCGTCCGGACCACCGACGGGGTGCTGAGGTGGCCGATGACCTTGTTCTCGATCGGGGCGACCAGCGCCTTGTACTTCGCGATCAGCTTGGCCGTCTTCGGGTCCTGGGCGACATCCTGGGTGACGATCTGGTTCTGCGCCAGGGTGTTCGTCCGGTCGACGTCACCGGTCGCGTTGTCGATGCTCAGCCGGACCTCGGTGACCAGCCGGCCGAACGACGAGGCGCTGGTGACCAGCCGCGGCTTGCCGGCCTTGTCCGGCAGCGAGCAGTTGTACGCCTGGTGGGTGTGGCCGGAGATGATCGCGTCGATCTCCGGGTCCAGCCCGGCGTTGATGTCGACGATAGGGCCGGAGATCCCCGGGCAGCTGTTGTACGCCTTCGGGTCGGCCGGGAACCCGCCCTCGTGCAGCAGCACGACGATCGACTTCACGCCCTTCTTCTTCAGCTCCGGGACCAGCGCGTTCGCGGTGGCGACCTCGTTCTTGAAGGTCAGGCCCTCGACGCCGGCCTTGGTCACGATGTTCGGCGTGTTCTCCAGCGTCATACCGATGAACGCGACCTTGTTGCCGTCCTTGAACGACTTGATCGTGTACGGCGCGAACAGCGTCTTCTGGGTGTTGGTGAAGAACACGTTCGCGCTCAGGTACTTGTACTTGGCGCCGGTGAACGGGTGCTTCGGGTCCGGGCAGGAGTTCTGGTTGTTCTGCCCGTCGCCGTCCGGCAGGCAGCCGCCGGTCTGCATCCGGAGCAGCTCGTGCCAGCCCTCGTCGAACTCGTGGTTGCCCACCGACGCAGCCTCGAGTCCCATCCCGCTGAGCGCTTCCACCGTCGGCTCGTCGTGGAACGCCGCCGACAGCAGCGGCGAGGCACCGATCAGGTCACCGGCGGCGACCGTCACCGAGTCCTGCCCCTTCGCCTTCGCCGCGGCCCGCAGCTCCTTCAGATGCGTGGCGAGGTACGCCGCACCGCCGGCCGGGATGCCGTTGACGTTGCCGCCGGAACCGGTCGCCGGCTCCAGGTTGCCGTGGAAGTCGTTGATCGCCAGCAGCTGGATCTGCGAGTGCGTCGGCTTCTTCGTCTGTCCGGCGGTCGCCTGCGGCGCGGCGCCGGGCTGGGTCGCAGCCCCCGCCTGAGTCGCAGCCCCCGTCTGGGTCGCAGCTCCCGCCTGGGGCGCAGCTCCCGCCTGGCTCAGGGATCCCCCGGCGGCGAAGGCGAGCGCCACGGCCGTCCCGGCGGCGAGCAGACCAGCAACCCGCGGTCCCCCCAACCGTGCTCTGTCTCGTGCCATGTCATTCTCCGTGTCTTGTTGATGAGTCCGCTGAAGCTACCTGAGCAGCAAACCTTCTTTCCAGAACCTGAGAATGAACTCAGCTGAACCTTTTACTGTGTTCCGGTGACACTTGAAGCCGTACCCTCACCGTTGCCCCCGGCCACCGCCGCTGCCGTCACGGAACTCGCCCGCGCCGCAGCAGACAGCGACGGCGTCCACCCGCTGTCCGAACGCACCCTGCTGCACCTGGACGGCGAGCATCCCGGCGACGTCCACGTCCTCGCCTACGAAGGCGAACCAGGCACGATCGAGGTCAGCGGCCTGCAGAGCGCCCGCAACCTCACCGGGTACGCCGCCCTCTCCCCCGACGGCTCAGCCGAACTCGTCGTCGCCCCGGCGTACCGCCGCCAAGGTTTCGGTACGGCGCTACTCCGAATGCTGCTCGACCACGGCGGCAGCCGTACCCGCGTCTGGGCCCACGGACGTCGCCCGGGCGCCGACGAACTGGCCCAGCGCCTCGATCTTGACGTAACACGCGAGCTGTACTTTCTCCGCCGTACCAGGGCCCCGCTCCCCGCTGTCGTGTGGCCCGACGGGATCGCCGTACGCACGTTCGTGCCCGGCCAGGACAACGCCGCCTGGCTGGAGGTCAACGCCGCCGCGTTCGCCGACCACCCCGAGCAGGGCAGCTGGACCGCCGCAGACCTGTCAGAACGCCTCCAGCAGCCGTGGTTCGACCCCAACGGCTTCTTCCTGGCCGTCTCCGAAACCGGCGCCGTAGCGGGCTTCCACTGGACCAAGGTGGAGGACGGGGTAGGAGAGGTCTACGTAGTCGGTGTTTCCCCTTCTTTCCAGGGCCGAGGCCTGGGCAAGTCCCTGACCCTCCAAGGCCTCCACCACCTCCAGAACGACCGGGGCCTCGACGAGATCGTCCTCTACGTAGACGGCACCAACACCCCCGCCCGAGCCCTCTACACCTCCCTCGGCTTCACCACCGCCGCCCTGGACGTCCAGTACGCCCCTCACACGGAGTGACCACCGTCACACCCTCCCTCCGCGTCATAACCCGCACCCCTCACCCGTCCCCCCATCAACCAGGAGCCGCCCGAGCCTCTAACCCCCCAGCCGAGCGGCTCCTGGCCTTATCCACAGCTGCATCTATTGACATCGCCCCCCACCCCGGCCCCCCGTTACGATTCGTATCAACTACGGAGGGCTGACAAACGTGACACACAGCAACAGGCCAACCCAAGCACTCCTGGCCTGCCTAGCCACCACCACACTCCTCACGGCCTGCACCAACAGCAGCCCCGAAGCCGGCCAACCAAACACGGCCCCACCGCCAACATCTGCGAGCGGTCAGACGGCCACCACAAGTCCGTCCCCGACTCTGAGCAGCACCTCAGCCAGCACACCGTCGACAAATCTGCCAACGGCACCGCCCATCCGCCCATCCGCCGCCGCAGGTGCGACCCTCGCGGCCGGCGAGGCTTTTATCGGCCACTACGTCGCTCTGCTCAACTACTCGTACGGGACCGGGGACGCCAGCCCATTGATGGCGGCCAGCGACAAGGGTTGCATCGGTTGCAAGGCCGTCGCGGACTATGTGAAGAAGATCAACGTCAGGAACGGCACACTCGCGGGCGATTACAACGACCGCCTCATTGACGTCAAAGAGATCTTTCGAGGAAGTTCTGGACGCCTCGGCGGCTCAGCGATTCTCAAGTCGGGAACATACACCGAACGGCGGACACCTGGCGGGACTCCAGTTCCCCAACGAGGTGGTACG
>NZ_DASRVN010000321.1:0-5406 GCF_035655035.1 Kribbella sp. | reverse complement strand
CTGCGCTCTGCAACGGTCCCCGATACCGAGTGTCCTAACGAACGACACGGTTGAAATTACATTCCTGCAATGCACGAAAGTCAAGCCGTGCTCTGCTATTGGGATCATCCGCAACATGCCCGCAAAAGAACGAGAGGCCTGTGGATACAGGCCTCTCGCGCCGGGTACCCGGCTTCAAACCTCGTACTACCGCGATTTTTCCGCAAGCACGGTAAGGGCTTGCTGAGCTTGCTGCCGCCCGATCAGTTGACTGATCAGGAAGGCTGCGACCACCAGCCCTGCTGACCCTGGCCCGGCTGGTTCGGGTCGTTCTTGTCGCCCTCGACGCGCGGTTCGACACGGGTCTCGTCGGGCGAATCCGCCTGCTGTGCAGGCTCTGCGGCCGCCGGCTGCTCGGCCGGCTTGTCGTCGGCCTGCCAGGACTGCTCCTGCTGCCAGGCCTGCTGGCCCTGCTGTGCCTCGGGCTGCGTTTCCGCACCCTCGGCCGGCTGACCCCACTCCTGGCCGGACTGCGGCTGCTGGCCGTAGTCCTGGCCGCTCCACTGCTGCTGACCGGCCTGACCGTGTTGACCGTGCTGCTGACCAGCGTCGGCGCCCCACTGCTGCTGCTCCTGCGGCCACTGCTGGCCGTGCTCCTGGCCGCTCCACTGCTGCTGGCCCTCGGAGTTCCACGCCTGGGTCGGCTCGGCAGCGGCCTGACCCTCAGCTGGCCACGCCTGCTCCTGCTGGCCGGAGTGCTGTGCGGAGTGCTGACCGGCCTGCGGGTCCGCGGGCTGGCCGTGCTGGGCCTCCGCGTCACCGGCGGACCAGGCCTGCTGCTGGTCGCCCTGGTTCCAGCCCTGCTCCTGCGGCCACTGCTGCTGGTCGCCCTGACCCGCCGCGTAACCACCAGCGGCACCAGCCGCCGCGTAACCGCCGTACTGCTGGCCCTGGTCGTACTGCTGACCGCCGTACTGACCCTGCTGGTCCTGGCCGTAGCCCTGCTGCTGTGCGTAGCCCTGCTGGCCGTACTGCGCCTGCTGGCCGCCGAACTGGCCCTGCTGACCCGGGTGCGCCGGCTGCTGGAACTGGCCCGCCTTCGGGGTCTTGACCGGCGCCGGCAGCGCCTGGAACGTCTTCAGCGCATACAGCCCGACACCGCCGTACAGCGCGAGGCCACCGAGCGAGGCGATGAAGCCGACGATCTTCTCGCCGGCCGTGCCGCCGCCGTTGAACTGCGCGAACGTGGCGATCAGGCCGATCAGCAGGAACAGACCGGTGATGACCAGCGCGGCCAGCGTGACGATCCGGGCGTTCGGCGTCCGCTCACCCTCGTTGACCAGCCAGACCGCGGCCACCAGGGCCGGGATCAGCGCGATCGTGGTGACCGACGGCGGGACGATGATGCTGTGCACGCCCGCGGACGCGGCCACGAAGCCGATCCCGCCGACGAACAACTGGAAGAGCGCTGCCAGTGCGAGCAGGCCGGTGAATGCGAGCAAGATGTACGCGACCGGCTCTCTGAGCTTCTTGGTTGCGTCGGTGACCACGAGGGCTCCTCGGATGTTGGGGGGCCGTACAACTGAGCTGTGCGGATCTGATGACTCACCGCAGCATAGTCGTGCGGTGGGCCGACGCATTGACGACTCGGGCAGACTCTTCCCATGCAAGTTCGCACCCACATGCCCAAGCGATACACCGTGCTGGCCGGTGGCATCGGCGGATCCGCGTTCCTGCGTGGTCTGCTGACGGCCCGTCCCGACGCCGAGATCACCGTGATCGGTAACACCGCGGACGACATCACCCTGTTCGGCCTGCGGGTCTGCCCCGACCTCGACACCGTCATGTACACCCTCGGCGGCGGCATCTCGGAGGAGCGCAAGTGGGGTCGTGAGGACGAGACCTGGGTGATCAAGGAGGAGCTCGCGGCGTACGGCGTGGAGCCGACCTGGTTCGGGCTCGGCGACCGCGACGTCGCCACGCACCTGGTGCGCACCCAGATGCTGGACGCCGGGTACAGCCTGTCCGCGGTCACCGAGGCGCTCTGCGCCCGCTGGAAGCTCCCGGTCCGGCTGTTGCCGATGAGCGATGACCGGGTCGAGACCCACGTGGTGGTGGACGACCCGGAGCAGCCCGGCCGCCGCAAGGCCATCCACTTCCAGGAGTACTGGGTCCGGTACCAGGCCGGCATCCCGGCGCACCAGATCGTCGCGGTCGGCCAGGACAAGGCGAAGCCCGCGCCCGGCGTACTGGACGCGATCGCGGACTGCGACGTACTGATCGTCCCGCCGTCCAACCCGGTGGTCTCGGTCGGCACGATCCTCGGCGTACCGGGGATCCGGGAGGCCGTGCAGGCGACCGCCGCCCCGGTGATCGGGCTGTCGCCGATCATCGGCACCGGCCCGGTCCGCGGGATGGCCGACAAGGTGCTGGCCACGGTCGGCGTCGCCGCCACCGCGTCGGCGGTCGCACGGTACTACGGCTCCCGCGCGTCCGGCGGCGTCCTGGACGGCTGGCTGATCGACAGCTCGGACGCGATCCAGGCGGATTCGATCGCCGGAGCCGGAATTCATGTCCAGGCGGTGCCGTTGTGGATGACGGACGAGACCACCACCGCCGCGATGGCTGACGCGGCACTGACCCTCGCGGAGGCCGTACGGCGATGAGGAAGCACCTGGAGATCTTCCCGGTGACCGGACTGCCCGAGGTGGCGGCCGGCGCCGACCTGGCCGCGCTGATCGCGGAGGGCACCGACCTGCGCGACGGCGACGTGGTCTCGGTGACGTCCAAGATCGTCAGCAAGGCAGAGGGCCGGCTCACGTACGGCACCCGCCAGGAGGCGGTCGACGCCGAGCTCGTCCGGGTGGTCGCCCAGCGCGGCGAGACTCGGATCGTGCAGACCCGGCACGGCCTGGTGATGGCCGCGGCCGGCACCGACACCTCCAACACCGCGCCCGGTACGGTCCTGCTGCTCCCGATCGACCCCGACAAGTCCGCGCGGGCGTTGCGGGCGGCCTTGAAGCAGCGGTACGACATGAACGTCGGCATCGTGATCACCGACACCCTCGGCCGCCCGTGGCGCAACGGCCAGACCGACGTCGCGATCGGCGCCGCCGGGGTCCGCGTGGTCGAGGACCTGCGCGGTACGACGGACAGCCACGGCAACGTCCTCGCGGTCACCGAGCCCGCGCTCGCGGACGAGATCGCGGGCGCCAGCGAACTCGTGAAGGGCAAGGCCGACGGCGTACCGGTCGCCGTACTGCGGGGTCTCGAGGACGCGGTGCTGCCGGCCGGTTCGGACGGTCCCGGAGCGCGGGCGCTGGTGCGGGACGCCGAGCACGACATGTTCAGCCTCGGTACCCGCGAGGCGGCGCGGGCCGCCGTACTCGACCGGCAACCACCGGTTGGGCCGCGCGAGCTGGACGCGTCCGTGTTGTCGGAGTTGGTTCTCGACGGCGTGCAGGTGCAGGCCGGTGACAACGCTGTCACGGTGTCCGGCGAGAATCCGCTCACGGTGGGAATGGCCGCCGAGCGGGTCGCCGTACTGCTGCATGCCGAGGGGTTCGGGGTCGCGGTGCAGGCCGGGCCGGGTGCCGCGGCGACGGTCACGTTCGGCTCACGGTCGAAGTAGTTTTCTAGGCAACTTCTTAGGGTCACCTCGTACACTGCCTTCGCACGGCGGCGCGGTGGCCGCCCTTAGCCGGGAAGACCAACACTGTGGGTAAAGCGTCGTCGCAGAAGAAGTCGCGCCGCGAAATGATCGCGAAGATGCAGCGTGACCAGGCCGCCTCGGACCGCCGCCGTACCGTGATCATCGTGGTGTGCTCGATCGTGGTCGGGCTGGCCATCATCGCCTACCCGGCGATCAAACTCGTCCAGGACTCCCGGACCAAGAACCAGGCCCTCACCGACTTCGGCGTCGCGGCCGGCTCCGCGTCCTGCGACCCGATCACCAACGACACCGCCGGCGGCACCCAGGACCACCGCCCCGACGGCGAGAAGATCCTGTACTCCGTCTCGCCGCCGTCGTCCGGCCCGCACTACGCGGTCTGGGCGCCGTTCGACAAGAAGTTCTACACGACCGGCGACCGGCCGCCGGTGGAGAACCTGGTGCACAACCTCGAGCACGGGTACACGATCCTCTGGTACCGCGACACCCTGCCGAAGGACCAGATCGACAAGATCGAGAAGATCTCCAAGTCGAAGCTCCCCGACGGCTCCCTGAACAAGTTCATCGCCGCCCCCTTCAAGCAGTCCGACGGCAAGGGCTGGCCGGACGGCAAGAACCTCGCCTTCGCCCACTGGAGCGGCCCCGGCGCCGACCAGAAATCCTTCGGCCACCGCCAGTTCTGCAACTCCGTCAGCGGCGAGGCCCTCCAACAGTTCATGGACAAATACCCCGCCACCGACGCCCAAGAACCCAACGGCGGCTGACCTCCCCAACACCCGAACGCCCCCGAGAGCCCAGCTCCCGGGGGTGTTTCGTTGTCATCCTGACTCGCCCGAGTCCTCGCGCGACCGCCTACTCGCGTACTCAGCCTCCAGCACAGCCGCCCGCGCCCGAACCCTCTCGAGCTCGACCCGATCCTTCTCATCCAGTGCCGCCAAAGTCGCGGCATCGATCGGAATCGGGTCTTGCGCAAGCCGCTCCTCGAGACTGCGGTACGACACACCAGCAATGGGCAACTCGATCCCGACCTGCCCTTGCCAGAACTCCCCACCACGCTCGATGACCTGTGTCATCGGCTCATACGGATCGTCGAACTCGGGGAACCGTTCCTTCGGCCGGTCCCCCAGCGCGGCCCACCGGAACATGTCCGTCACGACCTGACGCACGAGCGGCGCCAATTCATGACCGACCGAGGCCTCCAATCGCTCCAACCACACCGGGTCGGTCCCGATCGAAGGGTCGAACGCCAGGGCGATGTCCGCGTACGGCCACAGACGAGTGATGCCGAGCGCATTCGCCCAGATGGCCTTCCGCCGGAAGAACTCATTGGCGAGTTGCCGACGTGACGTCTCATGAGCCTCCTCAGCTTCTTGATCGTCCCACCTGGCCGCTACCAGCCGAGCCAGCAACCGCTCACACGCCGCCCTGTCTGTCACAACCCCAACCCTTCCTTGGCCACCCGAACCACCTCGTCCAAGTTCGACAGGTCCTCCGCCACCCGAAGATCACCCCTCGGTATCAGGCGCATCGACCAATCGAGGCGCCGCGTCGTTGTCGAGAGGTGGCAACGGCTTGCTGTCGTCGGGATCCGTACGGCGGCCTCGTGCAGGGTCCGTCTTGCCCGCCGTCGACGCCCAGGGACCCAGCCGCGGCTGACCACACGAAGACTCCGAACGCCTCGAGAGTCCAGCTTCCGGGGGCGTTCCGCGTCAGCCGGACGTATCTGCCTCCCCGGAGTTCTGCATGCCGGCCTGGCG
>NZ_DASRVN010000320.1:0-1912 GCF_035655035.1 Kribbella sp. | reverse complement strand
GAGCGCCTGGTGGCCGAGTCCGGCGTGCCGTACACGGTGCTGCGCGCGACCCAGTTCCACGACCTCGTCGATCAGATCCTCAGCGCCGAGCGGTTCCTCCCCGCGGTCCTCGCGCCGGCGATCCCGCTGCAGCCGATCGCGGTCGAGGAGGTCGCGGTCCGGCTCGGCGAACTCGCGGAGCAACCGCCGCTGAACGGTCGCGCCCCGGACATCGGCGGCCCGGAACGACTGTCGGTCGTCGAGTTGGCGCGGCTGTGGAAGCAGGCCCGGTCGGTGCGCCGACAGGTGGTGCCGGTCCGCCTGCCGGGGAAGGCGTTCGCCGCGTTCGCGGCCGGCCACGCGACGGTCGACGGACCGGAGTACGGGAAGATCACGTTCGCGGAGTACCTGCGATGAGGGCCTATGTACGCACGGTGCTGGTCGTGCTCGCGGCGTTCGAGATCCTCCTCGGGCTGTGGTTGTCGATCGTGCCGAGGACTTTCTACGACCACGTGCCGACGGTGAACTGGACACCGCCGTACAGCGATCACCTGTTCCACGACTTCGGCGGCGCGAGTCTGGGGCTCGGGATCGTGCTGGCGGCGGCCGCGCTCCGGTTCGACCGGTTCCTGACCGCGATCGCGCTGCTCGCCTACCTGGCATACGCGGGACCGCACCTGTTCTTCCACCTCGGTCACCTGGAGGGCGGCCAGGCGCTGCTGTCGACCGGGTTGGCGGTCATTCTGGCTCTGATGGTCGTGCTGCCACTGATCGCGCTCGCGGGGGTGCGGAAGCTCACTTGACCACCGTGACAGTACTACTGTCACAATGGTCCGCATGGGTCCACTCGAGGGCGTGAAGGTGGTCGAGCTGGCCGGGATCGGCCCGGCGCCGTTCGCGTGCATGCTGCTCGCCGAGCTCGGTGCCGACGTACTGCGGATCGACCGCCCCGGCGGCGGGCTCTCGATGGGCCCGCCGGAGCTGGACCTGGTGAACCGTGGCCGGCGGAGCGCCGCGCTGGACCTGAAACAGCCGGCGGCCGTGGACGTCGTACGCCGGCTGGTGGCGCAGGCCGACGTACTGGTCGAAGGGTTCCGGCCTGGGGTCGCCGAGCGGCTCGGGCTCGGGCCGGAGGACTGCCATGCGGTGAATCCGCGGCTGGTGTACGGGCGGATGACCGGGTGGGGGCAGGACGGGCCGCTGGCGCAGGCGGCGGGGCACGACATCGACTACCTGGCGGTGGCGGGCGCGCTGCACCTGATCGGCCGCGCGGGCGGACCGCCGCAGGTGCCGGCGAACCTGCTCGGCGACTTCGCGGGCGGCTCGCTGTACCTGGTGATCGGCGTGCTCGCGGCGCTGCACGAGGCGCAGCGCAGTGGACGGGGTCAGGTGGTGGACGCCGCGATCGTGGACGGGTCCGCGCACCTGACCACGATGCTGCTCGGCGCGCTCGCCGCCGGTTCCTGGCGGCAGGAACGCGGGACGAACCTGCTCGACACCGGCGCGCCGTTCTACGACGTGTACGAGACCGCGGACGGCAAGTACGTCGCGGTCGGCGCACTCGAGCCGCGGTTCTACGCCGAGCTGATCGAGAAGCTCGGGCTGAACCCGCCGGACCGCGACGATCCGGCGCAGTGGCCCGAGCTGCGCAAAGTACTGACCGAGACGTTCCGGGAACGTACGCAAGCCGAGTGGACCGAGGTCTTCGACGGGTCGGACGCGTGTGTCGCGCCGGTGCTGCCGATGGCCGGCGACCACCCGCATCTGGTTGCCCGCGGCACCTTTGTCGAGGTGGACGGGGTCCGGCAGGCGGCACCCGCGCCGCGCTTCGACCGGACGCCGACCAGCGTGGACAGGCCGCCCGCGCGGCCGGGGGAGCACACCCGGGAGGCCTTGGCCGACTGGGGGATCACGGACGTCGACGTACTGCTGG
>NZ_DASRVN010000319.1:0-1618 GCF_035655035.1 Kribbella sp. | reverse complement strand
TGGTGCATGGGGCTACTGATGAGCAGGTTGCTCGGAAGCTTGGGGTTTCGTTGCGGACTGTGCGGCGGATTGCGGCGAAACTCAGTGAGCAGGTGGGGGCTTCGGGGCGGTTTGAGCTTGGGGTTCGGGCGGCGCAGCGGGGGTGGGTTGATTAGCCCCAGTCCCAGGCTCGGGAAAGGGTGTGGGGGTGGTGGGGCAAAGGGGGCTCCTTGAAATGGGGAAGGGTGAGAGGAATGGGTGCGCCGCCCGGGCTCTCGGTACGGAAGTCAAACAGAGGGGTTGGCGGCGGGCAACGGAACACGCTGGCCGGGGGAGGTCGTTGGCCGGGGGCGGCCAGCAGCACCAGGAGCAACCCGGAGCACATCAGTCCATGAACCCGTAGAACCTGTACCCGAGTCCGGTACCGCGGTGGGGCGGTGTTCGCCTCGGGCCATGTCCGACCGCGGTGGGGCGGTGTTCGCCTCGGGCCATGTTCGACAGCGTCGAGCCGGGGATCACGTACCACCGCCGGTGTCAGCTGGGCGCGGACCGCTAACTGCTGCTCGACAGGACGAATGCGTCGCAGCGGCCGCCGGATACGCCTGATCGGCGGTTCAACCGGCGGGTAGTGGCCGTGTACGTGCTGTCCGCGTGCGGATGCGGCCCCGGCGTACCCGTGCCGGCTGGGGCGCGGGCTGGTTTGCGGAAACTTTTGGCCGGTATGCGCACATTTGTTTCCGTAAACCTCGCCGGAGGGCTAGACGGTTTTGAGGGCGGCTAGGAGTTTGGTGAGGGAGTCTCGGGCGTCGCCGAACAGGAGGGTGGTGCGGGGGTCGTAGAGGAGTTCGTTCTCGATGCCGGCGAAGCCGGGGCGCATGGAGCGTTTGAGGAAGATGACGCGTTGGGCCTCGTCGGCGTTCAGGATCGGCATGCCGTAGATGGGGGCGGACGGGGTGTTCCGGGCGGCGGGGTTGACGACGTCGTTGGCGCCGACGACCAGGACGACGTCGGTGGTCTTGAAGTCGCCGTTGATGTCGTCCATCTCGCGGAGCTGCTCGTACGGGACCTGGGCCTCGGCGAGCAGGACGTTCATGTGGCCGGGCATCCGGCCCGCGACCGGGTGGATGGCGTAGTCGACCTTCACCCCGCGCCCTTGCAGTTCCTCGACCAGGTCGCGGAGGATGTGCTGCGCCTGCGCGACGGCCAGGCCGTACCCGGGCACGATGATGACCTTGTTCGCGTACCCGAGCAGGATCGCGACGTCCTCGGGACCGCCCGAGATCACCGGCCGGTCGGACGCCGTACCGGCGCCGAGCGTCGACCCGCCGCGGATCGCGCCGAAGAGGATGTTGAACACGGACCGCCCCATCGCGTCCGCCATCAGCTTGGTCAGCAACGTACCGGCGGCGCCGACCAGCGTGCCGGCGACCAGCAGCAGCGTGTTGCCGAGCACGTACCCGCCCGCGGCCACGGTCAGGCCGGTGAACGCGTTCAGCAGCGAGATGACGATCGGTACGTCGGCACCGCCGACCGGCAGCACCAGCATCACGCCGATCGCGAGACCGACCAGGCAGAGCAGTACGCCGACCCACACGCGCGGGTCCGACACCAGCCAGACGCCGAGCGCGACGCCGCCGAT
>NZ_DASRVN010000318.1:0-6282 GCF_035655035.1 Kribbella sp. | reverse complement strand
GCGGTGGGGTGCTGCGAGGGGGGTGGATGGTGCGGTTGACCGGGTGCTCAGTAATCCGCCGTGGGGGGTGCGGGTGGGGGCTGGGGATGTTGTCGGGGCCGTGCGGCGGTGGGGGAAGGTGGTTGGGCCGGGTGGGTTGGTGGTGGTGATTGTGATGCCGGAGCAGGTGGAGTTGCTGGGGCGTGGGTGGCGGGTGGTTGCTCGTCACCAGGTGGCGGTGGCGGGGCGGCATCCGGTGATTGTTGTTGCTACTCGGTCTTGACGTGCATGCGTAGAAGTTCGTAGGTTCTGCGCATACGTAAGCGCAGAGCCACATCCGAGCGCTCATACGTATGAATGTGCAGGAGGAGAGAGATGAAAGCACCACGACAGGCCGACGTCGCCCTGCTCGCGGGTGTCTCCCAGTCCGCGGTCTCGCGGGTGGTCAGCGGGGACACCGACCGGATCCCCGAGGAGACCCAGCAGCGGATCCGGGCGGCGGTGAAGGAGCTCGGGTACGTCCCCAACGCCGCCGCGCGGAACCTGCGGAACAAGCGCAACCGCCTGCTCGGCGTGCATACCTTCGAGGCCGTGTTCCCGCACGCCCGGGAGGACTTCTACTTCGAGTTCCTGCTCGGGATCGAGGAGCGCGCCGAGGAGATCGGGTACGACCTGGTGCTGTTCACATCGACCGGTGCGAGCGACGGGCGGCGGCGGATCTACCGCGACGGGACCAACCGGCTGAACCTCGCCGACGGCACCGTCCTGCTCGGCGCCGCGACCGACCGCGAGGAGCTGGCGCGGCTGCGGGACGACGGATACCTGTTCGTGCACATCGGCCGCCGTGAGGTGCCGGGCGCGGAGATCCCGTGCATCGTCCCGGACTACGTGTCGGCCACCGACCGGCTGGTGACCTCGCTCGCCGACCGCGGCCACCGGCACTTCGCGTACCTGCGCGAGGGCATGGAGCAGGAGGCGTACGTCGACCGCCGCCACGGATACCGCGCCGCGGTCGAGCGCCTCGGGCTGCGGGACCGGTCGCCCGGGTTCCACGGCGAGCCGGGCCTGACCGAGGACTGGCTGGACGAGCTGGCGGCCGGGCCGGAGACCGCGGTGGTTGCCGAGGGCATCAGGTTGGCCGAGGAACTCCGGACCGGACTGGCCGCGCGCGGACGGAACATCCCAGAGGACGTCTCAGTGGCGGTGCTGGAGGGATCGGGTGACGAGCCCGGGCACCGCTGGGACTGCCTGGTGGTCCCGCGCAAGAAGATCGGCCGGATCGCGATCGACGCGTTGGTCGCGCGGGTCGAGCACCCGGACGCGGAGCCGGTCAGCCAACTGGTGGCCTGTGACCTGGTGGCCGGCGAAACCGTCGCCGGGCCGAGAGCTAAGGAGTAACGGGTGGAGACTGATGTCCTAGTGGTCGGCGGTGGCCTCGGCGGGGTCGCCGCCGCGTTGACCGCGGTGCGCCTCGGCCGCAGCGTCGTCCTGACCGAGCCGACCGACTGGCTGGGCGGGCAGCTGACCAGCCAGCTGGTGCCGCCGGACGAGCACCCGTGGATCGAGCGGTACGCCGCCACCGGGTACGCCGAGCTGCGCCGTCGCATCCGTGACTACTACCGGCGCAACTACCCGCTGACGCCCGAGGCCGCGGCGGACCCGCTGCTCGATCCCGGGCTCGGCGTGGTCAGCCGGTTCTGCCACGAACCGCGCGTCGCGGCCGCCGTACTGGAGGAGATGCTCGCGCCGTGGCGCGCGTCCGGCCGGCTGGTCGTGCTGATGGAGCACGAGCCGGTCGCGGCCGAGACGAACGGCGACGAGATCGAGGCGGTCACGTTCCGCGGCGCGGACCGGGAGCTGACGGTCGAGGCGACGTACGTCGTGGACGCGACCGAGCTCGGGGACTTGCTCGAGCTGGCGGGTGTCGAGCACGTGATCGGCGCCGAGGGCCGCGACGAGACCGGTGAGCTGCATGCGCCCGAGGTCGCGAATCCCTTGGACCAGCAGGCGTTCTCGTGGTGTTTCGCGCTCGAGCACCGGCCGGGAGAGGACCACACGATCGACCGTCCGGCGTCGTACGAGCACTGGCGGGACACTGTCGCGCCGTTCTGGCCGGGATCGCAGCTGTCCTGGACCGACATCGTACCGGTGACCCTGGAGCAGCGCGAGTGGCGGCTGCTGGACGCGAACCCGGACCGCAGGGCACCGTTCTCGCTCTGGCGGTACCGGCAGATCCTTGCCGCAAGCAACTTTGTCGACAAGGCGATCCCGGACGTGACGGTGGTGAACTGGCCGCAGCTCGACTACTGGGAGAAACCCCTGCTGGGCGGGCCGGATCCCGCGGACGCGCTGGCCGCGAGCAAGGACCTGTCGCTGTCGTTCCTGTACTGGATGCAGACCGAGGGCGGGTACCCCGGCCTGCGGCTGCGCCCCGATGTCACCGGTACCGCCGACGGGCTCGCGAAGGCGCCGTACATCCGGGAGGCCCGCCGGATCAAGGCCGAGTTCACCGTGCTGGAGCAGCACGTCGGTGTCGAGGCGCGGCCGGAGGGGTCCGGCAGCGAGGTGTTCGCGGACACGGTCGGCCTCGGCCGGTACCGGATCGACCTGCACCCGAGTACGGCCGGTCGGACGTACGTCGACATCGAGGCGTACCCGTTCCAGATCCCGCTCGGCGCGCTGATCCCGGTCCGGGTCGACAACCTGCTGCCGGCGAACAAGAACATCGGGACCACGCACATCACCAACGGTTGCTACCGCCTGCACCCGGTCGAATGGAGTATCGGCGAGGCGGTCGGCGCACTGCTCGCCTTCTGCCTGACCGAGGGACTGTCACCACGCAAGGTCCGCAACGATCCCACCCACCTGGCCGACTACCAGCGCCTGCTGGCGGACACGCTGAAGATCCCGCTGGCCTGGCCGGAAGAGATCCGCCGGTCCGTCGGGGACAATTGACCAGGTATGCCTGACCGTGACCGCGCACCCCTTGAGGAGGACCGCTGACTTCCCGTCCAGGCCGGATCGTCGCCGCGCTGCTCGCCGGTGCGCTGGTCTTCCCGCTGGTGCCGGCGGTCACCGCACAGCCGATGAAGCTGCAGGTCCTGTCCAGCCGTGCGGACATGGTGACCGGCGGTGACGCACTGGTTCACGTGGACGTGTCCGAGGCGGATGCGGACGAGGTACGGGTGAGTCTTGACGGTAAGGACGTGTCGTCGGTGTTCGGCGCCGACGACACGGGCCTTACCGGCCTCGTCAGCGGGATGCGGCTCGGCAGGAACGTCCTGCGGGCCGAGGCGGGCGGTCGCCGTACGACGCTGGAGGTGCGGAACTTCCCGCGGCAGGGGCCGGTGTTCTCCGGGCCGCACGAGCAGCCGTTCGTCTGCGAAACCGCGAACGCGACGGTGCCGGTGATCGGCGGCACCCTCGGCGCACCGCTGGACGACGACTGCACGATCGCGCCGCGGGTCGACTACTTCTACCGGACGCGGGCCGGCAAGTACGCGAAATGGCCGGCCGGTACCCGGCGGTACCCGGCGGATCTCGCCGAGACCGACGCCGGCGACCCGTTCATCGTCCGGATGGAGACCGCGAGCGCGGACCGGGCGATCGTCCGGACCACGATGCTGCACGACCCGCTGCACGAGGCCGCGCCGACGCCGACCCGGCGGTCGCGGGGCTGGAACGGGCGGGCGATCTTCGCCCTCGGCGGCGGTTGCGCGGGCGGGTGGTACCGGTCCGGCCGGACGACCGGTGGCGTCACGGATCCGTACCTGCTCGGGCAGGGATACGCGCTGATGTCGTCGTCGCTGAACGTGTTCGGCCAGAACTGCAACGACCTGACCGCGGCCGAGGCGGCGATGACGACGAAGGAGCTGTTCGTCGAGCACTACGGCCGGCCCGAGTTCACGGTCGGGTTCGGGTGCTCGGGCGGTTCGTACCAGGCCCATCAGATCGCCGACAACTACCCGGGCATCTTCGACGGGATCATCGTCGGCTGCTCGTTCCCGGACGTCGCGTTCGGCACGGTCCCGTTCATCACCGACGCATGGCTGCTGACCGCGTACTTCGCCCGGTCGGGGCTCGGGTGGACGCAGGACCAGAAGCGGCGGGTGGCCGGGTTCCAGAATTACAAAACGCTGGCGAGTATGGCGCTCAGCGCCCGCCGGATCGACCCGCGGTGGAACTGCGGCAGCGTCCCGGTCGGCCTGCGGTACGACCCGCTGCGGAACCCGCACGGCGTGCGCTGCGACGTGTACGACCACGCGGTCACCGTGTACGGCAAGGACCCCCTGACCGGGTTCGCGCGGCGTCCGCTCGACAACGTCGGGGTGCAGTACGGGCTGAAGGTGCTGAAGTCCGGGGTGATCACGCCCGCGCAGTTCCTGGACCTGAACCGGCGGATCGGCGGCTTCGACGCGGACGCGAACCTGGTCCCGGCCCGGACCGAGGCGGATCCGGAGGCGGTCCGGGCGGCGTATCGGACCGGGCGGCTGACCAACGGCGGCGGTGGACTGCGGGACGTGCCGATCATCGACTACCGGGCGTACGCCGACACCCAGCCGTGGGGCGACATCCACCTGCGCTACCACACGTTCTCGATGCGCGCCCGGCTGGAGAAGGCCAACGGTACGGCGGCCAACCAGGTGAGCCTGCTCGAGGACGCGAAGTACGGGCTGTTCTCGACCGCGAGTCCGCTGCTGCGGCACGCGGTCCAGGAAATGGACCGTTGGCTGACCCAACTGACCGCGGACGCGACCTCGCGGCCGCGGATCGACAAGATCGTCGCGGCCAAGCCGTCCGGGCTGGCCGAAGGGTGTCGTGGTCCGCGCGGGTTCATCGCCCAGCCGCTGGACCGGGACCCGGCGTCGCGGTGCGAGAAACTGTTCCCGTCGGCGTCGTTCCCGCGCGAGGTCGCCGGGTCCGGGGTGGCGGCTGACGTGATCAAGTGCCAGCTGGTGCCCCCGGTGCGCTCGGAGTACGCGAAGTTCACCGACGCGCAGTGGGACGAGTTGCGGGCGATCTTCCCGGACGGAGTGTGCGACTGGTCGAAACCGGGCGTCGACCAGCAGCCGTTGGGCGGGACCTGGCTCACCTTCCCAAGCTAAACCTGAACGTGTGCGGCCGTGCCTGGAGATCGTGCGGTGGAAGGATCGGTGCGCCGCTGGTCGGACTACCGAGACCGTGCTGCAGAGCGTCGAGGGTGATCCAGACGTTGCCGCTCGGACGCAGGTCGGCCCACGGCCTGGATATCCGTCCTCTGGAGATCACGTTCAGCCACCAGGGAGGTGGCGACCAGTCGCTGTACCCCGACGTACGGGACATCCGTTTCGACCGGATCCGGGTGGCGCGGGCCGAGCGGGCGCACCGGATCGTGGGTGCGGAGGCGCAGCACATTCGGTCGGTGGTGGTCAGCAACAGCCGGTTCGACCAGGTCGCGGCCGAAGCTGTCGTACAGTACGCCGACGACGTGACGGTCCGAAATATCTTGATCAGCGGTTCTTAGGTGGGACGGCCTACTACCCGGAGTACCTGCCGCGTTCGGTCGGTGACCGGACCGCAATCGACCTGGGAGTCGCGGGACCGCCCTGTCCTCGACGGCGCGGCGGAGAGCG
Source organism: Kribbella sp. (assembly GCF_035655035.1). Lineage (GTDB taxonomy): Bacteria > Actinomycetota > Actinomycetes > Propionibacteriales > Kribbellaceae > Kribbella. Next base: position 691 of record NZ_DASRVN010000318.1, on the reverse strand, counting down.
GGATCGGGGTGATCCTCGGGACGCCGACGTACGCCGTACCGCCGCGGCTGCAACGGGCGCCGACTGGTCGGAGCTGTGGCGGCCGGACGGGAACAGCACGCCGTCGTACGACCTGGACTGGCGACGGTTCCAGGCGGCGCGGACCACCGAGTTCATCGCGTGGCAGGCGGAGCTGGTGCCGACGTACGCCGGTCAGCTCCGGCAGGTCGCGTGGGCACTGGTGTCGCGGGGCGCGCGGATGGTCTCGTACTGGCATTGGCATTCGATCCACCACGGGGCGGAGACGTTCTGGGGCGGGATCCTCGGGCACGGGCTGGAGATTGCCGGGTGTCCCGAACATCCCTCCCGGCACGTCCGCACATCTAGAACCTCCAGCCCCCCGGGCCCTCGCCGCTCGGGCGGCGGACGCTGATGCGCACCTTTCCTGTCCCTCTGACGTAGAACGGGGTGCTGACCGTGCGGGCGGTGCTGGTGAAGGACACCCCGTGGGCCAACGCGAGCGGCCGGCCTCGACCGCCTCCTTCACCGCGTCGACGGGGTCGACGTACTGGACGACGGCCTCGTCGTACGCACCCGCGTCGCTCCGGAGGGCGTCGGCGTACGACGTACCACTGGACGGTCGACAGCGACAGCCCCCACCTCACGGTCGACGTACAACCGGAAGGCGAGTGATCCGGCACCGCCGTCACCC
>NZ_DASRVN010000317.1:0-2763 GCF_035655035.1 Kribbella sp. | reverse complement strand
CGGGCTGGCCGGTGACCTGCGGAAGCTGTCGTCGCCGATCGGGAAGGTACCCGCGGTGGGCGACGAGCTGCGGGCGCCGATCGACAGCGCAGCCGGTGCCGCGGGCAAGCTCGCACAGGCGGGGCGGGACCAGGTACATGCGGTGGACCAGTTGGCGTACGTACTCGCGGGCGTCACGATCGGCCTGCCGGTGTTGTTCGCCGTACTGATCTGGGTGCCGCGGCGGATCCGGTTCTCCCGCCGGGCGAGCGCGGCGCAGAAGTTCATCGACAGCGCCGCGGACCTGGACCTGTTCGCACTGCGCGCGATGGCGAACCAGCCGATGCACAAACTCGCCAGGATCTCCGACGACCCGGTCGCCGCCTGGCGCGCGGGCGACACCGACGTGATCACCCGCCTCGCCGGCCTGGAACTGCGCAGCACCGGCCTGAAACCGCCACCCCGGACCTCCGTCACTGAGTAACCCCGCCCCGGCACCGTCGGCCTCCGGCCGCCGAGCGTGGCCGCCCGTCCGAGGCGGAGGTTGGTCAGTGACGCACGTCCGCTTGAACCCCGCTTGAGGCTGCGTTGAGCATGCGGCGGCTACCCTCGGTTCCATGGCGCGGGTGCTTCTGATCGAGGACGACGATGCGATTCGGGCGTCGTTGGGGAAGTCTCTGACGGCGGCCGGGCACGTCGTGTCGGCGGTCGCGGCCGGTGCCGACGGGGTCGCGGCCGTGGCCCGGGAGAAGCCCGAAGTACTGCTCCTCGACCTGGGCCTGCCGGATCTTGACGGGCGGGACGTACTGGCGATGGTGCGGGCGGTCAGCGACGTACCGGTGATCGTGGCGACGGCCCGCGACGACGACGCCAGCGTCGTACGGCTGCTCGACGCGGGCGCGGACGACTACGTGATCAAGCCGTTCAGCGCGGCCCAGATGGACGCCCGGATCCGGGCCGTACTGCGGCGCCTCGGGACCGACCAGCAGGGCGAGTCGACCGTCGAGGTCGGCGGCCTGCGGATCGACCCGCGCAGCCGCGAGGTCACCGTGGACGGCGCCGCGGTGGACCTGACCCGCAAGGAGTTCGACCTGCTGCTGGCGTTGTCGCGGCGGCCCGGAGCCGTCGTCAGCAAGCGGGAACTGCTCGCCGAGGTGTGGGGGCTGCCGTGGGGCGGCGGCGACCGGACCGTCGACGTACACCTGTCCTGGCTCCGCCGGAAACTCGGCGAGACGGCGGCCGCGCCGCGGTTCCTGCACAGCGTGCGCGGCGTCGGGGTCAAGCTCGCGGCGGACGGCTGAGCATGCGCCGCAGGATCCTCCTCCTCTCGGTCGGTATGACCACGCTGGTCGTGCTCGCGTTCGCGATCCCGCTGGTGCTGCTGCTCCGCAGTACGACCGCCAGCGAATCGAAGGACAAGGCGCGCAACCGGGCCGAGACCGTCGCGTACTACGTCGGCGACCAGGGCCGCACCGCCGACGACATCACCGCGTATCTCAACGGGCTGCCGCCGGCGCCGGGGAAGATCTCCGTGCGGATGCCCGACGGTACGACGCTGGGCAACCCACCGCCGGGCGGAGTGCCGACGCCACAGGACGTGCCGGCCGAGTACGGCGACGACGGCGACAAGAAGGGCCCACCGAAGGTCGGGAACGCGGACTACCGCGACGTGGGCGGCGGCGTCGCGGTCGACGTCGGCGTCGGTACGCCGAACGGCACCGCCTCCGTCTGCCTCTACCTGACCGCCGACGAGCTGTACGCCGGCCTGGTGCCGCGCGTCTGGATCCTGATCGGCGGCAGCCTGCTCGTCCTGCTGCTCAGCATCGCCGGCGCCGAACTCGTCTCCCGGCGGCTCGCGCGGCCGCTCGAGGAGACCGCGAGTACGGCCGAACGCCTCGCCCGCGGCGACATGGACGCCCGCGCCCCGACCACCGGCCCCGCCGAGGTCGCCAAGGTCGGCTCCGCGCTGAACGGGCTCGCGGACCGGATCGACGAAGTGATCGCCGTCGAACGCGAGGCCGTCGCGGACCTCTCGCACCGGTTGCGTACCCCGTTGACCGCGCTCCGCCTGCAGGTCGAGGCGCTGCCCGACCGGGAGAGCGCCGAGGAGCTGAACACCCAGGTCACCAGCCTCGAGCGGACGTTGACCGCGGTGATCAGCGCGGCCCGCCGCCCACAGCGCGAAGGGCGGGTGCCGCACTCGGATGCCGTGGAGGTGACGCGGCAACGGGCCGCGTTCTGGGAGCCGCTGTTCGAGGACCAGGGCCGTGAGCTCGCCCTGGACCTGCCCGGCAATCCGGCGCCGGTACGCTCGTCCGCCGAAGACCTCGGCGCCGCCCTCGACGCCCTCGTCGAGAACGTCGTCGCCCACACCCCCGACGGCACCCCCGCCCGCATCACCCTCACCCGCACCGACGGCACCGTCCACATCGTCGTCGCCGACAAAGGCCCCGGCATCCCCCTCGGCGCCGGCGAACGCGGCCGCAGCGACCGCGGCTCCACCGGCCTCGGCCTCGACATAGCCCGCCGCTGCGCCGAAGCCGCCGGCGGCGCCCTCACCCTGCACCCCAACCAGGTCGAACTAACCCTCAAATCAACCACAACCCCCTGAGCCCTGGGCGGTTTCCCCGCCCGCCCCGAGAAGGTGGTGAGGTGCGAGGTGGTTGCGCGAGTGGGAGATGGACGTCCCCGCCCACCCCCAGCAGGTGGCGAGGTGGGAGGTGGTTGCGGGGGGCGGAGGTGGTTTTCCCGCCCACCCACCCCGAGTTGGTGGTGGGTGTGGGG
>NZ_DASRVN010000316.1:0-10382 GCF_035655035.1 Kribbella sp. | reverse complement strand
CGGTTCGCCGAGGCCGCCGCGGCGTACTCGTTGCCCACCGTGTTCGGGGCGGAGCTGTCGCTGGGGCTGACCGGCCCGCAGAACGGGGTGGCCGATCCGGAGGGAAGCCACCTGCTGGTGCTGGCCGAGGGCCAGGAGGGGTACCACCAGCTGGCCGGTGCGATCACGGAGGCGCAACTCGCCGGTGGTGAGAAGGGGAAGCCGGTCTACCAGCTGGAGGAGTTGGCCGCTGTCGGCAAGAAGCATTGGGTGATCCTGACCGGCTGCCGCAAGGGGCTGGTCCGGCAGGCGCTCGAGCGCGGCGGCCGGGCCGACGGTCCGGCCGCGGCCGGGCGTGAGCTGGACCGGCTGACCGCGTTGTTCGGCAAGGACCGGGTGGTCGTCGAGCTGATCGACCACCACCAGCCCGCCGACACCACGCGGAACCGGATCCTGGCCGCGCTGGCCGCCGGCCGCGGTCTCCCGGTCGTTGCCACGAACAACGTTCACTACGCGACCCCGGAGGAGTACCGGCTGGCCTCGGCGCTGGCCGCCGTCCGGGCCCGGCGCGACCTGGACGCGATGGACGGCTGGCTGCCGTCGAACGGGATGGCGTTCGTGCGGTCCGGCGCGGAGCTGACCAGGCGGTTCCGGCGGTACGACGGGGCGGTGGCGCGGTCGGTGACGCTCGCGGACCAGCTCGCGTTCGACCTGGCGCGGGCGAAGCCGAACCTGCCGCTGCGCGACGTACCGGAGGGGGAGACGCCGATGTCGTGGCTGCGGGTGCTGACGTTCGAGGGCGCCGCCCGGCGGTACGGGACCCGCGCGCGGCGGCCGGACGCGTACGAGCGGCTCGAGCGGGAGCTGGCCGTCATCGAGGAGAAGGAGTTCCCGGGGTACTTCCTGATCGTCGAGGACATCGTCCGGTTCGCCCGCGACCAGGGAATCCTCTGCCAGGGCAGGGGATCGGCGGCGAACTCCGCGGTCTGCTACGCGCTCGGGATCACCGCGGTGGACAGCATCCTCTACGACCTGCCGTTCGAGCGGTTCCTGGCCACGACGCGCGCCGAGGAGCCGGACATCGACGTCGACTTCGACTCCGGCCGCCGTGAAGAGGTGATCCAGCACGTCTACAAGAAGTACGGTCGGCGCAACGCCGCCCAGGTGGCGAACGTGATCTCCTACCGCCCGAAGTCCGCCGTCCGGGACATGGCGAAGGCCTTCGGGTACTCCACCGGCCAGCAGGACGCCTGGTCCAAACAGGTCGACGGCTGGAGCCCGGAGGTCACCTCGACCGAGCACGACATCCCGCCGCAGGTGGTGGCGATGGCGAGCGAGCTGCTGAAGTTCCCGCGGCACCTGGGGATCCACTCCGGCGGGATGGTGCTCACCGAGCGGCCGGTCGGCGAGGTGGTGCCGATCGAGCACGCCCGGATGGACAACCGCACGGTCCTGCAGTGGGACAAGGACGACTGCGCGTGGATGGGGCTGGTGAAGTTCGACCTGCTCGGGCTCGGCATGCTGGCCGCGCTGCAGTACTGCCTGGACCTGGTCCGCGAGCAGCTCGGCGAGGACTGGGAGCTGCACACGCTGCCGCGCGAGGAGGCCGGCGTCTACGACCAGCTCTGCCGGGCGGACTCGGTCGGGGTCTTCCAGGTCGAGTCCCGGGCACAGATGGCGACCCTGCCCCGGCTGAAACCGCGGAAGTTCTACGACCTGGTCACCGAGATCGCGCTGATCCGGCCGGGGCCGATCCAGGGCGGCGCCGTGCATCCGTACATCCGCCGCCGGACCGGGGAGGAGCCGGTCACCTACCTGCACCCGAAACTGGAGCCGGTGCTGAAGCGGACCCTGGGCGTGCCGCTGTTCCAGGAGCAGCTGATGCAGATGGCGATGGCGGTCGGCGAGATCGACGGCGACGAGGCCGACCTGCTGCGCCGCGCGATGGGCTCGAAGCGCGGCATCGAGCGGATCTCGTCGCTGAAGAACAAGCTGTACGCCGGGATGGCGGGCAACGGGATCACCGGCGAGCTGGCCGATGAGATCTACGCCAAGATCGAGGCGTTCGCGAACTTCGGGTTCGCCGAGTCGCACTCGATCAGCTTCGCGCTGCTCGTCTACTCCAGCACCTGGCTGCGGTTGCACTACCCGGCGGCATTCCTGGCTGCCCTGCTCCGGGCACAGCCGATGGGTTTCTACTCGCCCCAGTCCCTGGTCGCGGACGCCCGCCGGCACGGCGTCGAAGTACGCCGCCCCCACCTCCAACTCTCAGGCGTCGACGCCGGCCTCGAGCTACTGACCGAAGCCCAGCCCACCACCACGAATGGTGCGCCGGACGCCGACGAACCGGGGACCGCCGAGCGGGAGGATGCTGGGCGGAGAACTGGTGGGGGGAGGAGCACGGGGCCGGCGGGGGCTGCTGGGCAGGGGACCGGTGGGCGGAAGGTTGCGGAGCCGACGGGGGCGGCGGGGTGTTTGCTGGATCCGCAGCCGCCGGTGGGTGAGTTCGACCCGGGGGCGCCGTTCGACACCACCGAGCACCGGCGCGACGGGGCGTTCGCGGTCCGGCTCGGGCTGGCCGAGGTGCGCACGGTGGGGGAGAAGGGCGCGAAGCTGATCGTCGAGGAGCGGGACCGCGGCGGGCCGTTCGCGACGATGGCCGACCTGGTCCGGCGGACCGGGATCACCGCGGCGCAGGTCGAGGCGCTGGCGACCGCCGGGGCGTTCGACTGCTTCGGCCTGGACCGGCGGCAGGCGCTCTGGGAGGCGGGCCGCGCGGCTGAGGAACGCCCGGGCCGACTGGCCGGGGTCAGCGCGGCCGGTCCACCGCCGACGCTGCCCGGGATGAGCGACGTCGAGGCCGACATGGCCGACCTGTGGTCGACCTCGATCACCACCACCAGCCACCCGATGGAACGCGTCCGCGAACAGCTCCGCGCCGACGGCATCCTGTCCGCCGCCGAGCTCCGCCAGGCCCCGAACGGCGCCCGCGTCCGGGTCGCCGGCGTGGTCACGCACCGCCAGCGCCCGGCGACCGCCTCCGGCGTCACGTTCATGAACCTCGAGGACGAGACCGGCATGGCGAACATCGTCATCACCGTCGGCTGCTGGCACCACCACGCCGCCGTGGCCCGCAACGCCGCCGCCCTGATCATCCGCGGCCGGGTAGAACGCGCCGGCGAAGTAACCAACCTCTCCGCCGAACACCTCCAACGCCTCCCCCTGGCCGCCCGCACCAAGTCCCGCGACTTCCGCTGACCCCACCGCCGCTGCCGAAACAGGTCAAGCGCCGCGAGGCGGTCGGGTGGTCGTAGAGTCGAGGAGTGGCGGTGGATGTGGTGACGGAGATCGTGATCGGGCGGCCGGTCGCGGTGGTGGCGGAGTACGCCGCGGATCCGTCCAACGCGCCGGAGTGGTACTCGAACATCGAGTCGGTGAAGTGGCAGACCGAACCGCCGATCGGTACCGGCTCGCGGATGGACTTCGTCGCGCACTTCCTCGGCCGGCGGCTCGCCTACACGTACGAGATCGTCGAGCTGGTCCCCGGACGACGGCTGGTGATGCGGACCGCGCAAGGCCCGTTCCCCATGGAGACGACCTACGAGTGGTCGGCCGTCAGCGAGACCGCGACCCGTATGACGTTGCGGAACCGCGGCGAGCCGAGCGGATTCGCCGCGGTCGCCGTACCGCTGATGGCGGCGTCCATGCGGCGCGCTAACACCAAGGACTTGGCTAGGCTGAGGCACGTCCTTGAGTCGCGATGATGCCGGGTGGTGGGTGCGTGGACGCGTGTGTGGTGCATGGTGCGGGAGATCTGCGGGTCGAGGAGCAGGCCGCGGTCGAGCCGGGGGCTGGGCAGGTTGCGGTGCGGATCGCGTACGGCGGGATCTGCGGGACCGACCTGCACTACTACCGCGACGGCGGGGTCGGGAACTTCCGGGTCCAGGAGCCGTTGGTGCTCGGGCACGAGGTGGCCGGGTGGGTGAGTGCGGGGGAGCTTCCGGCCGGTACGCCGGTGGGGATCCATCCGGCGACGCCCTGCGGTGAGTGCCCGGAGTGCTTGCAGGACCGGCGGAACATCTGTGCCTTCAGCAACTATCTGGGGAGCGCGGCGCGGGTGCCGCACATCCAGGGCGGATTCGTCCGCGAGCTGATCCTCCCCGCCGATCAGGTGCGGGTGCTGCCGGCCGGGCTCGAGCTCCGGCGGGCCGTGCTGGCGGAGCCGCTGTCGGTCGCGATCCACGCCGTACGGCGAGCCGGCGACGGCGCGGTGGCGGGCAAGCGGGTACTCGTCACCGGTGCGGGTCCGATCGGCCTGCTGGTGGTGGCCGCGTTGCGTCGGGCCGGGGCGCGCGAGGTGATCGCGACCGACCTGCACGAGACTCCGCTGGCCCTGGCGAAACAGGTCGGCGCGACGGCGACCATCGACGCCCGGGCGACCGACTGGCCGGACGAGATCGACATCGCGATCGAAGCATCCGGTACGGCGGGTGGGTTGCGTACTTCTGTGGAGCGGGTACGGCGCGGTGGGACCGTCGTGCAGGTGGGGTCGTTGCCGCCCGGGGACACGGGGTTTCCGGGGGCGTTGCTGATGACGCGGGAGCTCACGTTGACCGGGGCGTTCCGGTTCGACCACGAGTTCGACACTGCGATCGAGTGGTTGGCCGGTGGGCTGTACGTCGACCCGATCGTCACGCACACGTTCCCGCTCGCGGAGGCGGTGGCGGCGTTCGAGTTGGCGAGCGATCGGACGGTCGCGTCGAAGGTACTGCTCGAAGTCAACGCCGAGCCGCCACCGTGACGTCAGCGGCGGTAGACCGCGCTGAGGTTGCCGTCCGGGTCGAGTGATTCGAGGATCGCGCCGGCTATGTCGGCGAGTTGGGTGACCTGCTCGGGGGTGAGCGCGTCGATGACGTGCTGCCGGACCGTCGCGACATGGCCGGGGGCGGTGGCCTTGATCTTCTGCCAGCCGGCCGGTGTAAGACGCGCGTTGGTGGCGCGGGCGTCGTCCGGGCACGGGAAGCGTTCGATCAGCCCGCGGTCTTCGAGGCGCTTCACGACATGTGAGAGCCGGGGGAGGGTGGCGTTCGTGCGTTGCGCGAGCGCGGTCATCCGGAGCGTCCGCTTCGGCGCCTCGGAGAGCATCGCGAGCACCTGGTACTCGTAGTGCGTCAGCCCGGCGTCCAGGCGCAGCTGTGAGTCGAGGACCCCGGGCAGCAGCTCGGCCACGCCGACCAGCCGCAGCCACGCGGTCATCTCCGCGTCGTCCAGCCACCGTGTGCTCATCCGAACAGTCTGCCAGCAAGTAGTTGTAGCTACAACCAAGCCGGCTCAGGTGACGATCGCGTAGTCGCGGATCTTCCGGTAGATGGTGGCCCGCGACATCCCGAGTGCCAGGGCGGCCGCGGCCTTGTCGCCGTGGTGCGCGGCGAGCGCGTCGACGATCGCGTCCCGTTCGAGCGCCTCGAGCCGGGTGAGATGCCGGCGGGTCGTCGCCCGGCACTCGGCGGGCAGGCCGTCGAGCTCGACGACTCCCGACCGGCGTCGCCGCGCGATGTCGCCGAGGACCGACCGCAGATGCGTCACGTTGCCGGGCCACGGCAGCCGCATCAGCTGGCTGATCGCGGCCTGCGACAGCGTCACTCCGGCGACACCGGTCCGCGCGAGCAGGTGCGGTACGAGCGCCTGTACGTCGTCCAGGTGGTGCCGCAACGGAGGCACGGCCACCGTACGCGGGAAGAACCGCAGCAGCTGGGTGTCGAGCTCGTCCTGCGCACCGGACTGACCCGTGACCACGGTCAACGCGATCCACGGCTCGTCGGACAGGCTGTCGCGGACGGTCTGCAGGACGTCCACCAGCGCGTGGATGTCGTCGGTGGACAGCAGGTGCGCATGCCGCAGTACGAGGTCCGAACCGGCTTCGAGTTCGGACGTCGCGGCGTTGACGAGCTCTGGATCGTCGGCGTCGACGATCACCAGCCGGTTGCCCGGTCGGGAGTAGTTGTGGACTGCCCGCAGCAGGGTCAGCTTGCCGGTCCCGGCCTCGCCCTCGGCGACGATCCACTCCGAACGGCCGGCGGACTCGAGGACCTCCTGCGTGGTGTGCCGCCACAGCGCGCTGGTACCGATCACGCCGGGCAGGGTCGGCACCCGGGCCGGGCTCCCGGCGCTGCGCAGTCCGGAGCGGTGCTCGCGCACCTGGACGATGCCGCCGGCCAGCCGGTTGCCGAGGAACGTCGGGTGGTACGCGAGCCGCGCGGTGAACCCGCTGGGCAGGTCGGCGATGAAGGTGCACGGACGGGTGCCGCCGCGGGCGTCCCGGGTCCGGTCGATCAGCGCGGCCTGGTCGACCGAGTCGAAATGCGCCTGGGCGTGCGCGTTGATCATGAACACCTCCTCGCCGAGCGCGATCACCGAGCCGCCGCTGTGCCGGCAGGCCGCGTAGTAGTCGCTCAGCAAGGCCTGGTCGAGCGCGTTGGCCTCCTCGACGATCCGCTCCTGGATCCGCCGCGCGGCGAGTTTCGCGAACGACAGCAGCACCGCGTTCGAGTTCCGCGCCTGGGTGGTGATGTCCAGGACGCCTAGCTGACCACCGGTGACCGGGTGCGTGATCGGAGCGCCCGCGCAGGCGAAGTTGCGTAGTACACCGGTGTAGTGCTCAGGTCCGAGCACCAGGATCGGGCCGCCGACCTCGAGCGCCGTACCGATCCCGTTGGTGCCGACCTCGGACTCGGAGTACGTGAACCCGGGGGACAGGTCGACCGCGTCCAGCCGCCGGATCAGCGCCGGGTCGCCGCCGCGGCGGTCCAGCACGATGCCCTTGGCGTCGGTGAGGATGATGCAGACCGGCTCGTTGGTGAGCTCCGAGGCCAGCGCGTCGATGACCGGGCGGGCCGCGCGGGTGAGCGTGGTGTCGACGTCGAGGCCGGTGATGTACGCCGGCGACGGCTGGTCGACGTCCACAAGGGACGCCTCCGAGCGTTGCCAGGACAGCTGGATCGACTCGCGTAGCGACATCGCGCACCTCCTCGATCGACGGATCACCCCAGCGAACACCGCCCAACGTAGTCCGGCAATGGTGTGACCGGTATCTCACATTGAGACAGCGGCGCCGTGCCTGTCCGGCTTTCATCTCTGCAATCAGCCCGACCCTGGAGGCAGACAGATGAGCAGGCAGAGTCTCACCAAGGCCCATGCGAAGATCACCGAGCTCTCGTGGGAGCCGACGTTCGCGACCCCGGCGACCCGGTTCGGAACGGACTACACGTTCGAGAAGGCGCCGAAGAAGGACCCGCTGAAGCAGATCATGCGGTCGTACTTCCCGATGGAGGAGGAGAAGGACAACCGCGTGTACGGCGCCATGGACGGCGCGATCCGCGGCAACATGTTCCGCCAGGTCCAGCAGCGCTGGCTGGAGTGGCAGAAGCTGTTCCTGAGCATCATCCCGTTCCCGGAGATCTCGGCGGCGCGGGCGATGCCGATGGCGATCGACGCCGTACCGAACCCGGAGATCCACAACGGGCTCGCGGTGCAGATGATCGACGAGGTCCGGCACTCGACGATCCAGATGAACCTCAAGAAGCTGTACATGAACAACTACATCGATCCGGCCGGGTTCGACATGACCGAGAAGGCGTTCGCGAACAACTACGCGGGCACCATCGGCCGGCAGTTCGGCGAGGGGTTCATCACCGGCGACGCGATCACCGCCGCGAACATCTACCTGACCGTGGTCGCGGAGACAGCGTTCACCAACACGCTGTTCGTCGCGATGCCCGACGAGGCGGCCGCGAACGGCGACTACCTGTTGCCGACGGTGTTCCACTCGGTGCAGTCCGACGAGTCCCGGCACATCAGCAACGGGTACTCGATCCTGCTGATGGCGCTGGCCGACGAGCGCAACCGGCCGCTGCTGGAGCGCGACCTGCGCTACGCGTGGTGGAACAACCACTGTGTCGTGGACGCGGCGATCGGCACGTTCATCGAGTACGGCACCAAGGACCGCCGCAAGGACCGGGAGAGCTATGCGGAGATGTGGCGCCGCTGGATCTACGACGACTACTACCGCAGCTACCTGCTGCCGCTGGAGAAGTACGGGCTCACGATTCCGCACGATCTGGTCGAGGAAGCGTGGAACCGGATCACCAACAAGGGCTACGTGCACGAGGTGGCGCGGTTCTTCGCGACCGGATGGCCGGTGAACTACTGGCGGATCGACGCGATGACCGACAAGGACTTCGAGTGGTTCGAGGACAAGTACCCGGGCTGGTACTCGAAGTACGGCAAGTGGTGGGAGAACTACAACCGGCTCGCCTACCCGGGCCGGAACAAGCCGATCGCGTTCGAGGACGTCGGCTACCAGTACCCGCACCGCTGCTGGACCTGCATGGTGCCGTGCCTGATCCACGAGGACATGGTCACCGAGAAGGTCGACGACCAGTGGCGGACGTACTGCTCGGAGACCTGCTACTGGACCGACGCGGTCGCGTTCCGGAGCGAGTACGACGGTCGCCCGACGCCGAACATGGGCCGCCTGACCGGCTTCCGCGAGTGGGAGACCCTGCACCACGGCAAGGACCTGGCCGACATCGTCTCCGACCTCGGGTACGTCCGCGACGACGGGAAGACGCTGATCGGGCAGCCGCACCTCGACCTGGACCCGAAGAAGATGTGGACGCTGGACGACGTCCGCGGCAACACCTTCAACAGCCCGAACGTGCTCCTCAACGAGATGACCGACGCGGAGCGTCAGGCGCACATCGCCGAGTACCGCGCCAACGGCACGAAGGTCGCCTGAGGACCCACCATGGCCGACAAACACCGTATCCAGTTCGAACCGGTCGGCATCGAGATGGAGGTCGGCGAGGACGACAAGATCCTGGACGCGGCGTTCCGGCAGGGGATCCACCTGATGCACGGCTGCAAGGAGGGGCAGTGCTCCGCCTGCAAGTCGTACGTGCTGGAAGGTGACCTGCAGATGGAGCGCTACTCCACCTTCGCGTGCAACGATGCCGAGGTCGCCGAGGGCTACGTGCTGCTGTGCCGGGCACACGCGTTCAGCGACTGCACGATCGAGCTGCTCAACTTCGACGAGGACGAGCTGCTCGGCGGCATCCCGATCAGGACCGTGAGTACGACGGTCACCGCGGTCGAGCCGGTCACCCGGGACGTCGTGTCGCTGCGGCTGCAACCGGCCGAGGAGTTCGACTTCAAGCCCGGGCAGTACGTCGACCTCACGATCCCGGGTACCGACGAGCACCGCTCGTTCTCGATGGCGACGACGCCCTCGGGTGAGATCGAGTTCCTGATCAAGAAGTACCCCGGCGGCCGGTTCTCCGGTCTGCTCGACGACGGCCTCGCGGTCGGCGCCGAGCTGTCGATGACCGGGCCGTACGGCTCGTCCACCCTGAAGGACGGGCACGTGCTGCCGGTGATCTGCGTCGCCGGCGGGGCCGGGATGGCGCCGATCCTGTCCATCCTGCGGCACCTCAGCGAGACCGGCAGCACCCGGCCGGTCCGGTTCTACTACGGCGCCCGGACGTCGGCGGACCTCTTCTACCTGGACGCGATCCGCGACCTCGGGGCCGCCCTCACCGACTTCGAGTTCGTGCCCTGCCTGTCGGAGTCACCCGACGGGGCGTACGAGGTCGGCAACGTCACCGAGGTGGTCGAACGGCGGGAACCCCAGCTGAGCAAGTGCGAGACGTACCTGTGCGGACCGCCGCCGATGGTGGACGCGGCGCTCGCCCTGCTCGACGACCACGACGTACCGAAGGACCAGATCTTCTACGACAAGTTCACCAGCCCAGTGACCGATGGAGCCTGAGATGACGCAGACCAAGCAACGCAGTTTCCCGAGGATCGAGTTCACCGACTCCGAGGCCGGGGCGCTGGAGTTCCCGAGCTCGACCAGCCGCAGCTACAACTACTACAAGCCGGCCAAGCTGCGCGCGACGATGTACGAGGACGTCACGGTCGACGTCCAGCCGGACCCCGACCGGCACCTGAGCCAGGGCTGGATCTACGGCTTCGGCAACGGCCCCGGCGGCTACCCGAAGGAGTGGACGGCGGCGAAGTCGTCCAACTGGCACGCGTTCCTCGACCCGAACGAGGAGTGGAACCAGACGATCTACCGGAACAACTCCGCGGTCGTCCGCCAGGTCGACCTCGGCCTGCAGAACGCCAAGCGGGCCAGGGCGTACGACGCCTGGAACCCGGCCTGGCTGAAGTTCGTCGAGCGCAACCTCGGCGCCTGGATGCACGCCGAGAACGGGCTCGCGCTGCACGTCTTCACCAGCATCCAGCGCTCCGGCCCGACGAACATGATCAACACCGCGGTCGCCGTGAACGCGGCACACAAGATGCGGTTCGCCCAGGACCTCGCGCTGTTCAACCTGGATCTG
>NZ_DASRVN010000315.1:0-15289 GCF_035655035.1 Kribbella sp. | reverse complement strand
ACCGGGAACGCATCACTCTCGTGCACGCGGTGTACGACGAGTTGCCGCGGGCACTCGCGGATCTCGGCGTACCGGCGATCGACGGCATCCTGTTCGACCTGGGCGTCTCGTCGATGCAGCTGGACGAGGCCGGCCGCGGGTTCGCGTACGCGCAGGACGCGCCGCTGGACATGCGGATGGACCCGACCCGCGGGACCACCGCGGCCGAGATCGTGAACACGTACAGCGCGGCCGACCTGGCCCGGATCCTGTTCCAGTACGGCGAGGAGAAGTTCGCCCGCCGGATCGCGGACCGGATCGTCCGGGAGCGGGCGGCCGAGCCGTTCACGAACAGCGCGCGGCTGTCCGAGCTGGTCCGGGACGCGATCCCGCAGGCCGGCAAGCGGACCGGGGGACACCCGGCGAAGCGGACCTTCCAGGCGCTGCGGATCGAGGTGAACGGCGAGCTCGACGTTCTGCGTCGCGCGCTGCCGGCCGCCCTCGACGCGCTCGCGCTGCACGGGCGGATCGTGGTGATGAGCTACCACTCGCTGGAGGACCGGATCACCAAGCAGGCGTTCGCGCCGGGCACGAAGTCCGACGTACCGGACGACCTGCCGGTGATCCCGGCCGGGCACGAACCGTATCTGAAGCTACTGACCCGGGGCGCCGAACGGCCGACCGCGGAGGAGGTCGCGGCGAACCCGCGGGCCGCCTCCGCGCGTGTGCGGGCGGCGATGCGAATCCGGGAGAAGGGACTGGTGGCCTGATGAGTACCGTCTTCAGCCCGCAGAAAGCACGGGTGACGCCGGCCCCTGGCAACACAGGCGCGAAGAAGGAGCAGCCGCGGCTGCGGGTGGTGTACGGCGCGCCGTTCCGGCCGCCGCGGATGCCGTTCGTGATCTTCGTGGTGTCGCTGCTGGCCGCCGGGCTGGTCGGTCTGCTGCTGCTGAACACGCAGCTGCAGAGCGGCACGTTCGGCATCACCAAGCTGAACAGCCAGGCGAGCGACCTGCGCGACCAGCAGCAACAGCTGGAGAAGCAGGTACGGGCGCTGGAGTCGCCGCAGAACCTGTCCGACCGGGCGCTGCGGATGGGCATGGTGCCGAACCCGAACCCGGTGTTCCTGCGGCTGTCCGACGGGCGCGTGCTCGGCGTACCGGCGGAGGGCAAGGCAGGCGCCGGTACGGCGATGTTCGGTCAGCAGACGCCCGCCAAGACCACCGCCAAGACGACCGCCAAGACCACGGCCAAGACCACCGTCAAGGCCACGACCAAGCCGGTCAAGCCGGTCACGCCGGTGAAACCGGTCAAACCGGTGACGCCCGTCAAACCGGTGATACCGGTCAAGCCGGGGACCGGGGCCGCGAACACGCACACCACGACCACCACCAAGCCGCCGGCCGGCACCACCAAGCCACCGGCCAGGACGACGAAGCCCGCAACGACCACACGGGGATGATCGGATGACGGACCGACGGGGAAACGAGCCGCCACGCAAGCGCGGTACCGAACCAGGCCGGGGCAATCCACCCCGCAAGGCTCAGCCCCGTCGGCCGTCCGCTACGGACAGTGCCCGCACAAGCCCGCAGCGCCCCGAGTCCACCCGGGACCGCCTCCTGCGCAAAGCAGAAGAGGAGAAGCGGTCCGCCGCGCGCCGCACCGCGTCGAGCGGCGACGGCCGGGCGAAGGCGGCTCGAGCGGACGCCGGAAGCGCGGCTGCGCCGCGCGCCAAGGCGGCGGCTGCCGCCGGACGGCCGGCGGCAGCCAAAAAGACTGCTGGGGCGGGCCGGGGTGCGGCTGCGAAGAAGGGTGCCGCGAAGCGGCCGGTGAAGAAGGCCTCGGCCAAGCGGCCGCCGCAGAAGCGGCCTCAGGCTCGGCCGGCGAAGCCGAAGGTGAAGAAGGCGCCGCGGATGTTGCGGCTGGGGCGGCCGGCGTTGCGGTTGCGGCTGACGTTCGGGGTGATGGCGTTCGTGCTGTCACTGTTCGCCGGCCGGCTCGTGCTGCTGCAGGGCGTGGACCCGAACAGCTACGCGGCGGCGGCGACCAAGGAGAACGCCCGCGCGTTCATCCTGCACGCCGACCGCGGCACCATCCAGGACCGCAACGGCGTCGAGCTGGCGGTCACCGAGGACGCGGTCGCGATTACCGCCGACCCGCAGCAGACCAAGCCGGTCGCGCAGCAGCTGGCCGCGATCCTGGCGCCGAAGCTGCCCGGTACGACGGTCGCCGGACTGATCAAGTCGATGTCCGGCCCGGGCCGGTTCGCGTACGTCGCGCGCAAGGTCAGCCCGACCACGTGGAGCGCGATCCAGGCCGAGATCAAGGCTGAGAACGTACCGATCGACAAGCAGAACAGGGGCAAGCCGCAGGAGCAGCAGGCCAAGCTGCTGGGCGGCCTGTACACCGAGGAAGACCCGATCCGCAGCCACCCGAACGGCAGCATCGCGTCCACCCTGGTCGGTATCACCGGCAAGGACGGCAAGGGCCAGTCCGGTCTCGAGTACGGCCTGAACGACAAGCTCTCCGGCCAGGACGGCAAGGCCGTCTACGAGGTCGATGCCAAGGGCAACCAGATCCCGAACGCGAACCACACGGTCCAGGAGCCGAAGCCGGGCCTCGGCGTGCAGCTCACCCTGGACACCGACCTGCAGTTCTTCGCCGAGAAGCGGATCCAGCAGGCGGTCCAGCAGTACCGGGCGAGCGCCGGCACGGTCGTCGTGCTGGACGTGAAGACCGGCGAGCTGCTCGCGCTCGCGAACTACCCGTCGTTCGATCCGAACAAGCCGACCAAGAACGCCTCGGACCTGAGCAACACCGCCCTGGAGCGCAGCTTCGAGCCGGGCAGCGTGCAGAAGGTGGTCACGATGGCCGCGCTCGCCGACGCCGGCCTGATCAACCTGAAGACCGAGCTCACGGTGCCGGGCAGCATCGACGTGCAGCGCCGGACCATCAAGGACCACTGGTCGCACGGCCCGATGAAGCTGACCGTCTCCGGGATCATCGCGAAGTCGTCGAACGTCGGCACGATCATGCTTTCGCACCGGATGCCGATCGCGCAGTTCGTGAAGTACCTGCACAACTTCGGCTTCGGCGAGCCGACCGGGCTGAACTTCCCCGGCGAGACGAACGGCCGGCTGGCCCCGGGCGACGAGTGGCCGGAGATCACCCGGTCGAACGTCGCGTTCGGCCAGGGGCTGTCGGTGAACGCCGTCCAGGAGGCCGCCGCGGTGAACGCGGTCGCGAACGGCGGCGTGTACGAGCCGCCGAAGCTGGTCCGCAACTACATCAACGCCGACGGTTCGCTGACCCCGAACCAGACCGCGCCGTCCCGCCGGGTGGTGAGCGAGCAGGCCGCCAAGGAGGTCACCACGATGATGGAGTCGGTGACCGCCAAGAAGGGCACCGCGCCGATGGCCGCGATCGACGGGTACCTGGTGGCCGGCAAGACCGGCACCGCGCAGCAGGTCGTCCCCGGCACCGGCAAGTACGGCGCCTGGGCGACTTCTTTCGCCGGATTCGCTCCTGCCGACAACCCACGGTTCGTCACGTACGTCGTACTGCACGATCCCGTGGGTGCCCGCGGTGGAGGTTTTCAAGGAGGACCGGTGTTCCGAGACGTGATGAGCTACGCGCTGCAGAAGTACGTCGTACCGCCGACCGGTGCGGCGCAGCCGAACATCCCGCTCACCTGGTGATGAACCAGCTGCTGGTGACGCAGGGTCAGGTAGGAGTCACAGGGCCCGTGGCGGTAGCCTCAGGGCCCGTGTCCACCCCTACCGCCGCCGGCGGCGCGGTCGCAGCGATCCGGCCCCGGCACGTCGTGCCGGTGAGCCTCGCCGACCTCGCGAACGTCGCCCATGCCCACCTCAGGGCGGAGCTCCCGGCAACGTCGCCGGTGGCTGTGACCGGCGTGTCCCTCGACTCGCGTTCCATCCTTCCCGGCGACCTGTACGCCGCCTTGCCCGGTGCGGTCACGCACGGTGCGGAGTACGTCGCGACCGCCCGGCAGGCGGGCGCCGTCGCCGTACTCACCGACCCGTCCGGCGCCGACCGCGCCGCGGCCACCGGTCTGCCGGTGCTGTTCGTCGACCGGCCGCGCAGCGTGCTCGGCGCGGTCGCGTCCCGGATCTACGGTGAGCCGACCAGCGCGCTGCGGCTGCTCGGGGTGACCGGCACCAACGGCAAGACCACGACGAGCTTCCTGCTGGACTCGGTACTGCGGCAGCTCGGCCCGACGGCGCTGATCGGGACCATCCAGACGCGGGTCGCCGACGAGGTGGTGAAGAGCGTCCGGACCACGCCGGAGGCGACCGACCTGCAGGCGCTGTTCGCGGTGATGCGCGAGCGGGCCGTCGGGTGGTGCGCGATGGAGGTGTCCAGCCATGCGCTGGCGCTGGGCCGGGTGGACGGCGCGCGGTTCGCGGTCGCGGGCTTCCTGAACCTGACGCAGGACCACCTGGACTTCCACAAGACGTTCGAGGAGTACTTCCAGGCGAAGGCCTCGCTGTTCACCCCGGAGCGCTGTGACGTCGCGGTGGTGACGATCGACGACGAGTACGGGCGCCGCCTCGCCGCGCAGACCGTCGTACCGCTGGTCACCGTGTCGGTGAACGGCGAGGCGGACTGGACCGTCACGCACCGCCACCGCTCGGAGCACGGCACCACGGTGCTGGACATCCAGGGACCGGGGGAGACGTTGACGGTCGAGATCGGGCTGCCGGGCGACTTCAACGTCGCGAACGCGCTGCTCGCGACGGCGATGCTGCGGCAGCTCGACGTACCGGCCGAGGCGATCGCGGCCGGGCTGCGGACCGCGAGCGTGCCGGGGAGGATGGAGCTGTTCACCCGCGAGGACGGGCTGGCGGTGATCGTGGACTACGCGCACACGCCGGACGCGGTCGCGCTGGCGCTGCGGGCCGCGCGGGGTGCGACCAAGGGCCGGTTGTTCGCGGTCGTCGGCTGCGGCGGTGACCGGGACCCGTGGAAGCGGCCCGCGATGGGCGCCGCGGCGGCGAAGGCGGCCGACGTGGTGATCGTCACCGACGACAACCCGCGCAGCGAGGACCCCGCCGCGATCCGGGCCGCGGCGCTGGCCGGCGCCCGCGAGGCCGTACCGGACGTGGACCTGCACGAGATCGGGGACCGCCGGCGGGCAATCGCGTCGGCGATCCGGCTGGCCGGCCCGGGTGACACCGTGGTCGTTCTCGGCAAGGGTCATGAGACAGGCCAGGAGGTCGGCGGTGTGATCCACCCGTTCGACGACCGCGAAACCGTGCGTGAGCTGTTGGAGGCAGATCGGTGATCCCTGTCAGTTGCGGCGAGATCGCCGATGTCGTCCACGGTGCGCTGGTCGGGGGCGACCCCGCGGCGCTGGTGGACGGCGCGGTCACGATCGACTCGCGGGACGCCCGCCCGGGCGGGCTGTTCGTCGCGCTGCCCGGCGAGCGCGTCGACGGTCACGACTTCGTCGGTACGGCGACCGCGGCCGGCGTCACCGTTTCGCTCACCACCAGGCCGGTCGACGGTAGCCCGTGCATCGTCGTCGACGACACCGAGCGTGCGCTCGGCGACCTGGCCCGGCTGGTGATCGGCCGGCTGCCGGACCTGACCGTGATCGGCCTCACGGGGTCGACCGGCAAGACCAGTACGAAGGACCTGATCGGCCAGCTGATCCGCCCGTACGGCGAGACGGTGTGCCCGGAGGGTTCGTTCAACAACGAGCTCGGCCACCCGTTGACCGCGCTGCAGGCGACCGCGAACACGAAGTACCTGGTCGCCGAGATGGGTGCCCGGCACACCGGCGACATCACTTACCTGAGCGGCATCACGCCGCCGGCGGTCGGTCTGGTGCTGAACGTCGGCACCTCGCACATCGGCGAGTTCGGGTCCCAGGACAACATCGCGATCGCCAAGGGCGAGCTGATCGAGTCGGTGCAGCCGGGCGGTACGGCGGTACTGAACGCCGACGACCACCGGGTGGCCGCGATGCGGAGCCGGACCCAGGAGCGGGTGCTGACATTCGGCGAGGCGCCCGAGGCGGACGTCCGGGCCACCGACGTGAAGGTCGACGGCGAGGGCCGGCCGGCGTTCACGCTGCACATCGGGGAGTTCAGCAGCGCCGTCCAGTTGCAGCTGATCGGTGAGCACAACGTCTCCAACGCGCTGGCTGCCGCGGCGGTTGCGCTGGCGGTCGGGCTGACGCCGGAGCAGGTCGCCGACGGTCTGAGCGCCGCGCAGCGGGTGTCCGCCGCGCGGATGGAGCTGATCGAGCGGGCCGACGGCGTGACGGTCATCAACGACGCGTTCAACGCGAACCCGGACTCGACCCGCGCCGCGCTGAAGTCGCTGGTCGCGATCGGCCGCTCCCGCGGCGCCCGGACCTGGGCGGTGCTCGGCGAAATGCTCGAGCTCGGCGACACCTCGGGCGCCGAGCACGACGCGATCGGCCGGCTTGCCGTCAGACTGGACGTGAACCGGCTGGTCGTGGTCGGCCGCGGTGCGAAGCCGATGCATCTCGGTGCGTCGCTCGAAGGCTCGTGGGGCAACGAGTCCACGTACGTCGACACCATCCCGGAGGCGCTGGAGCTGCTCCGCTCCGAGCTCCGCGCGGGTGACGTCGTACTGGTGAAGTCCTCGAAGGCGGCCAAACTTCGCAGCCTCGCAGATGCCCTGGTGGAGGCACAGCAGTGATCTCGATCCTGTTCGGCGGCGCCGTCTCGATGGTGCTGACCCTGATCGGCACCCGTTGGGCGATCAAGTGGCTGGCCAACCGTGGCTACGGCCAGGAGATCCGCGAAGACGGTGTGCAGTCGCACATGATCAAGCGTGGTACGCCGACCATGGGCGGCACCGTGTTCATCGCGGCCACGATCGTCGGGTACTTCAGCGCGAAGCTCTTCGTCATGCTGACCACCGGCGCGGGCAGCGCGCCGAGCGCCTCGGCGCTGCTGGTGCTGTTCCTGTTCGCGGGGATGGGCGCGGTCGGGTTCCTGGACGACTTCATCAAGATCTTCCGGCAGCGCAGCCTCGGCCTGCGCAGCAAGGCGAAACTGGCCGGCCAGACACTGGTCGCGGTGATCTTCGCGGTGCTCGCGCTGCAGTTCCCGGACGACCGCGGGCAGCGGCCGGCGTCGCCGTTCATCTCGTTCATCCGCGACATCGGCTGGCTGGAGCTGCCGCTCATCCTGGTGATCATCTGGGTGCTGCTGCTGATCGCCGGCATGTCGAACGGCGTGAACCTCGCGGACGGCCTGGACGGCCTGGCCACCGGCGCCTCGATGATGGTGTTCGGCGCGTACACGCTGATCTGCATCTGGCAGTTCAACCAGAGCTGCGCGACCGAGCGCGGCGTCGGCGCCAAGTGTTACGAAGTACGGGATCCGCGTGATCTCGCGGTGGTCGCGGCGTGTCTGACCGGGGCGCTGTTCGGGTTCCTGTGGTGGAACGCGTCGCCGGCCAAGATCTTCATGGGCGACACGGGTTCGCTGTCGCTCGGCGGCGCGCTCGCGGGCATGGCCGTGATGACCCGCACCGAGCTGCTGGTGCTGGTGCTCGGCGGCCTGTTCGTCATCATCACCGCGTCGGTGATCCTGCAGGTCGGCTACTTCAAGATCACCAAACGTGCCACCGGTGTCGGTAAACGGATCTTCCGGATGACACCTTTGCATCACCACTTCGAGATGCTCGGCTGGGAACAGGTGAACGTGGTGATCCGGTTCTGGATCATCCAGGGCCTGTGCGTGGTGATCGGCCTCGGGCTCTTCTACGCCGAGTGGGTGACCGGATGACGCTCGCCACCCGCACCGACGACGGGTGGGCGACCACCCGGTTCGTGGTGCTCGGCTTCGGTACGGCGGGCTACGCCTGCGCCGACTCCCTGCTCCAGGCCGGCGCGGAGCACCTCGTCGTACTGGACGACCGGGACACCGAGGCGCTCCGCGAGAAGGCGCGGATCCTGGAGACGCTCGGCGCCACGATCACGCTCGGGCCGGGCAGTACGCAGGAGCTGCCGAAGGACGTCGACGTGGTCGTCACGTCGCCCGGCGTACCGCCGCACGCGCCGCTGCTCGCCCAGGCGGCCGAGCGCGAGGTGCCGATCTGGAGCGAGATCGAGCTCGCCTGGCGGCTCCGGGACCCGGCGAACGCCGCGCCCTGGCTGTGCATCACCGGTACCAACGGCAAGACCACGACCGTGCAGATGCTGACCGCGATGCTGCAGGCGGCCGGCCACCGGGCCGTTGCCGCGGGCAACGTCGGCCTGCCGTTGCTGGAAGCCGTCATGGACCCCGAGCCGTACGACGTGATCGCGGTCGAGCTGTCGTCGTACCAGCTGCACTTCACGCACTCGATGTCGGCACACTCGGCCGCCGTACTGAACATCGCCCCGGACCACGTCGACTGGCACGGATCGCTCGAGGCGTACGCCGCGGCCAAAGGCCGGATCTTCGAGAACTGCCAGGTCGCATGCGTGTACAACGTCGCGGACCCGGCCACCGAGCACCTGGTCGAGGAGGCCGACGTGGTCGAGGGCTGCCGCGCGATCGGTTTCACCCTCGGTACGCCGGGACTCTCGATGCTCGGGCTCGTCGACGACCTGCTCGTCGACCGCGCGTTCGTCGAGCAGCGCAAGACCTCCGCGCTCGAGCTGGCCTCGATCGCCGACATCGACCCGCCCGCGCCGCACAACGTCGCGAACGCGCTGGCCGCGGCCGCACTGGCGCGAGCGTTCGGCGTACCGGCGACCGCCGTCCGGGACGCGCTGCGCGGGTTCCGGCCGGACAAGCACCGGATCGCGCACGTCGCGGAGGTTGCCGGGGTCAACTATGTCGACGACTCGAAGGCGACCAACCCGCACGCCGCGCAGGCCTCGCTGCTGGCCTACGAGCACGTGGTCTGGATCGCCGGCGGCCAGGCCAAGGGCGCGACCTTCGACGACCTCGTGATCGCGGCCCGCGAACGTTTGCGCGCGGTGGTCCTGCTGGGCCAGGACAAGGAAGTGATCGCCGAAGCTCTCGAGCGACACGCACCGGATGTCCCGAGGATCGTCGTCGAGTCAACCGACACTGGTGCCATGGAGATCGTGGTGGGGGAGGCGGCGAGGCTCGCACAGGTGCGTGACACCGTGCTGCTCGCGCCCGGCTGCGCGTCCTGGGACATGTTCGCCAACTACGGAGCCCGCGGCGACGCCTTCGCCGAAGCAGTCCGCCGACTGGGGTGATCGGGTGACCTCGATCGCGGACCGGCCGGACCAGAAGAAGGAAACCGGCGAGCGTGCCTGGATCGCGGCGATCCGGGACGTGCTGGACCGGCCGCTGACGTCGTACCACATCGTGCTCGGCGCGACCGGCCTGCTGCTGGTGCTCGGGCTGATGATGGTGCTGTCGGCGTCCAGCGTGCTGTCGCTGCGCGTGTACGGCAGCAGCTACACGATCTTCAGTCGCCAGCTCATCTGGGCGGCCGCCGGCCTTCCGATGGCGTACGTCGCCTCCCGGATGACGGCCCGGCACTTCCGGATGCTCGCGTACCCGGCGCTGCTCGGGTCGACGTTCCTGCTGGTGCTGACCTACATCCCGGGCCTCGGCGTCGGCGTGAACGGCAACACGAACTGGCTGAGCCTCGGCGGCCCGCTGCAGATCCAGCCGAGCGAGTTCGCCAAGCTCGCGATGGTGATGTGGTGCGCGGACCTGTACGCCCGCAAGGAGAAGCTGCTCACCCAGTGGAAGCATCTGCTGGTGCCGATGGTGCCGGTCTGCGGTCTGGTGATCGCGATCGTGATCGGGCAGCACGACCTCGGCACCGCGCTGGTCCTGATGGCCGTGATGATCGGCATGATCTGGGTCGTCGGCGCACCGGCGCGGCTGTTCACCACGACCATCGCTGTGGTCGGTGGCGTGGCGACGTACTTCGTGTTCGCGGAGAAGTACCGGATGCAGCGCGTCACGTCGTTCCTGAACCCGTTCGGTGACCCGACCGGTGTCGGCTGGCAGGCGTACCACTCGTTCTACGCGCTCTCCACCGGCGGCTGGTGGGGTGTCGGGATCGGCAACAGCCGGCAGAAGTGGAGCAACCTGCCGGAGGCGCACACCGACTTCATCTTCTCGGTGATCGGTGAGGAACTCGGCCTGGTCGGGTCGCTCACCGTGCTCGCGCTGTTCCTCACGCTGGCCTATGCCGGTGTCCGGATCGCGACCCGGAACACGCAGCCGTTCGTCCGCTACGCGGCGGCCGGGATCACCGTCTGGCTGATGTCCCAGACGCTGGTCAACCTGGGCGCCGTGATCGGACTGCTACCCATCGTGGGTATCCCGCTCCCGCTTTTGTCGTACGGTGGTTCCGCACTGCTGCCGACGCTGATCGCGATCGGCATGCTGCTGTCCTTCGCGAAGGCCGAGCCCGGCGCGCAGGCCGCCCTGAAAGAGACCCGGCGACCTCGTTTCGGCTGGCTGCCTTCGCGGCGAACGTACAAATGACACCGCGGGAGCGTTGAAAGCTGTGCCCAGCATCGTTCTGGCCGGTGGCGGTAGCGCCGGCCACACCTCACCCCTGATCGCCACGGCGGACGCTCTGCGCCGGATCGACCCGACCGTCGAGATCCTCGCCCTCGGCACCGAGCGCGGCCTGGAGACCCGGGTGGTGCCGGAGGCCGGGTACCGGCTGGAGCTGATCCCGCCGGTGCCGCTGCCGCGCAAGCCGACCCCCGCGCTGTTCGCCGTACCGGGGAAGATGCTCGCCTCGGTGAGCGCCGCCCGGAAGGCGCTCGACGAGGCGAAGGCCGACGTCCTGGTCGGCTTCGGCGGCTACGTGTCCACCCCGGCGTACGTCGCCGCCTGGCGGCGGAAGACGCCGATCGTCGTGCACGAGGGCAACGCCGTGCCGGGGATCGCGAACAAGTTCGCCGCCAAGTACTGCACCGAGCACGTGAAGACCTCGTTCCCGGGCTCCGACCTGCCGCACGCGGAGTACGTCGGGCTGCCGATCCGGCGGGCGATCTCGACCCTGGACCGGGCCGCGCTGCGCGCCGAGGCCCGGCGGTTCTTCGGGCTGCACCCGGACGCGCCGACGCTGTTCGTGACCGGCGGCTCACAGGGCGCGCAGCGGATCAACGAGTCGGTGTCGGGCGCGGCCGCGGACCTGCAGGCCGCAGGCATCCAGGTCCTGCACGCGATCGGCCCGAAGAACACCCTCGAGGTCCCGCGGACCGGCCCGCTGCCGTACGTCGTCCTGAACTACGTCGACCGGATGGACCTGGCGTACGCCGCCGCGGACCTGGTGGTCTGCCGCTCGGGTGCGAACACGGTCACCGAGGTGTCCGGCGTCGGCCTGCCGGCGATCTACGTCCCGCTGCCGATCGGTAACGGTGAGCAGCGGCTGAACGCGAAGCCGGTCGTCGACGTCGGCGGCGGCGTACTGATCGACAACGCCGACCTCACCGTCGACTGGGTGCGGGCGAACGTGCCGCAACTTCTGCTCGACCGCGCGCGTCTGACAGCCATGTCCACAGCTGCGACCGGTGTGATCCGGACCGACGCCGACGAGCGATTGGCGCGGATCATCCTCGATGTGGTGAGGTCTGGGTCGTGATCGTCACCGCTCCTGACACGCTGCTGCCGGCCGAGAAGCTGGGCCGCGTGCACTTCGTAGGCATCGGCGGCGCCGGCATGTCCGGGATCGCCCGGATCATGGCGTCCCGCGGGATCGAGGTGTCCGGCTCGGACGCCAAGGACGGCAAGGTGCTGGCCGCGCTCCGGGCGCTCGGCGCGACCTGCTGGGTCGGGCACGCGGCCGAGCACATCGCCGCCGTGGACACCGTCGTGGTGTCCACCGCGATCCGCGAGACCAACCCCGAGGTGGTCGCCGCCCGCGCCGCCGGGATCCCGATCCTGCCGCGGGCCGCCGCGCTGGCCTCGGTGATGGTCGGCCGCCGGACGATCGCGGTCGCCGGTACGCACGGCAAGACCACCACGACGTCGATGCTCACGGTCGCGCTGCAGCACTGCGGCGCCGACCCGTCGTACGCGATCGGTGGCAACCTCAACGAATCCGGGTCGAACGCGCACGACGGCAACGGTGACCTGTTCGTCGCCGAGGCGGACGAGTCGGACAAGTCGTTCCTGACGTACTCGCCCGAGGTGTCGATCGTCACGTCGGTGGAGCCGGACCACCTGGACAACTACGGCGACGAGGCCAGCTACCGCAGGGCTTTCGAGGAGTTCTGCGCCCGGGTGCTGCCCGGCGGCTTCATGGTGATCTGCCAGGACGACGCCGGCGCGCGGCGGCTGGCGGCGTACGCGCGGGACCTCGGGATCGACGTCCGGACGTACGGCGAGTCCGGCGACGCGGACCTGCGGGTGACCGAGCTCACCGCGACCGGGGCGACGCAGTCGTTCGTGCCGGTGTACCGCGGCCGCAAGCTGCCGGTGGTGAGCCTGCAGCAGGCCGGCAAGCACAACGCGCTGAACGCGTCCGCCGCCCTCAGCGCGGGCCTCGGGCTCGGGTTCTCCGCGGCCGACCTGGCCGAAGGGCTGGCCGCCTTCACCGGCACCGGCCGCCGGTTCGAGTTCAAGGGACTCGAGGACGGCGTGCGGGTGTTCGACTCGTACGCGCACCACCCGACCGAGCTGGCCGTCGACCTGACCGCGGCCCGGCAGGTGGCGGCCGACGGGCGCGTGATCGCCTGCTTCCAGCCGCACCTGTTCAGCCGGACGCGGATCTTCGCCACCGAGTTCTCCGAGGCGCTGGCACTGGCCGACGAGGTCGTGGTGATGGACGTGTTCGCGGCCCGCGAGGACCCGGAGCCCGGTGTCACCGGGGCCCTGATCGCCAACCACGTGCCGCTGAAGCCTGACCAGGTCCGGTTCGAGCCGTCCTGGTCCGCGGTGCCGCAGCTGGTCGCGGACCTGGCCGAGCCGGGCGACCTGGTGGTCACGCTCGGGGCCGGCGACGTGACGCTGATCGGCCCGGAAGTCGTTGGTCTGCTGGCCGAACGCGCCGCCACCCGCGAGCCTGCGCCGAAGGCCGTCGAGCCTGTGGTGAAGTAAAAGCGTGGGGTTCGTCGAATGAGCCAGAGCGTCGATCTGGCTCGGGCACAGCAGCGATTCGCCCGCCGGCAACGGCTGGTGCGATGGCGCAGCTGGCTGCCCTGGGCCGTCGGCGGGGGACTGGTCGTGCTGGCCGGTCTGGTCGTCTGGCTGTTCTACTTCTCCTCGGCGTTCGCGGTCTCCGGGGTCCGGATCAGCGGCGCCGACACGGTGCCGGTGGCAACGATCGAGCAAACCGCGGCGGCGCCGATCGGCACCCCGCTGGCGAAGGTGGACCTGCGGGCGATCGCGGACCGGGTGCGGACGATCCCGGCGGTCGCGGACGCCCAGGTGACCCGGGCGTGGCCGCGGAAGATCGTGATCGTGGTCACCGAACGGGTCGCGGTCGTGGTGGTCACCGACGGTTCGCGGTTCGAGCTGGTGGACGCCACCGGTACGTCGTACCGGACGGTGCCGGACCGGCCGGCCGGGCTGCCGGAGGCGAAGGTCATCGGGGTCCGGCGCGACGTCACGATCCATTCGGTGGTGACGGTTTCGGCGGCGCTCCCGGACACCCTGCGCAAGCAGGTGGGATCGATCACAGCGACGTCACCGGACTCGATCACCCTGAACCTGAACTCCGGGGTGAAGGTCGTCTGGGGCAGTTCCGATGACAGTGCGCGCAAGGCCGGGGTACTCAGCGTACTGATGAAGCGGGACGCGAAGGTGTACGACGTCTCGGCGCCCGATCTCCCTGTCACCAAAGGGGAAAAACGGTGACGGGTCACATCGCGGCGAGGCGCGTGGACTTTCACGGGAAGCGTCCCGTAGCGTTCCGCGTAATCTAAAGTTGACATAAGTCTAAGCATCCACTTGAGGTTCAGTCTTTTCGCTGGACAACGGGAAACGAACGAGGCGAGAGGCGCGGACGTGGCGGCACCGCAGAACTACCTGGCACTCATCAAGGTCGTCGGCATCGGCGGAGGCGGCGTGAACGCCGTCAACCGGATGATCGAGCACGGTCTGAAGGGCGTTGAGTTCATCGCCATCAACACCGACGCCCAGGCGTTGCTGATGAGCGACGCGGACGTCAAGCTCGACATCGGCCGGGAGGAGACCCGCGGCCTCGGCGCCGGGGCGAACCCGGCGATCGGGCAGAAGGCCGCGGAGGACCACGCCGAGGAGATCGAGGAGGCGCTGAAGGGCGCCGACATGGTCTTCGTCACGGCCGGCGAGGGCGGCGGTACCGGCACCGGCGGCGCGCCCGTGGTGGCGCGGATCGCCCGGTCGCTGGGCGCGCTGACGATCGGTGTGGTGACCCGGCCGTTCTCGTTCGAGGGCAAGCGTCGCGCCACTCAGGCCGAGGACGGTATCGCGACCCTCCGCGAGGAGGTCGACACGCTGATCGTGATCCCGAACGACCGGCTGCTGACGATCTCCGACCGGGCCGTCTCGGTGCTGGACGCGTTCAAGCAGGCCGATCAGGTGCTGCTGCAGGGTGTCTCCGGTATCACCGACCTGATCACCACCCCGGGTCTGATCAACGTGGACTTCGCCGACGTCAAGGCCGTGATGTCGAACGCCGGCTCCGCGCTGATGGGCATCGGCTCGTCGCGCGGCGAGGACCGGGCGGTCGCGGCCGCCGAGGCGGCCATCTCGTCTCCGTTGCTGGAGGCAAGTATCGAGGGTGCGCACGGGGTGCTGCTGTCGATCGCGGGCGGCTCCGACCTGGGCCTGTTCGAGATCAACGAGGCAGCCTCGCTGGTCCAGGAGTCCGCGCACCCGGACGCCAACATCATCTTCGGTACGGTCATCGACGACTCGCTCGGCGACGAGGTACGGGTCACCGTGATCGCGGCCGGGTTCGACTCGGGCATGCCCACCCACAAAAAGCTCGACCCGCGCGCCGTGACCAGCCCGAACCCGCGCTCGACCACGATGGCCAGCGCCGAATCGGGTCAGCTGCGCGAGCCGGAACCGCAACCGCGCCAGCCCGAGCCCCGGCCCGAGCCGAGGACGATGCCCGCGCAGAACCCCAGCTACCAGGCCGCGCCGAGCCAGCCGGTGCCATCGCAGGAGCGCCAGTACCCGCCGCCGACCGCGCCGCAGGTGCCCTCCAGCCACCAGGTTTCCCGGCCGCCGATGGGTCACAACGGCTCCGGCTCGCTGCCCAGCCGGGCCGTTCCGGTCACCGACGACCCGGATGACGAGGTCGACGTCCCGCCGTTCATGAGGCGGTAGCTTCATTAGGCTTCGTGGCATGCGGGTTCGTCGAGTGGTCACCACGCGGG
>NZ_DASRVN010000314.1:0-4703 GCF_035655035.1 Kribbella sp. | reverse complement strand
GGCGCCGACGAGGACGAGGACCAGCACGCCGACGCGCCCAGCGGAGCGACCGCGCTGCTCAGCCTCGGGCTGCTGTTCGTCTGCCTGGTGTCGGTGGTCGGACTCGCCAAGACCGTCTCGCCGAACCTCGAACACGCCGTCCAGTCGGCCGGCCTGCCGCTGTCGGTGGTCGGTGTCGTGATCGCGATGCTGGTGTTGCTGCCGGAGACGATCGCGGCGGTGCGGGCCGCACTGCGCAACCGTCTCCAGACCAGCGTCAACCTCGCGCTCGGCTCAGCGCTGGCCAGTATCGGCCTGACCATCCCCGCGATCGCGGTCGCCTCGATCTGGCTGAGCGGTCCGCTCGTCCTCGGGCTCGGCGGCAAGGAGATGGTGCTGTTCGCGCTGACCGTGGTGACCGGCATCATCACGCTGTCGACCGGTCGCGCCACGCTGCTGCAGGGCGCCGTTCACCTCATGGTGTTCAGCGCGTTCCTGTTCCTTGCGGTAAGCCCCTGAGGTAGTCGGCCACCGCGTCCTGGTGATTGTGTTCGGCCCAGCTCAGCGCGTTCCCCTGGTACAGCTGGTCTCGCAGCTCCGGGTCGGCGCCGAGCTCGACCAGCCGCCGTACCGTCTGCAAATGACCGTTGAGTGCGGCGCGGTGGATCGGCGCGACGCCCCGCGAGATCCCGTTCAGGTCGTACCCGAGCCGCTGCAGCGGCTCCATCGCCACGGCCCGCCCGACCTCGGCCGCTCGCACCGGGAGGTGCCGATTGCGGGCGACCGCGCGGGCCGCGAGCACGGGATCGACGTCCGGCAGCTCACCGCGCATCGCCGCGGCGTACAGCTCGTGGATCTCGTCCAACGGCGCCGCACCCCGCGCGCGGAGCAGCTCGGCGATCTCGGTGTGCCCCTGGACGGCGGCGAGTTCGTACGGGCGTTCGCCGCTGAACCCCGGGTGCTGCGTACCGGTGCCGTCGGGGTCGGTGCCTTGGGCAAGCACCAGCTCGACCCGGTGCACCAGCCCGGCCAGTGACGCGAACGCCAGCTCGTCCTCGAGCAGCTGTTGCGGCGTCGGATGCGCGGTCGTCATCCGCTCGTGCCACGGGCCGCCGTCACCCCGGCCGAGCCCGTACTCGAGCAACAGCTCCAGGTGTACGTCGTCGTACGGCGGGGGACACCCGGGACCGCAGTTGTACAGGGTCTGGCTGTCGTTGGGGTCGGCGCCCGCGTCGAGGAGCAGCCGTGCCAGCTCGACGCGATCGCGGTGCGCCGGCTGGTCGCCCTCGCCGCGGCCGAACACCCCGGTGAGCGCGGTGAACGGCGACGGCATGCCCTGCCACAGGTACCCGGCGTTCGGGTCGGCGCCGTTCTCGAGAAGCCTGCGGGCGATCTCGACCTGATGCGGAGCGTCGAGACGGCTGTAGGTCAGGTAGAGCAGCGGCTCCCAGCGATACGGCCCACCTTCGACGCTCGCCTGAGTGAAGTCGATGTCCGGGTCGCCGCAGACGACCTGTGTGTAGATGTTGCTCCGGGCAATGTCCGGGAAGCGTTCCAGGAGGTCGCGCGCGGCCTGTTGCCGGGCCGGATCGTCCTCGCCGTAGTGCAGGGTCGCGAGCCGGAGGAACTCGTCGGCGCGCTGCTCCGGCGTGTCCAGCGGACCGCCGACGGACTGCCGGTGCGGCGACCGGCTGTACTGATCGACCAGTTCCAGGTGCCGCACGATCCGCGGCCAGCTGGGGAAGCCGTAGCTGCGGGCTGTCACGAGCTGCGCGTCCGCCAGCGTCCGCACGGGATGGAACTCGCCGGCCAGCTCGACGGCGGTGGGTTCGCCCGCGCGCACGCCCTTGAGCAGGGCCTTCGCCTGACCGCGCAGGTGATCGAGATTCGGGTCGTCCGGAAGGTTTCGGGTCGGCATCGCCGACCTCCTCTCTACGAGCCTGCTGTCCGCATCGTCAGGCGAGAAAGGAGGTGAATCCGTACTCGAACACAAAACATCCCAGGTGGGCTGAGCCCTTCCCGCGGACCGGTGGCACCCTGAGCGCCTACCAGCGAGAGTAGCTCACCGCGGCTTCTCCATCCACCACTCGACGAACTCGTGCGCGCGGTCCTTCTCCATCCGGATCACCCACAGGTTGCTGAACTCGCCGGGCGGATTCGTCAGGTACGTCGTCCAGCCGCGGACGAACGCCACGCCGTCGCCGAACCCCAGCACCTCGTACTCGAACGTCGTCTCGCCCGGCGCGTCCGCGACGTCCAGCCAGGCGTCGACGATCGCCTCCTGGCCGACCACCGGCGCCTCGTCCGGCCGCCGGTACCAGGTGGCGTCCGCGGTCCAGAGCGCGGCGATGTCCTTCGGGTCGTTGCTCTCCCACGCCTTCCGGTACCGCTGCACCCAGCGGTCGAGGTCCTTCTCCTTCACGCGATCCGCCGGCCGTTGAGCACGACCCCGGCCGGTCGTGCCAGTACGTCGGGGTGCTCGCGCGGGTCCGCGTCGTACGTGACGAGATTGCCGGCGCCGCTCAGCCCGAGGAACTCCTGCGCCCCGGTCGACGCCGCGGTGATCGCCTGCTCGACGGACAACCCGTGCTCGACGAGCAGGGCGATCTCCAACGGGACCGTGCCGTCGACGTCGGAGCCGGTGAGTACGCGGACGCCGTACCGGTCGGCGAGCGGCAGGATCGAGGCCAGGTACTCGGAGCGGGCGTCCCGTCGCGCGGTCTGTTCCGGAGTCTCGTCCGGGCTCTTGTAGAGCGAGGCGCCGAGTGTCGGCGTCCACGCGCCGCCGCGGGCGCCGAGCGTCTCCAGGTCCTGCTCGGTGAGCGCCGTACCGTGTTCGACCGAGTCGATGCCCAGCCCGATCAGGTCGGTGACCCGGTCGCTGGTGACGTGCGCCGCGACCCGGGCGCCGCGGGCGTGCGCGAGCTCGACCATCGCCTCGATGACATCCAGGTCGTACGTCGGTCCGACCTTGCTGCCGCGGATCGGGCCGTTCGGGCCGACCTCGGGGAAGTCGCCGACCAGCTTGAGCCAGGTCGCGCCGTCGGCGATCTCGGTCTCCACCGCGGCCAGCAGGTCCTCCGGGGCGACCGGCTCGTACATCTGCGGGAAGTAGCGGTTCGCGGGCGCGAGGAACCGGCCGGCGGCCAGCACGTACGGGCGGTCGTCGTCGTTGGTCCGGGCGAGCTCGAGGGTCACCTCGCGGTTGCCGCCGACGTCGCGCAGGGCGCTGACGCCGGAGCGGGCGAGCGTACCGAGCATGTCCGCGGCGAAGTCCGCGCCGAGCATCGCGGGGCCGGTGTCGGTGTACGCCATGGTCAGGTGGCAGTGCGAGTCGACCAGGCCGGGTACGGCGTACCGGCCGGGCAGTTGGTCGCCGGTGGGGTCCTGGCCGAACGTCAGGCGGGCGGTGTCCCCGGTGGGGAGGACGGTTCCTTCGAAGACCCAGGTCGTCATACCCCCATCGTGCCCCAGATCACGTTCACCTCGACTTGAACATGTTCAAAAGAGCGGCGTACGGTCAGGACCGCCAGAGATTTGAACGTGTTCAAGAGTGAGGTGGATGATGGACATGACGGTCATGACGTACCTGCTCTACCTGCTGATCGCGGTGCCGTTGACGATCTGGGTGGCCCGGACGCTGAGCCGGTACGGGCGCGTGTTCCTGGTCGACGTCTTCCACGGGAACGAGGACATCGCGGAGGCGGTGAACCGGCTGCTCGTCGTCGGGTTCTACCTGCTCAACCTCGGGTTCGTGACGCTGTTCCTGCGCAGCGGGACGCCGGTCGAGAGCGCGAGCGGGATCTTCGAGCAGCTCAGCGTGAAGCTCGGGATCGTGATGCTGGTGCTCGGCGTGGTGCACCTGACGAACGTGTGGATCTTCAACAAGATCCGCAATCGCAGCAAGCTCGACACGCTGACCCGCCCGCCGGTGCCGCCGAACGACATGGTCCAAGGCCCCGCGTTCGCCGGTGGCCAGCCGCCGATGTGGCCGATCGAGCATGCGTGAACTGACAGTGCTGTACGACGCCGAGTGCCCGCTGTGCCGCCGGTTCACGAAATGGCTGGCCGGACAGCGGCCGGCGCCGGACGGGTACGGCGGGGTGGTGCGGCTGGTGTTCGTCGCGGCGGGGTCGGCGCACGCGCGGGCGCGCTACCCCGCGCTCGACCACGCTGCGACGTTGCGCGACATCACGGTGGTTGCGGACGACGGGTCGGTGTACGTCGGAGACCGGGCGTGGATCGTCTGCCTGTGGGCCACGGGGGAGCACAGGCACACCGCCGTACGGCTGGCGAGTCCGGCGCTGCGGCCGGTGGCGCGGGCGATGGTGCAGGCCGCGGCTGGGCTGCGGCGGTTGAGTGGAGGTGATTACGCTGACGGGTGTGACGGACGGTGCGACCGCGAAGGGCGAGCAGACGCGTGAGCTGATCCTGACGACGGCGCTGCGGTTGTTCCGGGAGCAGGGGTACGGCAAGACGACGATGCGCGCGATCGCCAACGAGGCGGGCGTTTCGGTCGGGAACGCGTACTACTACTACGGTTCCAAGGACCACCTGATGCAGGCGTACTACGACCTGCTCCAGGACCAGCACCGCGTCGCGGTCGAGCCGGTCCTCGCCGCCG
Source organism: Kribbella sp. (assembly GCF_035655035.1). GTDB lineage: Bacteria > Actinomycetota > Actinomycetes > Propionibacteriales > Kribbellaceae > Kribbella. Next base: position 100 of record NZ_DASRVN010000314.1, on the reverse strand, counting down.
AGCAGGCGTTCGTGCCGCGGATGACCGGCGTACTGCGGGCCTGGCTGGAGGTGGCCGCGCCGTACCACGAGTTCGCCGGCACGTTCTTCAAGACGGCGGC
>NZ_DASRVN010000313.1:0-13539 GCF_035655035.1 Kribbella sp. | reverse complement strand
GTCCGGCCCTCGGCGGCCATCACGCCGCCGACGTTGTCCGCGCCGCTCTCGTCCAGCACCTCGACCGCGCGGGTGATGTACCCGTCGGTGAGCGCGCCGTGCCCGTCCACCCGGACCAGGATGTCGTGCTTGGCGTGCGCGATCCCGACGTTCAGCGCGGCCGGCGTCTTGCCGGTCGGGTTCGGCACGATGCTGATCCGGTGGTCCTTCTCGGCCAGCTTGTCCGCGATCTCCTCGGTCCGGTCCTTGCTCGGGCCGATCGCGAGTACGACTTCGAGCTCACCCGGATAGTCCTGTTCGAGGACGCGGCCGACCGCCTCCTCGAGGTGACGTTCCTCGTTCAGCACGGGCATCACGACGGACACGGGTGGCCAGTGGGACAGCGGCATATCAGGTCAGGCCTTACAGATCGATGCGACGTCGTCGACGCCGTTGGCGGGTGGGGTGGTACTCGAGGAACCGGTCGGCTTCTTGGTCGGCTGCTTGGTGTGGCTGGTGCTCGGGGTGCTGCTGGACCTCCCCGCGGTACTACGCGGAGTGGTCGAGGTCTTACCGTCTCCTCCCGCGCCGTCGTTGTCCAGCGATTCGGACTTCGCGATCGTCTCCGCGACCTTGGTCCGGATCAGCGCGAAGTCCGGGTCGCTGCCCTTGATCAGCGGCGGAACCGCGGAGAAGCTTGACACCGGTAGCTTCTTCGCGTCCAGTGCGAGGTCCGTGAAGGTCCCGAGCTCACCGGCCGGGACGTCGGTCTGGACGACTTCCTTGCTGGCCGACGCGATGCCCTGGAACTTCGTCAGTACGACCTGCGGCGACAGTTGGTTGAGCATCGCCGCGATCACGCACTTCTGCCGCGCCATCCGCGCGTAGTCCGACGAGTCGGCGCGGGAGCGGGCGAACCAGAGTGCGTGGTACCCGTCGAGGTGCACGTTCTTGCCCGGCTCGATGTACCCCTTGATCGGTGAGCTCTCGCCGCCGATCGGAACCCGCACGCTGATGTCCAGGGTGATCCCGCCGACCGCGTTGATCAGGTCGCGGAAGCCGGTCAGGTCGATCAGGGCGTAGTAGTTGATCTTCAGTCCGGTGATCGCCTGGATGGCCTGCCTGGTCGCGGTCACTCCGGGATGCGGGTCGCCCGGGAACAGGTTCTTGTGGTCGGTCGCCCAGGTGAACACGCCGTTCAGCCAGCAGTTCGGGGTGCAGTTCTTCCACTGGAAGCCCTGCGGGAACTGCTTGGCCATCGCGGTGCCCTCCGGGAACGGTACCTTGCTCAGGTTCCGCGGGACTCCGATCAGCACGGTCCGGCCGGTGTTCGCGTCGACGCTGGCGATCGTCATACTGTCCGGCCGGGTGCCGATCCGGTCCGCGCCCGAGTCGCCGCCGAGCAGCAGCACGTTGTAGCGGCCCTTGTCGGCCTTCGAACTCGTCCCGCTGCCGAACACGCTGGCCACGAAGTCGCGCTGGGTGTTCACGATCGCACTCGCGTAGACCAGGGCCCCGACCACGACGAAGATCAGCGCCCCGTCGAGGATGCTGGTCATCAGTCGGTGGTTGCGCTCCAGGGTCAGCGGCTGGGCGATCCGGTACGCGTCGATGAACAGCGCGGCCCAGCCCACCGCGAGCACGATGAGCAGGATCTGCACCAGCCGGAGCGTGCCCGGCCGGGCCAGGATGTTGATCGTCCCGGAGCGCCAGATCAGCCCCAGGATCACCAGGAACACGATGATCGCGATCAGCCCGGCGACCACCCGCCAGGCCCAGCGGCCGGCCTTCTTGGAACCCGCGACGATCTGGGCCGATCCCGGCAGAATCAGCGTCATCAACAGCAGTGTCAGCGCCCGCTTGAACCGGACCGGCTCGCGGAGGCTGCGCAGGTCTGGCTTCTCCTGCGGCATGACGTCCTTCCCCTGAAAATTCCCAGGCAGTCCCTCCGGGCGGTCTGCTCCCGACCGTACCTGGTTGCTTGGCATCACTTGGTACGACGTGCCGGTGGTACCAATGGTTCGCACCCGGGCGGATCCGGAGACGAAGGGTAGCAGTCCGGACACGGAGCGCAGGAAAACCCCTGCACTCACCCTGCTTCACACAGTTGTGATGGTCGGCGGCGGACGAATGCGTTACGAAGTCCTCTACGTACAACCAGTGAGGAAACCGCCCCCATGAAACTCTTCCGTACGCTTCTGGCCGCCGCAGCGGTCGCGACCACAACCCTGCTCGGTACCAGCGCCGCCCAAGCAGCCCCTGGTGCCGACTTCACCGGGATCGCCGCGCTCAGCAACTGCTCCGCCTCCCTCGTCCGGTACGCCGAATCCGTCGACACCGACAAGGCCCTCGTACTCACCAACGGGCACTGCTACGAAGGCGGGTTCCTGCAGCCCGGCCAGGTGCTGGTGAACAAGGCGTCGACCCGGTCGATCACGTTGCTGAACCCGGACTCCAGCCGGGCCGGTACGGTCCGCGCCGACAAGATCCTGTTCGGCACCATGACCAAGACCGACCTCATCGTGTACGAGGTGAACGAGACGTACGCCTCGATCAAGAGCCGGCTGAACGTCACCCCGCTGACGCTGGCCAAGCAGGCCCCGGCCGACGGTGCCGGCATGGCGGTCGTGTCCGGGTACTGGAAGCGGATCTACACGTGTTCGGTGCAGGCCACCATCCCGCAGCTCCGCGAGGGCGACTGGACCTGGCAGAACTCGATCAAGTACCACCAGCCCGGCTGCGAGACGATCGGCGGTACGTCGGGATCGCCCGTGGTCAGCACCACCACCGGCGAGATGATCGGCATCAACAACACCGGCAACGAGGACGGCGAGCGCTGCACCGTGAACAACCCGTGCGAGGTGGACGGAGGAGGCAACGTCACGGTCGAGAAGGGCGCGGCGTACGGCGAGCAGACCTGGTGGCTGTACACCTGCCTGACCGCCAACCGGACCATCGACCTGAACAAGTCGGGCTGCGAGCTGCCGAAGCCGGCCCGCCGCCGCTGACGCTGTGTTAAGACAGCCGCGGGGTGACGCACGCCACTTCGAAATCCGGTAACGTCGCCCCGCATGGCTGTCGACTCCGCAACCGACCATGTCTCCACGCCCAGTTGGCCGAGCCCGTTCGGAGTACGGACGCGACTGGTCGCGTCCAGTGCGCTGATGCTGTTCACCGAGCTCGCGCTGATCCGCTGGACCGGCTCGAACGTCGTCCACCTGAGCTACTTCTCGAACTTCGTGCTGCTCGGCTCGTTCCTCGGCATCGGGATCGGGGTACTGCGTTCCAGCCGGGCGAAGCGGCTGCCGTTCTACTCGCCGATCATGCTCGGCCTGCTGGTCCTGGTGATCGCCTGGAAACCCGTCACGGTCGACCGGGGCAGTTCGTCGAGCGTCATCTACTTCACCAGCCTGAACACCACCGGCCCGCCGGTCTGGGTGATCCTGCCGATCATCTTCGTCGCGGCCGCGGTGGTGCTGGCCGGTCCGGCGGAGCTGGTCGGCCGTTGCTTCGCGGAGCTGCCGCGGCTGACGGCGTACCGCTTCGACCTGGTGGGCAGTCTGGTCGGGATCGTCTCGTTCACCGCGCTGTCGTTCCTCGGCGCGCCACCGATCTGGTGGGGCCTGATCGTCACGATCGTGTTCGCGGCGCTGCTGATCCCGCGGACCGCTTCCGGTACCCGGCTCGTCGCCACCGCGGTGAGCGCCGCGCTCGTGCTGGCGCCGCTGCTCGTGATGCTCGGTGTGCTGTTCCACGAGTCGACGCGGCCGGACCTCAGCTGGTCGCCGTACTACAAGGTGAAGACCAAGCAGTACACCTGGAAGAACGTCCCGCTGCTCACGATCACCGTGAACGGCGTACCGCACCAGCAGGCGATCCCCGCGGACTCCCGGCTGCAGTGGGAGCCGCAGTACGGCCTGCCGTACGAGCGGGCGGTCACCGGCAAGACGCCGAAGAACGTGCTGATCATCGGGGCCGGTTCGGGGTCGGACGTGGCGATCGCGCTGAAGAAGGGCGCCACGCACGTGGACGCGGTCGAGATCGACCCGCGGATCCGCGATCTCGGCAAGGCGCTGAACCCGGACCGTCCGTACCAGGACCCGCGGGTGACCTCGCACATCGACGACGGCCGGGCGTACCTGTCCCGGACGAACAAGAAGTACGACATGATCCTGCTGGCGCTGCCGGACTCGCTGACCCTGGTCAACGGTGCGAGCTCGCTGCGGCTGGAGAGCTACCTGTTCACCAAGCAGGCGTTCGAGTCGGCGCGCGAACACCTCAACCCGGGCGGCGCGTTCGCGATGTACAACTACTACCGCGAGGGCTGGCTGATCGACCGGCTCGCCTCGACCGCCCAGGCGGCGTTCGGGCACAAGCCGTGTGTGGACAAGATCGGTGACGGTCTGCAGCAGGCCGTCGTCACGGTCGGCCTGACCGAGCAGGACCAGACCTGCGGGACCGCGTGGAACGGGCCGAGTGAGATCACGCCGCCGCCCGCGACCGACAACCGGCCGTTCCTGTACCTGTTCACCGACCGGATCCCGTCGCTGTACCTGGTCACGCTCGGGCTGATCCTGGTCGCGGGCCTGGTCGGCGTCGGCATCGCCGGCGGCGGGTCGTCGTACCGGCGGATGCGCCCGTACGCGGACCTGTTCCTGCTCGGCGCCGGGTTCATGCTGCTGGAGACGAAGAGCATCACCGGGTTCGCGTTGCTGTTCGGTACGACGTGGGTGGTGAACGCGATCGTGTTCGCGGGCGTGCTGGTGGCGGTGCTCGCCGCGGTCGAAGTGACGAGGCGGTTCAAGACCCCACCGGTGAAGGTGATGTTCGCCGTACTGTTCGGCGGGCTCGCGTTGTCGTGGGTGTTCCCGGACAGCTGGCTGCTCGGGATGCCGGTCGGGCTGCGCGCGCTGGTCGCCGTACTGATCGCGTTCCTGCCGATCTTCGCGGCGAACGTGATCTTCGCCAAACGCTTCACCGACACCGCCGACGGCACCGCGTCCTTCGGCGCGAACCTCCTCGGCGCGATGCTCGGCGGCTGCCTCGAGTACGCCGCCCTGATCATCGGCTTCCACGGCCTCCTGGTCATCGCCGCCCTCCTCTACGCCGGCGCCTTCCTGCTCACCCCCAAACTCAAACCCGCCACCCGATGAGCCGGCGGTTGCCGGTTGGTACGGGTTCGGCCCGTTCTCGGGGGTTCGGTGGGGTCGGGATGGCAGGATTCCAGGTATGACGTGGCTTGTGACTGGTGGTGCTGGGTATATCGGGGCGCATGTGGTGCGGGCGTTCCGGGACGACGGGATCGGTGTGGTCGTGATCGACGACCTGTCGAGTGGGAAGGCCGAGTTCGTGCCGGACGGGGTGCCGTTCGTGCGGGCGAACCTGCTCGACGGCAAGGCCGTGCGGGAGGCGCTCGACGGGGTTGACGGGGTCGTGCACCTGGCCGGGTTCAAGTACGCCGGGGTGTCGGTGGAGCGGCCGTTGCATACGTATACACAAAACGTGACCGCGATGGTGTCGCTGCTCGACGCGATGGCGGAGAAGTCGGTGCGCAACATCGTCTTCTCGTCCAGCGCCGGCGTGTACGGAACCCCGAAGGACGAGGTGGTCACGGAGGACACCGCGCCGGACCCGCAGTCGCCGTACGGCGAGTCGAAGCTGATCGGCGAGTGGCTGCTCCGCGACCAGGCGGCCGCCGCGGACCTGCAGCACACGTCGCTGCGGTACTTCAACGTGGTCGGCTCCGGCGACCCGACCGTGTACGACGCCAGCCCGTACAACCTGTTCCCGATCGTCTGCAACCTGCTTACCCAGGGCAAGACCCCGCAGATCTACGGCACCGACCACCCGACCCCGGACGGTACGTCGGTGAAGGACTACGTGCACGTCGCCGACCTGGCCCGCGCGCACGTCGCCGCCGCCCGAGCCCTCGAGGCCGGCAAGACCCTGGAGCGGGTCTACAACCTCGGCAGCGGAACCGGTACGTCGGTCCGCGAGATCATGGACGCCGCCCGCCGGGTGACCGGGATCGACTTCACCCCGTCCGAGGGCCCGCGCCGTCCGGGCGACCCGTCCCGCGTGGTGGCGAACGGCGACCTCGCGGCGCGCGACCTCGGCTGGCGGAACACCTACACGGTCGACCAGATGTTCGCGACCGCGTGGGAGGCCTGGCCCCGCTAGTACTCCTTCTTGAAGTAGCCGGACGGCCCGAGGCCCATCCCGCCCGGGCCGGTCAGGACGCCGCCTTCCACCGGGAGCGTGTGACCGGTGATCCAGGAGGCGTCGTCCGAGGCCAGGAAGGCGACGGCCGCGGCGATGTCCTCCGGCTCGCCGACGCGGCCCAGTGGGTACAGCTTGCCGAACCGTTCCAGGGTGTCCGGCTGGCTGTCCCAGTTCGGCGTCCGAATGGTGCCGGGGGCAACGACATTGAAGCGGACGCCGAGCTCGCCGTACCGGGCCGCGTAGTTCACGGACAGCGCGATCTGCCCGGCCTTGGCGGCGGCGTACTCGATGTTGCCGAACGCGGCCAGGCCGTTCACCGAGCTGATCGTGACCACGTTGCCGCGGTGCTTCACCAGCTGGGGGAGCGCGGCCTGGATACAGCGCGAGGCGCCGACCAGCGTCAGGTCCAGCTGCGCGTGGAACTCCTCGGCGGTGGCGTCCTCCGGCACCGACCGGACGATGCAGCCGCCGGCGTTGTTCACCACCACGTCCAGCCGCCCGAACCGCTCGACCGCGGCCGCGACGGCAGCGTCCACGTCGTCACGGTTCGTCACGTCGACGCGTACCGGCAGTGCCTGGTCGCCGATGCTCTTCGCGACCTCGGCGATCTTGTCCTTCTGGAGGTCGGTCACCACCACCGACGCCCCCTCGTCGGCCAGCCGGCGCGCGACCGCCGACCCGATTCCCTGCGCCGCCGCCGTGACCAGCGCTACCTTGCCCTCGAACCGCCGCACGTCACCCCTCCAGATTGTTCAATCGAGCACTCGGTCGACCTTCTCGTCCGCGACCCGGCGCTCCAGTTTCGCGGCGTCCAGGTTGCGGCAGAGCACGATCGAACCACCTCCGGCGATCACCCCGACCAGCAGGCTCAGCCCGTCTCGGTCCGTGAGCGTCCGCGTGACGAGAATCCGGTCGGCGACGGGCTCCGCCGTACCGATCAACTGCTCGTGGGTGAGTTCGTCGTACGCCGGGGACGTGGGCGCCGGGGCGTCGTACGGAGAGAACACGTCGGGGTGGTTGTAGACCTCGGCGCCGTAGTCGTGGACGCCGTCCGGCAGCGGGTCGCGGAACCGGCCGCCGAGCGGGAGGAGCGCGGACGCGACGGTCTCACGCTCGCCGCGGATCTCGAGGTCCGGGCCGGTGATCGCGATCGTCCCGGTGCCGCTGGTCAGCGCGGCGCCGGCCGCCCAGGTGGACAGCGCCCAGACCACGCCGAGCCAGTGCGGCGGGAGACCGATGGCGACGGTGTCGCCGGACTCGACGTCGTACTCGTCCTGGAGCAGGTTGGCGGTCTTGGCCACCCAGTTGGCGGTCGTGACCGCGCTGAGCTCGATCCGCTCGCCGGACGCGTCGTCGTAGTAGGTGAGGAACGGCTTCGCGCCGTCCCGGCGGACCGCGGCCGCGAACAGGTCGGGCAGGACTCGTGACATATGGCCCACCCTACGGTTCGCGGACAGGCGTACGTTGGAGAGGGAGACAAGTGGAAAGAAGGGCTACCCATGGTGCCGGAGCTAGCGCTGCCCGAGGGCGGCGAATGGATCGTCATCCTCGTCATCGTCGTACTCCTGTTCGGGGCCAAGAAGCTGCCCGAACTGACCCGCAACGCGGCCAAGGCCATGAAGGAGTTCGAGAAGGCCCGCCAGGGCGACGACGAAACCCCGCCCCAGGTCACCCAGCCCCAGGCCCAAGCCCAGGCCCAGCCTCCGGCTCAGGCCACCCAGGCGCCCCCGCAGCCGGCTCAGGCCCCGGCACAGCCCCAGGCGCCCGCTCCCACCCAGCCGCAGGACCAGACTCCGACGACGCCCGAGCAGTAGCGCGGCCGACCCCGCGGTCCCGCGGTCGCCGGAGTTCTCATAGGGTTCGGTCATGTTGATCCTGGCCGGCCTGGGCCTGATCCTGGTGCTGACCGTTGCCACCGGCTACTTCGTTTCCCAGGAGTTCGCGTACGTCGCCGTCGACCGGAGCCGGCTGCGGACGCTCGCCGAGGGTGGTGACGCGGCGGCCGGCCGGGCGCTGAAGGTCACCGCGCGGCTGTCGTTCGTACTGTCCGGCGCCCAGGTCGGCATCACGATCACCGCGCTGCTCGCCGGGTACTTCGCCGAGCCGTACCTGGGCGCGGGCCTGGAGCACCTGCTCGGCGCGGCCGGCGTACCGGAGCCCGTCAGCCTGTCCGTCTCGGTGATCCTGGCGTTGCTGCTGGCAACGATCATCCAGATGGTGCTCGGCGAGCTGGCCCCGAAGAACCTCGCGATCGCTCGCGCCGAGGCGATCGCGCTGCGGCTGTCCCGCTCGACGCTGGTCTACCTGACGGTCGCCGGGCCGGTGATCCACCTGTTCGACTCGGCGTCGAACCGGATCCTCCGCCGGGTCGGGATCGAGCCGGTCGAGGAGCTGCCGCAGGGCGCGACCCCGCAGGAGCTCGACCGGATCATCGAGACGTCGTACGAGCAAGGCCTGCTGGACGAGGACACCATGCGGCTGCTGGACCGCGGCCTGGACTTCCGCGGCCGGACCGCCGGCGAGGCGATGGTGCCGCGGGTCGACGTCGTCACCGTGCACCGCGACGAGCCGCTGACCCGGGTGGTGGAGCTGCAGGACACCGGGCACAGCCGGTTCCCGGTGGTCGGCGAGTCGGTCGACGAGGTGGTCGGCGTGGTCGCGATCGGCGACGTCGTCGAGCTCGAACCGGCCGATCGCGCGACGATCGCGGTCGGGTCACTGGCCACGCAGCCGGTCGCCGTACCGACGACATTGCCGCTGCCCGCGGTGCTGGAGCGGCTCCGGACCGCGCGCCGGCAGCTGGCGATCGTCGTCGACGAGTACGGCGGGTTCGCGGGCATCGTGTCGCTGGAGGACATCGCCGAGGAACTGGTCGGCGAGATCCGCGACGAGGACGACCTGCCGGAGACCGGGCTGGTCCAGGGCGGGGACGGGTCGTGGGTGGTACCGGCCCGCTGGCGGCTCGACGAGGTCGCGGAGGCCACCGGCGTACCGCTGCCGGAGAGTGACGACTACGAGACCGTGTCCGGGCTGGTGATGGCGCGGCTCGGCCGGATCGCGGACGTCGGTGACTCGCTGGTGGTGGAGCTGCCGCAGCGGATCGACCACGACGGGAAGCCGGTGCCGGCCGAGTTCGTCCGGCTCACCGTGCAGACGATCGAGCGGCGCGTGCCGGGCATTGTCTTGATGGAGCGTGTGGCATGAGTACGACCTGGGCGCTGATCGTTTCCGTCGTACTGCTGGCGCTGAACGGGTTCTTCGTCGCGGCCGAGTTCTCGCTGGTGGCGTCGAAACGGCACCGGCTCGAGGAGGCGGCGGCGTCCGGCAGCCGGTCCGCGCGGGCCGCGATCGCCGGCGTCAGTGAGTTGTCGCTGATGCTCGCCGGGGCGCAGCTGGGGATCACCTTGTGCACGCTGGGGCTCGGTTCGCTGAGCGAGCCGGCCGTGGCGCACCTGCTGCAGCCGCTGTTCGAGTTGGTGCACATCCCGGAGGGTGTCGGGCACGTGATCGCGCTGATCATCGCGGTCGGCGGGATCGGCCTGCTGCACGTGCTGCTCGGCGAGATGGCGCCGAAGTCGTGGGCGATCAGCAACCCGGAGCGGTCCGCGCTGATCCTGGCGCTGCCGTTCCGCGGGTTCACGTACGCGGTCCGGCCGTTGCTCAGCGTGCTGAACTGGATCGCGAACCTGTGCATCCGGCTGGTCGGCGTGACGCCGCAGAACGAGATCGCCAACGCCCACGGGCCGGACGAGCTGCGGCTGCTGATCGAGTCCTCCCGCGAACACGGGACGCTCGAGGAGCCGGAGCACGAGCTGCTGACCGCGATGCTCGCGTTGCAGAACACCACGGTCGGTCAGGTGATGACTCCGATCGCTCGGCTGTCCACGGTTACCGCTTCCGCGTCGGCCCGGGAGATCGAGCTGACCAGCCGCCGCGAGGGGCATTCGCGGCTCGCGGTCGTCGACGGTTCCGCCGGGATCTGCGGCATCGTGCACGTTCGCGACGCGGCCCGTGCGACCACCGCCGGTGACACCACGAGCCGGGCGTCGGACCTGATGATGGCCGCGCTCGAGCTCGGCGACAACACCCCGGTGGCGAAGGCGATCCGGACCATGCGCGACGAGCGGTCGCAGCTCGCGGTGGTCTGCGGCGGCGAGCAGGCGATCGGCGTGGTCGCGCTGGAGGACCTGCTCGAAGAGGTGATCGGCGAGTTCGACGACGAGACCGACCCGATCGTGAGTGCCACCCGCCCGGAGTGAGCCGCCGGGTTACCGTGTGGTGTGGCGATCTCGCGGCTTGGTCTGGTGGTTCATCAGGGGCGTCCGGTGGCGGTGGAGACCGCCGGTACGGTCCGCCGGTGGGCGGACGCGCACGGCATCGGCTGTACCGACATCGACGTCTGGAAGGACCACGAGGAACGGCGGACCGGGACGGCGGAACTGCATCACGCCGGTGACCCGGACCTGGTCGTCACGCTCGGCGGCGACGGTACGTTCCTGCGCGGTGCACGGATCGCGGCGAAGAACAACGCCGCCGTGCTCGGGGTCGACCTCGGCAAGGTCGGGTTCCTGACCGAGGTCGCCTGCAAGGACGTCGAGGCCGCGCTGGAGGCGGTGCACCACGGCGGAGCGACGTACGAGGAACGGATGACGCTGACCATGCGGGCGTCGCGTCCGTTGGAGATCCCGCCGGGCATCGAGTCGCTGCTGCGGTACGGGCACGGTCCGGCGTTGCCGCCGCCGCCCGTACGGCATGAGGTCGCCGAGGGCGACGGCTGGGGGATGGCGCTCGACGTCACCGCGCTGAACGACGTGGTGGTGGAGAAGCTCGCGCGTGATCACCAGGTGGCGTTGGGCGTGTACCTGTCCGGCCGGTTGCTGGCCTCGTACTCCGCGGACGCGGTGATCGTCGCGACACCGACCGGGTCGACGGCGTACAGCTTCGCGGCCGGCGGACCGATCCTGTCGCCGAACACCGAGGCGATCGTGTTCACCCCGGTCGCACCGCACATGACGTTCAACCGTACGGTCGTCGCCGCGCCGGACGAGCCGATCGCGCTGCGGGTGCTGCCGCACTCCGGCCAGGCCGCGGTGAGCATCGACGGGCAGCTGCGCGGCGTACTCGATCCGGGGGACTGGATCGGGGTGTACGGATCGCCGCGGCGGTTGCGGTTGGTACGGCTGCGCCCGGCCGACTTCTACGGGCGGTTGCGCGACCGCTTCCGCCTCACGGACGCGCCGGCGACCGCGCTGGACGGCGAGTCGGATCTGTTCTGGCGGCCGTCCTCGCCCGTACCGCCGGACCTCCAGCACCTTCGTCTTCCTCCTGGTGACGACCGGTAGGGTCTCCGCATGCGAAACGTGGTGATCCTGGCGGGCGGTTCGGGGACGCGGTTGTGGCCGATGTCGAGAGACGACAGGCCGAAGCAGGTGCTGCCGCTGGCGGCCGGGCAGTCGCTGCTGCGGGTGGCGTACAACCGCCTGCTCGGGCTGGTCGCCCCGGAGAACATCTACGTCTGTACGGTCGGCGCGATCACGGACGTCGTACGCAAGGAACTCCCCGAGCTCGGCCCGCACAACATCATCGGCGAACCGGCCCGCCGCGACACCGCGAACGCCGTCGGTCTGGCCTCCGCCGTGGTCGCACGGAACGACCCGGACGCCGTCGTCGCGTTCGTCGGGTCCGACCACCTGATCAGCCCCGAGGACGAGTTCCGGACCGCGATCGAGCACGGGTTCGAGGTGGTCGAGGCGCGCGGCCGGTCGCTGGTCACGTTCGGCATCGAGCCGACCCACCCGCACACCGGCCTCGGCTACATCGAACGCGGCGCGCCGATCGAGGGCACAGCGGCGTACGTCGTGGACCGCTTCCGGGAGAAGCCGGACCGCGAGACCGCCGAGCAGTACCTCGCCACCGGACGGTTCTGGTGGAACTCCGGGATGTTCGTCTGGCGCGCGTCCACCGTCCTGAACGTCCTCGACACCCTGCTCCCCGAATCCGCCGCGCGACTCCGCGAGGTCGCCGCCGTCTGGGACACCCCCGCCCGCGACACGACCCTCGCCGAGATCTACCCGAACCTGCGCAAGATCAGCGTCGACTACGCCGTCATGGAACCCGCCTCCCAGGGCAAGGTCGACGCCGACGTGGTCGTCGTACCGATGCCCGTGCACTGGCTCGACGTCGGCTCGTGGGCCGCGCTGGCCGACACGTACGACGCCGACCCGAACGGCAACCGCACCGACAGCACCACCCTCAGTTGCCTGCTCGACTCCCACGACAACATCATCGTCACCGACGACCCCGACCACCTGGTAGCCACCGTCGGCCTCCGCAGCCACATCATCGTCCACACCCAGGACGTGACCATGGTCTGCCCGCTCTCCGACGGCGAACGAGTCAAAGACCTAGTAGCCCAAGTCCAATCCGACCACGCCAACTACATCTAACTGCTCTCAGGCGGATAGCCCCCCGCGTGCTGCCCACCCGCCCACCGGCTGCCGCCGGCAGTGCCCGGCTGACGCCGGGTGTTGCGAGCTACCGCTCGCGGGTGACTGCTTGGCCGGCGTGGTTCGTGGAGGCCGGAGTGGTGGGTGGCGCGGGTGGCAGTGTGGGCGGCAGGCCCGACGACAGGCGGAAGGCTGTGCTCGTGCGGCTCGTGATGCAGAAGTTCCGGATCAGCGACGGGTCGTGGCTCGTACGGCTCGTACGGCTCGTACGGCTCGTACGGTGCGGGGCGGCGGTTCGGTGTGCGGTGAGTCGTGCGGGCGCCAACTCACCGCGCTAGGTAGTCGGCAGGGGGCCTGCTTCGACCTGCCGTACGCGGACTCGGTGGACGGGTCGGCCGCGACGGGAACTGGAGCTCCTGATCGCCGGGGGCTCGACCTCATGCGATACCTCCTGGGGACTGGGCACAAGCTATGGACTCTGGGAACAAGCAATAGCTTGTCTCCAGTCGCCACAGGGTGTTCACGGTCCCGCGCCCGGGCGACCGGATTGGCCGATTGCGCGGTACGACGGGGTCGATGTGGCGGGACCGCGAGGATGAGGTTCGCCCGACGGACCCCGAGGCGCTGTGCAAGCCCGCAGCCCGGTCCCCGTAAATGGCGCACGCTCGGCAACGGCGCACTCGTATGCCTGTATGCCCGAGACGTCGTAGTACCTCCTCCCATCCACAACGAACTGTGTCTGCATCATCACGGTGTGCAGTACTGTGCTGCCTGGTGCCGATCGTTCGGGGAAGGCGGGCCGTGGGCGAACTGCGACGACGCGAACCCGACCGCGAACCGAACCGCCCGGATCCCGACCAGTCCTCTGAGTCCCGCCCAGATCCCGCCCCGG
>NZ_DASRVN010000312.1:0-2314 GCF_035655035.1 Kribbella sp. | reverse complement strand
GTGGCGCTGCTGATCTCCGGTGTGCTCCCGGCGTCCCGGTACGCGACGGCGGTCGCCGTGATCAGCGCGGTCGCGGCGGTCGTGTACTTCGCGGTGATCCTCCGCAGCAAGCAAATCACCGACATCGAACGGCGGCGGGTGCAGGCGTTCATCCCGCTGTTCATCGCCAGCGCGGCCTTCTGGTCGCTGTACCAGCAGCAGTTCACGGTCGTGACGATCTACTCCGACCAGCGCCTGGACCGGAACGTCTTCGGCTGGCAGATGCCGGTGTCGTTCGTCCAGTCGATCAACCCGGTGATGATCATCGTGTTGTCCGGGGTGTTCGCCGCGCTCTGGACGAAACTGGGCCCACGGCAACCATCGACGCCGATCAAGTTCAGCCTCGGGCTCGCGGTGATGGGCGTCGCCTTCCTGCTGTTCCTGACGATGGCGGGCGGCGGCCCGAACAGCGCGCCGCTGCTCGGGCTCGCCGGCATCCTGCTGGTGTTCACGATCGCCGAACTGCTGCTCTCCCCGGTCGGGCTGTCGCTGTCGACAAAGCTCGCCCCGGCGGCGTTCCGGACCCAGATGGTTGCCCTGTTCTTCCTATCGGTCGCCTTGGGTACGGCGATGTCCGGCGTACTGGCGAAGCTCTACAGCACCAGCCACGAGGGCGCGTACTTCGGCGTGATCGGCGGTGTCGCACTCGTACTGGGTGGCATGCTCGCGCTCGCCGTCCGGCCGATCCGGCGGCTCATGAGCGGCGTGCACTGAACGCGGCCTTGAGGTCCGCGGCGATCAGCTCGACCGCATGCCGCCCGGCCGACAGAGCAGCCGGAAAGTTGAGGAAGGCATGCATCGTGTCGGCGTACTCGACCAGTTCCGTCGGTACGCCGTCCCGCTCCAGCCGGGCGGCGTACGCGAGCGCGTCGTCGCGCAACCAGTCCCGCCCGGCCGCCAGCATCAGCGTCGGCGGGAGACCGGCGAGCGAAGCGGCCTGCAACGGTACGGCGCCGGCCGGGATCTCGCGGGAACCGAAGTACCACTCGTGCCAGTCGGCGCTCGGGTGCAGGTCGAGCACCGGGTAGCAGAGGACCTGCCGATCGGGGAGCGGAGTACCGGCGTCCCGGGCGAGCAGGCATGCACCGGCGGCCAGCGCACCGCCCGCGCTCTGACCGCCGATCGCGATCCGGCCGTCGCCGTCCAGGTGTTCACGAATCCAGCCGAGCGTCTCGTAGACGTCCTGAAGTGCTGCTGGGCAAGGGTTCTCGGGCGCCAGGCGATAGTTGAGCGAGACAACCGTAACGTTGCCGTCGGCAGCTATCCGTGAGGTCGCGTACTCGATGTCGCGGAGGTCTCCGCCGACGAACCCGCCGCCGTGCAACCAGAGCAGGACCGGCCGCGGGCGGATCGAATACCGGTACACGCGGGCCTGCAACGTTCTCCCGGGCAGCTCGACGGAGACGTCCTCGGTGGCGACGCGCGGGTCCGGCTCACCGGCGATCGCGGGATCGGGGAGGTCCTCCCGATCCAGGAGCAGCGCCTCGTACGGGTCGAGGCCGGGGGCGGCCGGGACATCCGCGAGGTGCTTCAGCAGCGCGTCGGTCTCCGGCCCGAGCTGTAGATTGTCGACAATCCTCATGCAGACACCGGCTGCAGGTGCCGCGCCGCGTGCGCGAACAGCATCCCGTCGGGCGTCGTCGAGACGTACTCCGCGAGTGCCCCGATCCCGCCGTCGAACCCCGCGCCGGTGGCCGGATCCGCCCAGGCCCGCTCGTCGTACCGCGTGATCTCGGCGACCATCGCGTCGCCGACGCTGCGGAACCGGTGCAGTACCAGTTCCGAGCCGATCAAGCGGCCTGCCTCGACGCCTCCCTGGTTCAGGGCGCTGCCGATCGCCGCGGTCTCCCAGCGCGGGTCGAGGCTCCAGTGCAGCCGGCCGGCCCGCGCTTCCTGCAGTACGGCGAGGTTGATCTCGTCCCACATCAGTACGTGCGCGACCAGGTCGTGCAGAGAGTCGCAGAAGTGCCCGAGCGGCCCGTCGTGGACGTCGTACGGCGCCCGGAGCTCGTCCTCGGTCTTGCCCGCGATCCGGCTGAGCAGTAGTTCCTGGTCGCGGCGGATCATCCCGGCCGCCTGGGCCGGTGTCGTCGTCGGTGTACGCATGACCGCCAATCAACCAGCCCACGGCGGCGCACGGCGCCGGATTGCGCGAAGTCCTCAATCCGCCGCCTCCTATCATCCGTGTATCAGCTGAACCGGGAACAGAGGAGACGGGCGTGAAGATCGGGATCGTCGGCGCCGGCGGTGTGGGTGGGTACTTCGGTGCCCGGCT
>NZ_DASRVN010000311.1:0-4969 GCF_035655035.1 Kribbella sp. | reverse complement strand
CGGGTCGACGCGGATGGCTGCCGCCATGCTCCGCGGCGACTTCGCCGGCGCCTGGCACTTCAACCCCGTGGTGTTCGTGCTCGGCCCGCTGGCCGCCGTTGCCATCGGCTACCAGGTGCTTGCCTGGACGCTCGAATCGCTGCGACTGGTCAGACTGCCGCGGCTCGGGATGAGCCGCCGCGCCGCCGACTGGACGGCGTACGGCATCATCGCGCTGATGATCGTGTACGGCGTCGCCCGCAATCTGGTCTGATGCCGGGCGGGCGACACCTGCCGCCCGCCGGAGGGCCTACTGGTTCTGCAGGCGCACGATCGTGCTGATGATGCTGATCACCAGGAGCACGATGCCGCCGATCCAGGCGACCCGTGCCAGCGTGTCGGACTGACCCTGCTCGCGGAACTTACCCTGCGCGAGGAAACCGAGGATGATCGACGCCGGTGGGCAGCAGAACCAGCAGACGATCCCGATGATCGACATGGTCTTCGGCGCGTTGCTCGGCGGCGCGGTGGCGCCATAGCCGGCGTTGCCACCGGGGTACTGCGCGTAGCCGCCAGGCTGCTGGCCGTACCCGCCGGGCTGCTGCTGGCCATAACCCGGCTGCTGCCCATAACCGCCAGGCTCCTGGCCATAACCGCCGGGCTGCTGGCCGTACCCACCGGGCTGCTGCTGCCTGTTGCCAGGCTGCTGGCCGTAGCCCGGCTGACCAGGCTAACCCGGCTGACCGGGCTGCCCAGGCTGACCGGGTTGCCCAGGCTGGCCGTACTGGCCCGGCTGCTGGCCAGGTCGCTGCCCGGGGTAGCCCTCTGGTCCGTTCGGGTTGTTCTGGTCGTCGCCGGGAGGTGGCGTCGGTGTGCTCACCGCGGTCCCTTCTGAGAACGTCGTGAAATCAGCGCAGCCTATCTTTCCCACAGGTTCGCAGTCATGCCCCCACACCGTGCCCTCGAACGGCAACGGCCGCCGCGACGACTCGTCGCGACGGCCGTTGTGTCGTGCGGGGTGGATCAGCCGAAGCGGCCGGTGATGTAGTCCTCGGTGGCCTTCTCGGTCGGGTTGGAGAAGATCTGCTTGGTCGGGGCCATCTCGATCAGCCGCCCCGGCTTGCCGGTCGCCGCCAGGTTGAAGAACGCGGTCTGGTCGGAGACCCGGGCCGCCTGCTGCATGTTGTGCGTGACGATGACGACCGTGAACTTGTCCTTGAGCTTCTCGATCAGGTCCTCGATCGCCAGCGTGGAGATCGGGTCCAGGGCGGAGCAGGGCTCGTCCATCAGGATCACCTCGGGCTCGACCGCGATCGCCCGGGCGATGCACAGCCGCTGCTGCTGACCGCCGGACAGACCCGCGCCGGGCTTGTCCAGGCGGTCCTTGACCTCGTTCCAGAGGTTGGCGCCCTTGAGGGACTCCTCGACCACCTGGGTGAGCTTCTTCTTGTCCTTGACGCCGTTCAGCTTCAGCCCGGACGCGACGTTGTCGAAGATCGACATCGTCGGGAACGGGTTCGGCCGCTGGAACACCATGCCGACGACCCGGCGGACGGCGACCGGGTCGATGCCGTTGGCGTACAGGTCCTGCTGGTCCAGCGTCACCTTGCCCTCGACGCGGGCCCCCGGGATCACCTCGTGCATCCGGTTCAGGGTCCGCAGGAAGGTGGACTTGCCGCAGCCGGACGGGCCGATGAACGCGGTGACCGAGCGGGGCTCGATCGTCATCGACACGTCCTCTACGGCCTTGAAGTCGCCGTAGTAGACGTTGAGGCCGCTGACCTCGATGCGCTTAGCCATATCGGATCGGAACCTCTCGCTATTTCGACTTGACGGCGCTGAACCGGGCGATCAGCCGGGCCAGCAGATTGAGGACGAGAACCAGCAGGATCAGGGTGAGCGCCGCTGCCCAGACCCGGTCGTTGGCCGGCTGCAGCGCCATGTCGTTGCGGTCCTGGTTGATCATCGTCGGCAGGGCGCCCATGAAGCCGCTGAACGGGTTCAGGTTGATGTTCTTCGAGTAGCCGACCAGGATCAGCAACGGTGCGGTCTCACCCATCACGCGCGCCAGACCGAGCATCACGCCGGTGACGATGCCACCGAACGCGGTCGGTACGACCACCTTGAGGATCGTCTTCCACTTCGGGACGCCGAGGGCGTACGACGCCTCCCGCAGCTCGTCCGGTACGAGTTTCAGCATCTCCTCGGTGGACCGCAGTACGACCGGAAGCATCAGCAGTACCAGCGACAGCGACACCGCGAAACCGACCCGGTTGAAGCCGAACACCGTGATCCACACCGCGTAGATGAACAGCGCGGCGACGATCGACGGGACACCGGTGAGGATGTCGATCATGAAGCTGACCACCCGGGCGGCCCGGGTGCCCTTGGCGTACTCGACCAGGTAGACCGCGCCGAGGATCGCGATCGGTACCGCGATGACCGCGGTGGTCAGGCCCATGATCAACGTGCCCATGATCGCGTGGTACGCGCCGCCGCCTTCGCGCCGGACGGTGATGCCGCGCTGCGACTGGTTCCACCAGTCGGCGTTGAGGAGCAGGTGATAACCCTTGGTCACGACGGTGTAGAGGATCCACAGCAGCGGGATCATCGCCAGTACGAACGCCAGCACCATCAGCACCGTGGCCAGTGTGTTCTTGAACGCACGGGCACCGGACTTGCCGGACAGATCCAGGGCCCGGCCGTCGAACGCCGCCTTGTCGGCTGTCGCAGTGGTCATGACCCGGCTCCTTCGGCAGCAGTGGACGAACCGGCGCGCCGGCCGCGGCGGGTCCGCCGTCCGCCGGGAGCGCTGCGTTCGACGATGATCCGCGCGATCGAGTTGACCAGGAAGGTCACCACGAACAGCACCAGGCCGGCCGCGATGTACGCACCGGTCTTCTCCGGCGAGTCGAACTCGGCGGCGTTGTTGGCGATCTTCGACGCGAACGTCTCGCCACCGGCGAAGATCGACGAGTTCCAGGGATCGTTGGCGTTCGGCACCGACAGGATGATCAGGACCGCGACGGTCTCACCGAGCGCGCGGCCGAGGCCGAGCATCGAGGCGCTGACCACACCGGAGCGTCCGTACGGCAGCACCGCCATCCGGATCATCTCCCACCGGGTGGCGCCGAGCGCGAGCGCGCCCTCGCGGTGCGCGATCGGCGTCTGCGCGAAGATCTCCCGGCTGATCGCGGTGACCACCGGCAGGATCATGATCGCCAGTACCACCGACGCGGTGAAGACGACGCCGACGTCGCCGCCGGACGGCTCCTTGAACACCGGGATCCAGCCGAGCGCGTCGGAGATCCCGGTGATCACCGGGCGCAGGATCGGCGCGAAGAACAGGATGCCCCACAGGCCGTAGATGATCGACGGCACGGCGGCCAGCAGGTCGACGGCGTGCGCGACCGGTGAAGCCAGCCGTTTCGGGGCGTAGTACGTGACGAACAGCGCGACGCCGACCGCGACCGGCACCGCGATCAGCATGGCGATGATCGAGCTGACCACCGTGGTGTAGAAGAGTGCGGCGATACCGAACTGCGGGTTGTCGCCGCCCGGGTTCCAGACCCGGGAGAACAGGAAGTTGCTCTTGTCGCCCGCCAGCGACGGGATCGCCAGCGCCAGCAGGAAGATGCCGACGAACGCGACGATCAGCACCACCAGGCCGCCGGAGCCGCGGGCGAGCCCGCCGAACAACCGGTCGCCCAGGTGGCCGACCGGGCCGAGGGCCAGCGGGCGGTCGTCGCCGGCCTTCGCGGCGGGCGTGGCCGGCGTACCGTCCGTGCTCTCGACGCCGGACTCGGTCAGTACCTCGGTGGACTGCTGTGCCGCCTCGTGCTCGGCGTGTTCGGTGGCCAGTCCGCCGAACTGCGGAGTCGGGCCGGCGTCCTCGTGGACCAGATCCTCGATCGCCGGATCGGTCTGGCCGTCCGGCCGGTCGGGCGGTGCCGTGCCGTCTGGACTACTCATCGATGGTGCTCCAAGCGCCTGAATCGTGACATGTGCCGTCTGGTCTCTTCAGTGGCACGAGCCCCGGCCGCCTCCGATGTATCAATCGGACCGGCCGGGGCTCGCCTCAGTACTGCTTCGCGATCAGCTGATCGCCTGGATCGCGGCGGTGACCTTCGTCTGGACCTCGGCCGGCAGCTGGCCGTAGTTCAGGGCGGTCAGTGCCGACTGGCCCTCGGCGCTGACGAAGTAGCTGAGGAAGCTCTTCACCATCGCGGTCTTGTCGGCCGGCAGGCCCTTGGTGCAGGCGATTTCGTAGGTGACCAGGACGATCGGGTAGGTGCCCGCGGCCTTGGTCGTGTAGTCCAGCTTCAGCGCCAGGTCCTTGCCGGACGCGTCGGCCGGCTTGGCCGCGGCGAGCGCCTTACCGGCGGAGTCGGCGGACAGTTCGACCGGGGTGCCCGAGCCGTTGTCGATCAGCGCGATGCCGAGCTTGTTGTCGACCGCGTACGACCACTCGTCGTAGGTGATCGAGTTCTTGGTGCTCTTCACGGCCTCGGCGACACCGGACGACTTCTCCTTGCCGGAACCGGTGCCGGCCCACTTCTTGGCGGGCTCCTTGGTCCACGCGCCACCACCGGCGGCCTTCAGGTACTTGCTGAAGTTCTCGGTGGTACCGGACTCGTCGGACCGGAAGAACACCGAGATCTGAGCCGACGGCAGCGTGACGCCCGGGTTCAGCTTGCTGATCGCCGGGTCGTTCCAGGTCTTGATCGTGCCCGCGAAGATCTTCGCCGCGGTCGGGCCGTCGAGGATCAGCTTCGACACGCCGTCGACGTTGTACGCGATCGCGATCGGGCCGACGACCATCGGCAGGTCGATGGCCGGGTTGCCGCCGCACCGCTTGGTGGCCGCGGTCATCTCGGCCGGCTTCAGCGCCGAGTCGGAGCCGGCGAAGTCCACCTGGTTCGCGTTGAACTGCTTGATACCCGCGCCGGAACCGGTCGGGTTGTAGTTCACCGTGACGTCGGCGCACTTC
>NZ_DASRVN010000310.1:0-15629 GCF_035655035.1 Kribbella sp. | reverse complement strand
CGTCATCTTCGTCCTACTGCTGATCGTGCTGCCGCTGCTGTACGGCTGGTTCTACGCCAACGGCCGCGGAATCGGCGCGCTGCTCACCGGCACCCAACTGGTCCGGGTCAAGGACGGCAGCCGCGTAGGCCTCGCCAAGGCCGGTTGGGCGATGATGATCCGCACGCTCTTCATTCCGGTCCTGCTCCTCTCCGCGCTGTCCGGCGACGTGAGCGGCCCTGGCGACGTCCGCCTGAGTATCGACCGCAAGGCCACCGCCGCCCTCAGATCCACAGGCATCGTGTACGTCGCCTGACTCTCAGCCGGCGAGTGCCTGTACGACTCGGCTCGCGGACGGCTTGCCGAGCTGCTCAGCCATCCAAGCGCTCGTGCTGACCAGCGACTCCAGATCCACGCCGGTGTGGATACCGAGGCCGTTGAGTTGCCAGAGGAGGTCTTCGGTGGCGAGGTTGCCCGTCGCGCTTTCGGCGTACGGGCAGCCGCCGAGGCCGCCGGCGGAGCTGTCGACGGTCGTGACGCCTTCCCGGAGGGCGGTGAGCGTGTTGGCGAGGGCCTGGCCGTACGTGTCGTGGAAGTGGACCGCGAGTTTGTCCACAGGTACGCCGGCGGCGGTGAAAGCCCTGATCAAAGCCGTGACCTGACCCGGGGTGGCGACACCGATCGTGTCGCCCAGGGAGAGTTCGTGGCAGCCGAGGTCGACGAGCCGGGCGCCGACCTTCACGACCTGATCGATCGGTACGTCGCCCTCCCACGGGTCGCCGTAACACATCGACACGTACCCGCGGACCGTCAGCCCGGCGTCGAGCGCGCGCCGGATCGTCGGCGTGAACATCGTGAACTGCTCGTCCAGTGTGGAGTTCAGGTTCTTCGTAGCGAACGTCTCGGTTGCGCTCGCGAAGATCGCGATCTCCCGGACACCGGCCGCCAGCGCGCGGTCGAGGCCGCGCTCGTTCGGGACCAGGACCGGGGCGCGGACGCCGTCGGGCAGGTCGAGCTGTTCGAGGAGCTCGGCCGCGTCGGCCAGCTGCGGGACCCACTTCGGGTGCACGAAGCTGGTCGTCTCGACCGTGGTCAGCCCGGCGTCGACCAGGCGCCGGATGAACTCCGCCTTGACCGCGACGTCCACGATCGCCGACTCGTTCTGCAACCCGTCGCGTGGGCCGACCTCGTAGATCGTGACCCGGTCGGGCAGCCCCTCGGCCGTGACCAGCTGCGGTTCGCGCATCGTGCTGCCTCCTCGGCGCTCGAGCCGGCCGCGGGATCTCCGCGACAATGCTCCTGATGACAACTCTTGCTGCCATTCTGCGTGCCGCCGAACGTGGCGTCTTCCCGCCCCCGGATCTCGGCGTCTCGATCGTGCCACCGCCGTCCGAGCGGGAGTCGTGCGTGGTGTCGTTCACCGGGCACATCGTGATCGCGGCGGACGTCGAACCGGCCTGGGTCGCGGAACGGGTACCGGACGGCGACCTGTGCGCGCCGACCAACCCGCCGTTCCTGTCAGCACTGGAGGAGCTCACCGGCCGCCCGGTCAGTGCCCTCGACGCAATGCTGCTCGCCCCCGCCCTCACCACGCTGGAAGAGCGCACCGCGGCGGTTGCCGGCCTCACCGAGCTCCAGGATCTCGACCACCCGCGGGTCGACCGCGCCTGGCGCTACCGCGATGACGTCCGGGTGTACGTCGACGCCCACGAAGGCCTGGTACTGACCGGCCGTGGCCTGGCGGACCGCTTGGAGTGCGCCATCGAAGTACCCCCGAACGCCCGCCACCAGGGCCACGGCCGCCGTCTCGCCCTGGCCGCCCGCGCTCTGATCCCGCCGTCCTCGTCGATCTGGGCCCAGATCACGCCCGGGAACGCCGCCTCACTCCGGACCTTTCTGGCCGCCGCCTACAAACCTGTCGGCTCCGAGGCCCTCCTGGTCAAGTAGCAAATCCACACCTGTGGAAAACCCTGGGGAAACCGTTCTCAGGACCAGCTCAGGAAGGGCCTGTGGATAACTTCCGCGGCGGTCCGCCGATTTTTGTCAGCCTTGTGAGGCGAGGTTCCGGCTGAGAGATCGGGGAGTGGGATGAGCAAGAGCGAGGACAGGTCGCCGTACGGGCCGGGGTTCGTGGCGGCGTGCATCGTCGTGGGGGCCATCGTCATCTGTGGGGTCGCGTTGATCGCGACCACTGGGTCGTCCTCGGGTCGCTCCGGCACCGCGGCGGCTCAGCAAGACGCGGCGGGCGCGGGTCAGCTGGGCAGGGCGACACAGCCGGCAGGTGTGGCGACGCCGGTGCCGGGCCCGAGCACCGCGGGGTCGGATCGGGCTAGTGCTTGCGGGTTGAGTGACGGGGAGCAAGGGGTGCCGAGCACGGCTCCTGGGGTCGACCGGTGGGAGGTCAGCCGCAAGGTTGTCGTACCGCAGTCGGCGAAGTTCGGCCCGGCGAGGACCGACCCCGACGGGTTCCGCCGGTGCTTCGCGCACTCGCCGACCGGCGCGGTCTACGCGGCGTACAACGCCTTGGCTGCCCTCGCCGACGTGAGTCAGGCCGTCCCGACGGTCAAGAAGCTGATGCTGCCGGGAGCGAACACCGACGCCCTGATCGCCGCGCTTCGGCAGGACGGCGACCCGGGCGACTCGCAGGCGACGCAGATCGCCGGGTACCGGATCCTCGACGCCGGGCGGGACCGCGCGACGATCATGCTCGCGCTCCCGGTCGAAGGTCAGTACATGAGCGCCACGCTGACGCTGGTGTGGCAGGGCGGCGATTGGCGAGTGGTGCCGCCACAGCCGGGTAATCCGGTGGGCGCGCCGTTCTCCCAGCTCCGTGGTCTCGGCGAGTTCGTGGCTTGGAGTGGTGTCTGATGTGCGGACCGACCGACGTGAGCTGTCACATGGGTGAGGGCCTGATGAAGGCGGCCAACTCGGCCATCGGCCAACTGACCGAGGCGATCAGCAAGAGCGCGAGCGAGGCGATGAACGCGGTCGCGACCTTCTGGATCAAGTCCCCGACGCCGGAGATCGTCAACGGCGCGGGCAGCGGGGCCCCGAAGAACACCGCGATCGTGCAGTACCTGCAGGACAACGTGCTCGAGGTGTCGGTGGCGCTGTTCACGGTCGCGATCCTGATCGCCGCCATGCGGACCGCCTGGGAGCAGCGCGCCGAGCCGCTCCGGTCGTTGCTGCAGGCGATCCTGACCTTCGTGGTGGTCAGCGCGGCCGGTACGGCGACGATGCAGCTGCTGATCACGTACTCGGACGACCTGGCGGTGAAGATCATCCATCAGGTGCAGCCGGACCAGTCGAAGATCGGCCCGATGATGTTCGACATGGTCATGAAGGCCTCGCTCGGCGACAATCTGTCGGCGTTGATCCTGATGTTCGCGGGCGTCCTCGTGGTGGTCGCGGGTGTGGTCCAGGTGGCACTGATGCTGGTCCGGTCGGCGCTGCTGATTCTGCTGGCGGGTACGTTCCCGCTGGCGGCCGCCGCGACCAACACCGAGATCGGCAAGAACTGGTTGCGTAAGTACTGCACCTGGTCGCTGGCCTTCATCGCCTACAAACCCGCCGCCGCCCTGATCTACGCGGCGGCGATGAAGATGAACGAGAAGCACGCCGAGTCGTCGTCCAACTCGTTCGTGCAGACGACGACCGGGTTGATGATGTTGCTGATGGCCATCGTGGCGCTGCCGGCCTTGCTGCGGTTCATCGTCCCGGTCACGGCCGCGGTCGCGGGCGGCAGCTCCGGTATGGGTACGGCCGCGGTGGATCCCGGCGGCTCGGCTACTGGTGCGTTGAACATCGCCGGCAGCCGTGGCGGGGCGGGTGCCGGTAGGGCCGGCGCGGGTGCTTCCGGTGCGGCTGCCGGCGGCGGCCCCGCGGGTGCGGCGTTGGCTGGTGCAGGGATGGCGGTGAACGCCTCGCGTAAGGCGGCGGGTGGGGCCGCGGGAGCGGCTGCGCACTCCGCAGGCGAGTCTGCGGGCGGCTCGACCACGCCGACGAGCTCGTTCGGCTCTGGCGGAGGCCCAGGCGGCAGCTCCGGCGGGGGTTCGGGTGGCGGCTTCGGCGGAGCTGCGGGAGGCGGCGGCGGTGGCTTCGGCGGGGGTTCGGGGGCGCGGTCGGCGCCGTCGAGTTCGTCCAGTGCACAGCCGCGGCGGCCGCGACCGGCTGCTCGGGCCGACTCGTCGAAGGAACAGGAGCAGGATCGGGAGCCCGCCTGGGCCGGCCCGAGCGGCAACTGGTGAGTCAGCTGCCGGGGCTCGTGTAGCTGGGCATCATCCGGATGAAGAAGGTGTAGCCCAGGGCCAGGACCAGAGGACCGGCCAAGGGAGACGCAATGGTCAGCCAGGTAGGCAGCGGGACGTCGGCGGTCCGGTTCAGCAGGACGGTGGCGGGGAGGAACGAGATGAATGCCATCGGGAAGGCGGTGCAGAAGGCGTAGAAGGCAGGCCGGCCGAACATGGTGAGCGGGTAGCCGGAGAACTGGGTGATCGAGCTGTCGGCGAAGATCCGCAGCGAGAACGTGGAGGTGGCGACGAAGGCGAGGCCGCAGAAGAAGGTTGCGATGCCGGTCTCGATCAGGCTTCCGCCGATCACCGCGAGCAGCAGGTAGGCGATCTTGAGCACGCTCCAGTCGACAGGTGCCTGCCGGCTGAAGAGGATCAGCGCGCCGATGCCGAGCAGCGCGTCGCCGAGCGACATCAACGAGAACCGCCGCGTGACGAGCTGCAGGAACGGGTTCACCGGGCGCAACAGCACCCGGTCGAACTCACCGTCGCGGACGATCTCGTCGGTCAACATCAAGGCCCCGAACGGAACGACGTACAGCGCGTGCGAGGCCAGCCGCATCGCGAACACGAACGCGACCTCCGGAAAGCCCCAGCCCGCGATCAGGCCGAACTTGCCGAGCAGGACGCCGAGGAACAGCAACTGCGTGCCCTGAAAGGCGACGCCGCCCATCAGCGTCGTCCAGAAGTTCACGCGGTACTGCAACTGCGCCCGCAACGCGGCCCGCTCGAGGATCACGTACTGCCGCAGCCAGGACTGCTCAGCCACCCTGCACCACCACCTTGTGCCGCGCGCGGCGCCACACGAGCCCGAGGAGGAACGCCAGTACGACGACCCACAGCAGCTGTACGCCGACCAGCGCCAGCGCCTCACCGCCCCGCAGCCGGCCGAGGTAGATCGACACCGGGGTGTAGACCTGCGCCTGGAACGGCAGCCACTCGACCGCCGACCGCAGCCAGGCCGGCATGAACCACAACGGGATCAGCGACCCGGACAGGAACGCGCTCCCGAACCGGTACACGATCAGCGGCCCGCTGACCTCGAACGTCCAGAACGTCACCATCGACACGATCAGGTTGCACAACATCGCGACCGCGGCCCCGGCCACCGTCGCGACCAGCGCCAGGAGGAACGCGTTCCAGCTCGGCGGCAGCACGAGCGCGCCGACCACGCCGGCGACCGCGAGGCCGATCGCGCCGAGCGGCAACCGGCCGAGCAGTACGCCGAAGTTCTGGCCGAGGACCTGCCCGATCAGGCCGAGCGGCCGGATCAGGTCGGTGGCGATCTGCCCGTTCCGGATCCGCATCGGCAACGTCGAGAACTGCCACGGGAGGAGCACCGACTGCAGGCATGCCGCGATCGCCGCGTACGCGACCGCCGTCCGCGCGTCCACACCGGCGACCGGGCCGCGGCCGCCGTACACGATCCGCCAGACCGCGATCGCGAGGACGACCTGAATCGCCAGCGTCACCGCACCGGTGATCAGGTCGCCGCGGTAGATCAGCACGGACCGCGTCCCGGCCCGCGTCATGCCGCGGAACGCGCGAACAGCGCTCACGTCAGCAGCCCGTCGTACAGCTGGGAGATCACGTCGGTCAGCCGTGGATCCACGATCGACAGCTCGTCGACCTGGTAGACCTGCGACACCCGCGCGATCAGCTCGGGCGTGGTGATCTCCCGCGGGTCGAAGCGCAGTACGACGTTGCGGTCCGGGTACGGCAGCACGGTGCCGACCGCGGCCGCGTCCACCTCGGTCGCGAACGGGATGTCCGCGACCCGGCGGACGCTGCGCTCGGCCAACGTGAGGACGAGGAACCGGTACGGCATGAAGCGTTCCTTCAGCCGCGACAGGTCCCCGTCGTACAGGACGGTGCCGGAATCGATCACGATGATCCGCTGGCAGAGCCGCTCGACGTCGTCCATGTCGTGGGTCGTCAGGACCACGGTGGTGCCGTCGGTCCGGTTGGTCTCCGCGATGAACTCGGTCAGCCGCGCCTTGGCGACCACGTCCAGCCCGACGGTCGGCTCGTCGAGGAACAGGATCGACGGCTCGTGCAGCATCGCGGCGACCAGGTCGCCCCGCATCCGCTGGCCGAGCGACAACGAGCGCACCGGCGTGTCCAGGAAGTCGGAGAGGTCGAGCAGCTCGGTGAACAGGCCGACGCGCTTGCGGTACGTCGACTGCTCCAGGTTGTAGAGGTCCCCCAGTACTTCGAACGAGTCGCGGAGCGGGAGGTCGTACCAGAGCTGCGTCCGCTGACCGAACACCACGCCGATGTTGCGGGCGTTCCGGGCGCGGTCCCGGGACGGCTCCAGCCCGGCCACCCGGCAGACCCCGGAGGTCGGGGTGAGGATCCCGGTCAGCATCTTGATGGTCGTGGACTTGCCGGCGCCGTTCGGGCCGAGGTACCCGACGAGTTCGCCGGGCTCGACCTCGAAGTTCACGCCGTTCACCGCGCGGGTGATGTCGCGTTTGGTGCTGAAGAGGGCCCGCAGGCGCGGCAGGCGGCCGGGGAGCACTGCCGGCCGGCTGAACTCCTTGACCAGTTCGGCTGCCTTGATGATCGCCATCCGAATCCTCCCCAGCATCCGCGAACGGTCATCCTGTCACCGTTCCGGCCGCGCCGCAGTTCGAATTTCACCGTTCTAGGCCAGATCCGGTTCCGGCCGTCCGTTACGCTCGGAAGGTTTGCGGTTCTGGGTCGATCTGTAGCCGAAAGGTCACCCCGTGTAGCGAAGTGAACTGGTCAGCTAATAGAGTCCGCGCATGACCATCGCGCCTTCGCTTTGCTCGCCCCTAGCGCTCGCCGATGCAGAACCCACTCGCGCCGCCGAACCCTGGGAAAGCGACGTGCTGACGGCCTACGGGCTG
The DNA here is from genome assembly GCF_035655035.1 of Kribbella sp. Taxonomy (GTDB): domain Bacteria; phylum Actinomycetota; class Actinomycetes; order Propionibacteriales; family Kribbellaceae; genus Kribbella. Next base: position 8,488 of record NZ_DASRVN010000310.1, on the reverse strand, counting down.
CTGCGAGAAGCAGCGGCTGAGCTGGATCACCTGATGCGCCATTCCCTGAAGCGCAGTGGACTGCAAATGGCAATGTTCGAACTGTTGCTGCGGCTTGCCCGCAGCACCGGGGAGAAGCAGCGTCTCACCTCCCTCGCCCGGGACCTGACCGTCACCACTGGTGGCATCACCCGCCTGGTCGACCGCGCCGAGAACCTCGGCCTGGTTCGCCGGGAGCCCTGCCCCGACGATGCTCGCGGCTCGTTCGCCGTCCTGACCGAGGAGGGGAAGCGGCGGCTGCGCGAAGCACTGCCGGATCACCTGCTCGAGATCGACAGCCTCTGGATGTCCCAGTTGGCGGACGACCGCGATCTCGTGCTCGGCAAGCTCCGCCGGGTCCGGGACAACGCCCGACGGTGGCCGAACGGCCGCCCGGGTCTGGGGCCGATCACGCCCGACCGGATCTGACCAGCACGACAATTTTCACGTTCCGCATTACCCGCGACTAACGGATGGGGCGCCCGACTGGTGTCGGGCGCCCCATCGCGCAATTGTTGAGAAGTGAACCAGCGCCAGCCCGGCATACCCGACAACTGGCCGACGTATGTCCCCGGAAGTCCGCCCGACGCCCGTGGGCGAGCGGTGGACACGCGCGGAGGTTCCGCGAGTGGGCCGGGGGACGTCGGCAACTCCACGAACGGGCCGTCGCAGCCGGGCGGCGTGGGGCGACGGGGTCTGTGGTGGCGGGGTGCGGTGGGCGGGGTGCTCGCGGCGCTGGCGGGGCTCGCGGTGGGGGGCGTGGTCGCGGCTGTGCTGGGGACGCCGCAGACGCCGGTGGTGGCGATCGGGTCGGCGTTCATCGACCGGACCCCGCCGTGGCTGAAAGATCTCGCGATCTCCTGGTTCGGCACGCACGACAAGACCGCGCTCCAGGTCGGCATCGTGATCGTGGTCGCGGCACTCGCCGCTGTCGGTGGGATTCTCGCCGTACGCCGGTACTGGGCCGGCGCGCTGATCACGATCGCGCTCAGCGCTGTCGCCGTGGTGGCGGCGTTCACCCGCGCGGACTCCGGCCAGACCGGGTTCCTCCCGTCGATGCTCGCCGGCGTCACCGCGCTGCTCGTACTGCGCTTGTTCAGCCGCCGCCTGGAGCCCCTCCTCGACTTCCCCGACGACGCCGTCAGCCGCCGTGGCTTCCTCCAGCTGTCCGCGGGTGTCGCGCTCGGCTCGGCCGCGGTCGGCGTACTCGGAAAGGTCGTCGGCGGGAGCCGTGCCGCGGTCGCCGACGCCCGCAAGCAGCTCCGCCTCCCACAACCGCCGACGCTCGCGCCGCCGGCCGGCGTCCAGGCGGACGGCGCCGTACCGTGGGCAACCGCGAACGCGGACTTCTACCGCATCGACACCGCCCTCTCGGTACCGCAAATCGTGCCCGCCGACTGGAAGCTGCGCATCCACGGAATGGTCGACCGCGAGCTCAACCTGTCCTTCGACGACCTGCTGAAGCGCCAGGCCATCCACAAGTGGGTGACGCTGACGTGCGTGAGCAACGAGGTCGGCGGTGACCTGATCGGCAACGCGCTCTGGTCGGGCGTCGTCCTCAAGGACCTGCTCCAGGAGGCCGGGCCGTCGAAGGACGCGGACGCGATCAAGTCGACGTCGAAGGACGGTTTCACCGCCGGTACGCCGCTGCCGACGCTGCTGGACGACCGCCAGGCGATGCTGGCGTTCGCGATGAACGGCGAGCCGCTGCCGGTGGAGCACGGCTTCCCGGTACGGATCGTCGTACCCGGGCTGTACGGCTACGTGTCGGCGACCAAGTGGCTGGTCGACATCGAGGTGACCCGGTTCGACAAGTTCGAGGGGTACTGGACGCCGCGCGGGTGGTCGGCGCTCGGGCCGATCAAGCTGTCGTCGCGGATCGACACCCCACAGAACAAGAAGGTCGCGCCGGGCCAGGTGACCGTGGCCGGCGTGGCCTGGGACCAGCACGTCGGCGTGTCCAAGGTCGAGGTCCGGGTAGATGGGGGCCCTTGGCAACAAGCCACGCTGGCCGCGGACCCGTCGGTGGACACCTGGCGGCAGTGGCACTGGACCTGGAACGCGCCGCACGGCATGCACATGCTGCAGGTACGGGCGTTCGACGCGCAGGGCAATCCACAGGTCGAGTCGTCGGCGGCGCCCGCGCCGAACGGTGCGACCGGCCTGCACACGGTCAGCGTGAAGGTCGGCTGACCGCTTCCAGCACCATCGGCAGGAACGTGTGCTCCAACGTCCCGGCCGGCACCTCCTCCGGCTCCAGCAGGCTCTGCGACCGAGCCCCTTCGTGGACGGCGATGACCATCCGGACGAACTGCTCCGCCGGGACGGTCAGCTCCAGGCCGCTGGTCTCGGTGATCTGCTCGACCAACCGCGTCAGGCTCTCGCGGAACATCGCGCGCTGCTTGTTCAGCGCCTCGGCCGCGTCCGGGTCGCGGAGCGCGTGCAGCGTGAACTCGGCCGAGATCAGGTGCCACTGCCGCTGGTCCGGCGCGGTCTCGTCGAGCAGCCCGAGGACGGCGTCGAGCAACGAGCCGGGCTGACTCGCGAGCTCCGGCAGCAGCGCCTCGATCTGCTCCAGGAGCCGGTCGGTGGTGGCCTGGAACAGCGCGAGCACCAGCTCGTCCTTGGAGCCGAAGTTCGAGTAGAAGGCGCCGCGGGTGAAGCCTGCCCGCTCGCAGATGTCCTCCACCGACGCGCCGTGGAACCCGCGCTCGGCGAACACCTCGAGGGCGCCTTCGAGAAGCCGGGCCCTCGTGTTCGAGCGGCGGCGCTTGGGAGGTTCCATAGGAGTAGGATACAGTTCTGTATTGAATACACAACCGTATTGAACGGGGATGCAGGATGGAGCTCGAGGCCGTCGGGATCAGTGTGCGTGGTCCACACGCACCGATGCTGCTCGCCACGTCGGTGTCGGTCGAGGATCACCAGGTGGTGCTGCTGACCGGTTACCCGGGCGCAGGGCACGTGGCCGCGGCGCTGGGTCTTTCCGGTCGGCTGAAGCCCGACACCGGCACGGTCCGGTTCGATGGCAAGGCCGATCTCGCGCTGCTGCGGCGACGGGTCGCCGTGGTCGATGCACCCGGTATCACCGAGCCTGACGACGCACTGCCGGTTCAGACGGTCGTCGGCGAGGAGCTGGCGATCGCGGGCCGCAAGGCGGGGCGTAAGGCCGTACTGGAGTGGCTGAACGAGCATGACGCCGCGGAGCACGCCGACAAACGGTTCGAGCACCTGCCAGTCGCCGTACGGACCAGACTGCTCACGGAACTCACCGTCGCGCGTCCCGACGTACAGGTGGTGATTCTGACCATGCCTGATCGACACGGCGGCGATCCGCACGAGTGGTACGAGCTAGGGCGCGGGCTGGCGGCAGAGGGGTACGGCGTGGTCATCACGTGTGCCGACGCGTCAGCGCGACTGCTGGACATCAAGGCGGCCCGCATGGGTGAAACAGACCAGCCTGACCCGGTGCAGGTCGCTCCGATCGCTCCTGTCGAGCCCGTGACTGCAATTGAGGAAGAAGACGACGAAGAAGAGGAGACAGAGGCGTGACCGCGCTGCGGATGGCCCTGAGTGAGTTGCGGCGTCTGACGGCCGGACGGCTGCCCAAGCTGGCCGTGATCGCGCTGCTGCTGGTGCCGGTGCTGTACGGCGGCCTGTACCTCTACGCAAACCACGACCCGTACGGTCGGCTCAACAAGATCCCCACGGCCGTCGTCGTCGAGGATCAAGGTACGACCCTGGCGACCGGCGAGAAGCTCAACGTCGGACCGCAGGTGGCGGACGAGCTTGTGAAGTCGAAGAGCTTCGACTGGCACCAGGTGGACCGGGCAAACGCGACACAGGGGGTCTCGGACGGGAAGTACGAGTTCGCGCTGGTGCTGCCCAAGTCGTTCTCGGGGGACCTGGCGTCGAGTGCGGATTTCAAGCCGCGGCAGGCGCAGCTGGAGCTGCTGACGAACGACGCCAACAACTACATCGCCCACACGATCGCCAACCAGGTCGTCGCGCAGGTGACGAAGACCGTCGCGTCGCAGGTGAGCGAGACGGCCGCGTCGCAGCTGCTGGCCGGCTACAACACGATCCACACGCAGATCAGTACTGCGGCCTCAGGGGCCGCCCAGCTGCAGACCGGGCTGACGTCCGCTGCCACTGGTGTCACGAAGGTGCAGACCGGCGCCAAGCAACTCAACACCGCACAGCAGCAGCTGTCGACCGGTGCGACGCAGCTGGCCACAGGCGCGACCCAAGCGTCGCAGGGCGCGTCGTCACTCGCCAGTGGTGCCGCACAGCTCGACAGCGGTCTAGGTACGTTGAAGGACAAGACCGCATCGCTGCCGAAGCAGACGAAGCAGCTGGCCGACGGTGCAAACCAGGTTGCTGACGGCAACGAGAAGATCGCCGGTGTCGGCAAGCAGGTGGCGACCGCGTCCAGCACGCTGGTCCAGGACCTGAAGACGTTCGACGCGCAGCTGGCCGCGAAGCTGAAGGAGCAGGGCCTCAGCCAGCACCAGATCCGGGTGATTCTCCAGGAGACCGCGAAACTGCGGACGCCCGTCGTACAGGCGAACACCAAGATCCAGTCGACGTCGAAACAGCTCAACCAGCTCGCGACGGGTGCACGAAAGGTGTCCAACGGCGCGTCGCAGCTGGCTGACGCTACGCCTGCGCTGACGAGTGGCATCAGCTCTGCAGCCAGCGGGGCGCATCAGCTCAACACGGGTGCCGGCCAGCTCAAGACCGGCCTTGGGACGCTGCAGACCGGTGCACAGAAGCTGGCTGCCGGTGAGAAGCAGGCCGTGACCGGGCAGGGGCAGTTGCTGACCGGAGTGAACAGTCTTGCGACCGGTGTGGGACAGCTGAAGACCGGTGCGACCCAGCTGAACACGGGCCTGCAGAAGGGCGTGAAGCAGATCCCCAACCCGACCGCTGACCAGCGCAAGGCGGTTGCTGAGACGCTGGGCGCTCCCGTGACGCTGCAGAACGTCTCCCAGGCCACGGCGGACAGCTACGGTGCCGGTCTGGCGCCGTTCTTCCTCAGCCTCGCCTGCTGGATCGGGGCGTACGTCCTGTTCCTGCTGGTCCGGCCGTTGTCGCCACGTGCACTGGCTGCGCTGCAGTCGCCGTTCCGGGTGGCTCTTGGCGGTTGGTTGCCTCCGGCCCTCTTCGGAGCGATCCAGGCGACGCTGGTGTTCGTGGCCGTCGTACTGGGCCTCGGGATCAACGCTGCGCATCCGTGGCTGACGGTCGGGTTCCTGATCCTCACCTCGTTCACGTTCGTCGCGATCCTGCATGCACTGTCGGCGTGGTTCGGTGCTGTGGGTAAGTTCCTCGGCCTGGTGCTGATGGTGGTCCAGTTGGTCAGCGCCGGCGGTACGTTCCCGTGGCAGACGATCCCGGAGCCGCTGTACTTCTTCCACCACGCGCTGCCGATGAGCTACGCGATCGACGGCGTCCGGCATCTGATGTACGGCGGGCCCGGTTCGTCGCTCGGGCGGGACCTGCTCGCGCTGGGCGCGTGGTTCGTGGTCGCGATCGCGGCGTCCACCCTGGCGGCGCGCAAGCAGCGCGTCTGGCCGGCCAAGAAGCTCCAGCCGGAGCTTGTGCTCTAGGTCCCGGTAGCCGAGGGTAGTCGCCGCCGAGGCATTGACGGAGCGAAATGTTTGCGTGAACATCAGCGGCATGAGATCAGCCCGCCGGATCGCCGCCGCGATGCTCTCGGTCGCCGCCGCCGTCACCTCGCTCACCGTCCCGCCGGCCTCGGCCGCCGCCCCACTGCCCGCGAACACCGGCGCGTTCCGTGGTGTGAACTGGGCCGATCCGCGCGACAACTACGCCCACGACGCGGTGGTCCCGTCCGGCCTCAGTACGGCGGACGACTACGCGACGACGTACCGCAAGGCGGACGGGATCGTGGGCGAGTTCCGCAAGGAGCTCAAGGCGAACACGGTCCGGCTGCCGATCAACCCGTCGAGCGTCGGCACCGCCTGGTGGAACTCGTACCGCGGTGCGATCGACGCCGCGGTCGGGCGCGGGTTCAACGTCATCCTCAGCTACTGGGAGGCCGACAACGCGAAGGACGGGCGGGTCGACGACAGCGCGGCGTACGCGGCGATGTGGGACACCGCGATCAAGGCGTACGCCAAGAACCCGCACGTGTACTTCGAGCCGATGAACGAGCCGTTCGGGTACTCGCTGCCCGAGTGGGTGTCGCTGACGTCGGCCTGGATCGCCCGGCACAGCGACGTACCGCGGAGCCGGATCGTCATCTCCGGGACCGGCTACAACGACAACGTGACCGGGGTCGGCGCGGCGCCGGAGCTGCAGGGCACACTGCTGTCGCTGCACTTCTACGGGTTCTGGGCGTCGGACACGACCGAGGCTGCGTGGCTGGCGAACCTGCGGCCGCGGATCGGGTCGTACGGCTCGCGGACGATCATCGACGAGGCCGGTTCACCCATGACGATCGGGCTGAACTACGGCAACCACGAGGGCAACGTGTACACGTCGTACCTCGGTGCGTTGACCCAGGTCGCCCGTGAGAACCAGATGGGCATCGTTTACTGGCCGGGGCTGCGTACTGGCGACTCTTACTCGATGACGACCCAGGTGGGTCCGGCTGATCTCCAGGTCAACAGCCGGAGCGGGCTGGACCAGCTGTGGTGGGGCTGGCGGCTGCTGAAGGACGAGCCGACCAACACGCTGCCGCCGTCCCCGCCGGGCCAGCCGCTGCGCGGAGTCGCCAGCGGCCGGTGTACCGACGTACCGGGGTTCTCGACCGCTCCTGGTACCTCGTTGGACCTGTGGGACTGCAACAACGGTGGGAACCAGTCCTGGAACTACACCGCTGCCAAGCAGCTCACGGTGTACGCCGACAAGTGCATGACGGCCGGCAGCTCCGTGACGATCGAGAACTGCACAGGGGCGACCAACCAGGCGTGGGAGCTCACCGCAGACCAGACCGTGACGAGCGTTGCCGACCCGACGCGTTGCTTGACGGCTACTGGCACCGCCAACGGCTCTGCGGTCGTGACAGCCACCTGCAACGGCTCTGCCGACCAGAAGTGGACCCGTTAGAGTCCCTGCGTGGAGGACTTGGTACGTACCGCTGGAGAGCGTGAGGTCCTAGAGGCCTTCCTGAACTCGCATCGGCAGGTCGTGGTGGACAAACTCCGCGGCCTGTCCGAGCAGGACGCCCGACGCCGGCTGGTGCCTTCGGCGACCACACCGCTCGGTCTGGTCAAGCACCTGACCGGCGTCGAGCGCAACTGGTTCCAGCACATCGTCGCCGGGCGGCCGCCGGACGAGATCGCGGGCGAGTCCCGCGGCGGACCCGACAGCTGGGAGCTCGCCGACGACGAGACGATCGACGGGATCATCGCCTCGTACGACGAAGCGTGTGCCGAGTCGCGGCGGATCGCCTCCGGGCTGGCGCTCGATGACGTCGTACCGCATCCGCGGGGCGGGGAGGTGTCGCTGCGCTGGATCTACGTCCACCTGATCCGAGAGCACGCCCGCCACGACGGCCACGCCGACATCCTCCGCGAGCAGCTCGACGGCGTCAGCGGCGCGTGATCAGACGGGCGTCAGGCATGCGGACTCGCGATGGCGTCGTTCGATGGATTGGCCCCAGGTGGTGCCGGCGAGCATGAGTACGGCGCCGAGCGCGGCCGATACGGTCAGCCGCTCGTCGCCTAGACCGATGCCGATGGCAACGGCCCAGATCGGCTCGGTGCCGAGCAGCAGGCTGGCGCGGCTGGCCGACGTACGCTGCACCGCCCAGGTCTGCGCGAGGAACGCGAAGACGCTGCAGAACAAGGCGAGGTACGTCACCTGCAACCACGTCGACGGTGCGGTCGGGAGATGCGGTACGCCAGGTAGGACGAAGAGCGCCGTACCGACGAGGGACTGGACCGCGGTCAGCTGGAGCGGGCGTACGTTCCGGGCGAGGCGTCCGACGAGCGCGACGTGACCGGCGCGTACGACGGCGGCCGCCAGCATCAGCAGGTCGCCGATGCCCGGTTGGTGGAGACCGTGGGCGGACATCAGCAGCGCGACGGCTCCTATGCAGAGTGCCGCGGCGAGGTAGAACTTCGGCGGCATCCGGCGGCGGTCCATCAGCGGCGTGAGGACGAGCGTGAGGCTGATGATCAGGCCGGCGTTCGCGGCGGTGGTGTGCGTGACGCCGTACGTCTCGAGGATCAGGACGGCCGCCTGGGTGAGGCCGAGCAAGAGGCCGGTCCTGAGCTCGGCACGGTTCGCGCGGCGGGCCGCGGCGAGCAGGGCCAGCGCGGAGATGGCGTAGCGGAGGAACAGCACGGTGAGTACGGGCAGGGTGGCGGTCGCGGTCTTCGCCGCGAGGTAGCTCGAGCCCCAGACGATCGCGACCATCAGCAGCACGAGGTCGATACGGCGGGATCCAGGCACGGGTCCAACGGTGACCGATTCCGATGTTGTAGCCAAGCCCGAA
>NZ_DASRVN010000309.1:0-9841 GCF_035655035.1 Kribbella sp. | reverse complement strand
CGCGTTTGGCGGGAGCAGGCACAATGGAGGGTCGGGTTGTCGTGGATGGGAGCTGTGGTGTCGGACGGTCCTCTGATTGTGCAGTCGGACAAGACGTTGTTGCTGGAGACCGCGCATGCGGACGCCAACGAGTGCCGGAAGGCTATTGCGCCGTTCGCGGAGCTGGAGCGGGCGCCGGAGCACGTGCACACGTACCGGCTGACACCGCTCGGGCTGTGGAACGCGCGCGCCGCGGGGCACGACGCGGAGCAGGTGATCGACGTACTGCTGCGCTACAGCCGCTACCCGGTCCCCCACTCGCTGCTGGTCGACATCGCCGAGACCCTGGATCGGTACGGGCGTCTGCGGCTCGAGAAGCACCCGCAGCACGGGCTGGTGCTCGTGACCACCGACCGGCCGGTGCTGGAAGAGGTACTGCGCAGCAACAAGGTCAAACCGATGCTGGGCGCGCGGCTCGACGACGACACCGTCCTGGTGCACCCGTCGGAGCGCGGTCACCTCAAGCAGACCCTGCTGAAGCTGGGCTGGCCCGCGGAGGACCTGGCTGGGTACGTCGACGGTGAGGCGCACCAGATCGACCTGGTAACGGACGGCTGGGAGCTGCGCCCGTACCAGGAGCAGGCCACCGACTCGTTCTGGCACGGCGGCTCCGGTGTCGTCGTACTGCCCTGTGGCGCCGGTAAGACGATCGTCGGCGCGGCCGCGATGGCCCAGGCGTCCGCGACCACCCTGATCCTGGTCACGAACACGGTGTCCGCGCGGCAGTGGAAGGACGAGCTGCTGCGCCGTACGACGCTCACCGAGGACGAGATCGGCGAGTACTCCGGTGCGCGCAAGGAGATCCGGCCGGTGACGATCGCGACGTACCAGGTGATGACGACGCGGCGGAAGGGTGTGTACACGCACCTGGAGCTGTTCGACGCGCGCGACTGGGGCCTGATCGTGTACGACGAGGTGCACCTGCTGCCGGCGCCGATCTTCCGGATGACCGCGGACCTGCAGACCCGCCGGCGGCTCGGCCTGACCGCGACGCTGGTCCGTGAGGACGGCCGCGAGGGTGACGTGTTCTCGCTGATCGGCCCGAAGCGGTACGACGCGCCGTGGAAGGACATCGAGGCGCAGGGCTGGATCGCGCCGGCGGACTGCGTCGAGGTCCGGGTGGACCTGGAGCAGACCGAGCGGTTCGTGTACGCGACCGCCGAGCCCGAGGACCGCTACCGCCTGGCCGCCTCCACCCCCGCGAAGTCCAAGCTGGTACGCCGGATCGCCGAGCACCACGCGGACGAACCGCTGCTCGTCATCGGCCAGTACATCGACCAGCTGGACGAACTGGGCGAGCGCCTCGAATGCCCGGTGATCAAGGGCGAGACCACCGTCCGCGAACGCCAGCGCCTGTTCGACGCCTTCCGGCACGGCGAGATCACCCGCCTGGTGGTCAGCAAGGTCGCCAACTTCTCCATCGACCTCCCCGAGGCGTCGGTCGCCATCCAGGTCTCCGGCACCTTCGGCTCCCGCCAGGAAGAAGCCCAGCGCCTCGGCCGAGTCCTCCGCCCCAAGGGCGACGGCCGCACCGCTCGCTTCTACTCCATCGTCGCCCGAGACACCATAGACGCCGAATTCGCCGCCCACCGCCAACGCTTCCTGGCCGAACAGGGCTACGCCTACACCATCGTCGACGCCGAAAACCTCTTCGCCTGACCTCAAAAGAACAAAAACGGAGGAAGAGGCGGGATCCTCGACGCTGAAAACCTCTTCGCCTGATGCCGAAGGAGGAGGAGAGGATCGTGGACGATCGGCCGCTCGACAGGAGGTGTCAGCTCGGCCGGCCGGCCGCGACGCTCAGACGACCGACCGCCTCGCGGCAGTGGACGTATACGTACTGTCGAGCGGCCGGACTTCAGGCGCCAAGCCTCTGGGCCAGGGCCGCTCGGACGGTCGCGACAACCCAGGCCGGGTCGCCGATGATCTGCTCGTAGGTGAACCGGAGGACCAACCAGCCGGCCGTGTTCAGCTCGTCGTACCGGTAACAGTCGGCGGCGAAGTCCTGCCGGGAACCGTGGTACTCGAAGCCCTCGGCTTCCAGAGCCAACCTGGCAGGCCGATGCCCAAGATCCACCCGGGCACGGAATCCGTCGTGCGACACGAGCACCTGCGGTTCGAAGCCGTCGATGCCCGCGCTGATCAGGAGCGCCCGAAGCATCGATTCGAGGAAACTGCCGGCCAACGGCGTGGCCACCGCTGCGACCCGGCGAGCGTTCGGACAGCCGGGCCCCCGCATCGCGGACACCTCTGACAGCAGATCGTCTCCGAGTAACTGCCGGGTGGCGAGGGCCGCATCGGCGACTGCGAGGGCCTCAGCGAACGGGAGTATTCGCGCGCAGTCGGCGACCGTGCGGGACAAGGACGTGATTCGCCCCTGCCGCTCTGCCGAGCTCACGTCGGCCCAATGCAGCACAGCGGGTGGACCCGGTCGTGGACGGCGGTGCGGGGGCAGGATCAGATGAGGCTTCTCGGGTGTCACCAGCAAGGGAAGGCCGGAAGCGGCCGCGGCGCTCACGTGTGAGAGCACGCCGTCGTACGCCAGCACCGCGAGCGTGTCGGCCGGGAGCCCGGGGAGTGCGTAGATTCCGAGGGCGATCCGCTGGATGGCGCCGCAGGCGACAGCCTTGCCGATGGCATGCTTCGACACCGAACCCGCCAACTCACGGGCGGTGGCCCAACCACCCCGGCGCGCCAGGATCTGATCGACCGGTTCCATCCGAGGATGGTGCCCGAACCACCCCCTCGTCTGCGTTTACTCATCCACAGGCGGCAGCTCGACAGGAGGTGTCGCCGGTCACCACCCAGTCTCACGCTCACCAACCCGTCCGAGCTCGGCGCAGTGGACGTATACGCACTGTCGAGCGGGCGGACCTACTCGCCGAGGCGGGTGTGGATGCCGTTGAAGTGGGACTTCATGGAGGTGGCGTAGGTGGTGGGGTCGGCGGATTCGAGGGCGTTCAGGAGGTCTCGGTGCCAGGCGGCGGCGTCGGCGGGGGTGTAGCGGGCTCCGGGGAGGCGGGCGTCCACCTGGGCGAAGGTTCGCCAGAAGACTGACAGGAGGTCTATGACCAGGGCGTTGCCAAGGGGCTCGTAGAGGGCCTGGTGGAAGGCCCAGTCCTCGGCGGGGAAGTAGTTGCCTTCGGCGGCCTGGGATTCCATGCGTTGGACGATGGGTTCCAGGGTGTCGTAGCCGTGCTGCTTGAAGTGTTCGACCACGTCGTCGGCCAGACCGACCTCGATGGCTTGGCGGACCTCCAGGACGTTCTGGACGTCGCGGAGGTCGCCGGCCATCGACTGGGACATCCGGAAGGCGAGGCCGTCCTCCAGGGACTGCAGGTTGACCTCGCCGACGTACGTGCCGTACCCGTGCCGGATCTCGATGATGCCGACCGCCTGCAGCGCCTTCATCGCCTCGCGGAGCGGGTGCCGGCCGACGCCGAGCTGGGCCATCAGCTCCTGCTCGTTCGGTAGCGGGTCACCCGCCTTCAGCCCGCGCTCCAGGATGTACGACTTCATCGCATCCCGGATGAAGGACTGGTTCCCTGCCGCACCGCGTGCCCGGCTGAGCCCACCCGTTGTCACTGCCGGCCTCCCTTTGACTGGATCGCTCAGTGTAATCCGGCGCGGACCAGTAGCGGCCGAATCGCTTCGATCTCAGTGTCGCTCAAAGGGATACAGGGGTACGCCGTGAGCGGGCAGTCGATCACGCCCAGCAGATGCAGGCCTGCCTTGAACGCGCCCAGTGCGGACGAGCTGGCGCCCATCCGGGAGCGGTCCGGGACCTTGATGATGTCGAACAGTCGGAACAGGCGGTCCTGCTCGCTCCGTGCAGCCGCCGCGTCACCACCCACAGCCGCCTGGAACAACCGCACATAGCCGGCAGGATCCACGTTTCCCAGGCCCGGTACGACGCCGTCCACGCCGAAGGCCAAGGCCGAGTCGACGGTTACCTCGGAGCCGGTCATGATCGTCAACCCGTCGAGGTGCTTCTCGCGCCGGGAGAGAACCAGCTCGCGGAGCGAGGTCTCCTGGCCGGACGAGTCCTTCACTCCCGCGATCACACCCTGTTCGCCCAGAGACATGATGAGGGATGCGGGCAATTTGGTGCCGGCGCGCGGGGGGATGTCGTAGGCATACAGCGGGGTATCCCCGGCTTGCGCCGCCAGTTGCTTGAAGTGGCGTTCGATCTCGGCAGGATGGGTGGCGGCGTAGAAGGGGGCGGTGGCCACCAGTCCGTCCACGCCCGCCTTCAGGGCGGCGGAGACGTGCGCGGCGACCCGGCCGGTGGACGTGTCGATGACACCGGCCAGCACCGGCACCTGACCGGCCACCTCCGCCACGGTCGTCTCCAGCACAACCTGGCGCTGCTCGTCCGTGAGGAACGTTCCCTCGCCGGAGGTGCCGAGCACGAACACCCCGTCCACACCCCCGCCGAGCTGGTACTCGATCAGCCGCGCCAGCGATGCGGTATCGACGTCGTACGACGGGGTGAGCGGGGTGACGAGCGGCGGAACAACGCCGGTCAACCGGGCGGACTCGGTCAAGACAACTCCAACCTCTCAAGGGCGAATGTGGCGAAGCGCAGGGTCGCGAACGAGGACGTCTCACCGGCCTCGTAGAAGATCCCGACGGAACCGTCCGGAAGCAGCACCAGATCCGAGTACCCGGCCATGCCCTCGTGCACGACCAGGGCCGGCTTCCACGACGCACCGGAGTCCGACGAGACGAAAACGGTCAGTTCCCGGCGCGACGAGGGGTTCACGGGGGTCGACAGCAGCAACCGCCCGTCCGGCAGGCAGAGCACGCTGCCTTGGATCCCGGGCGCGGTGATCTCGGGGATCCCGGCGTACGGCGCGTCGAGCGTTTCGCCGCCGTCCGAGGACCAGGCATGCACGCGGGCGGGACCGGTGCCCTGGTGGTTGCGGGCGTTGAAGTACAGCCGACCGTCCGGCAGCTCGGCGACGGCGGTCTCGTTCGCGTTGATCTCGGCGCCGTCGTTGCGATCCACGAACCCGACGGACCAGTTGACGCCACCGTCGTCGCTGTAGATGCAGTGCCCGCCGTTCAGCCTGACCAGATCGTCTACGGGCTCAGAGGGCACAAAAGAATGATTGGCCGGTACGACGAGCCGCCCCGAGCGCAGCGCGACGCCGTGACACGGACCGGTCGCGTACCAGCCCCAGTCGTCCGGCTTCACCTGCGCGGTGATCTCCACCGGGTCCGACCACGACGTACCGTCGTCCGACGACCGCTGGACGAACACCCGCCGCCCGTCGACCGGATCGGTGCCCCGGGCAAGCGACAGCTCGACCGCGTCCGCGCCGTTCTGCACGGTGACGAGCACGATGTCGCCCGACTCCGGATCGTGCAGCGGCACCGGATTTCCACAGGTCTTGCCCGGCGCCGCGGACACCACCTGCAGCGGCAGCCAGGTCCGGCCGCCGTCGAGCGAACGCCGCAGTACGACCTCGATCTCGCCGGCGTCGCCGGATCCGTGCAGCCGGCCCTCGCAGAACGCCAGCACCGTCGAGGCACGCGCCAGCACCGCCGGGATGCGGAACGTGTGATACCCGCTGCCCGCCGGATCGAAGATTTCCGAAGCGCCGACTCTTGAAGACATAGGACGTACTATGTCATGGTGTGGCCCTCCGATGGAAGTGAGGCCTCATGCCGGTCAGCAGAAGAAGTTTCCTCGGTGGCGGTCTGGCCGCCGCCGCTGTCGCGGTCACGGGTACGCCGCTGCTGGCGGGGTGCGCGTCCGGCAAGAAGAACACCGCCGCGGCGAACGCGGCCGTGAAGCTGCCGACGTACATGAAGTACGGCGAGATCAAGCCGGACCTGCCCGGTACCGATGTGGTGCTGGACGGCTTCCTCAAGTACCCGGCGAACCCGGTGAAGGCGATCGCCGACGCCCCCGGCGACGGCAAGCCGATCACGTTCATGACGAACATCCCCGGCGCGATCCCACCGGCCGCCGACCAGAACCAGTTCTGGCAGGAGGTCAACAAGCGCCTCGGCTCCGAGCTGCAGATCAGCATGGCGTCGAACGACGAGTACAACGACAAGTTCGCCACGCGGATCGCCGGTGGCGACCTGCCGGACATCCTGAACGTCCCGCCGGGTACGCCGCAGATCCCGGGGCTGCTGAAGGCCAAGGCGATGGACCTCACCGAGCACCTGTCCGGTGACGCGGTGAAGAAGTACCCGTTCCTGGCCAACATCCCGACCCTGTACTGGAAGGGCTGCGTCTTCAACGGCGCGATCTACGGCGTCCCGGTGCCGCGCGGCATGTCCCGTACGTCGCTGCCGCTCTACCGGGCCGACCTGCTCGCCGCCAAGGGCATCAAGGACCCGGCCCCGAAGAACTTCGACGAGTTCCTTGCCCTGTGCAAGGAGATGACCGCGGCGAAGGACAACCGCTGGGCCTGGACCCGGGTGCCGACGTCGTACGTCCGGATGATGCTTGGGATGCCCAACAACTGGAAGGAAGAGGGCGGCAAGTTCATCTCGGTGTACGAGGCGGACGGCAACCAGGACGCGCTGGAGGCGTGCCGGAAGCTGGTCGCGGCCGGGGTCGTCAACCCGGACACGTTCAGCGCCAAGGCGGCCGCCCGGAAGCAGTGGTTCAACGGCGGGATCGCGGCCTTCGACTACGACAGCTTCGTGGCCTGGAACCAGTACTACTCGGACAACACGGCCGGAGACGCGTTCGCGGTCGACATGCTCGACGTACCGGGGTTCAGCAGCGGCGAGGGCAAGGTGTGGATGGGGGCGGCGCTCAACAACGTGACCGCGTTCAACAAGGCCAGCAAGCACTCCGCGGAGACGCTGCTGAAGGTCGCGAACTGGATGGCCGCGCCGTTCGGCACCGAGGAGTACCTGTTCCGCAAGTACGGCGTCCAGGGCCGGCACTACACGCTGGAGGGCACCGACCCGGTGCCGACCAAGACCGGCATCGTGGAGACGGGGATCGGCTTGCAGTACATCTCCGACTCGACGCTGGCGCTCTACTGGGCCGGCAAGCCTCAGGTGCCGCAGAACCAGCACAAGATCCAGGAGAAGATCGCGGACCGGCTGCTGTACGACGCGTCGTACGGCCTGTACTCCGAGACGAGCTCGAAGCAGTGGAGCCAGCTGACCGGCGTACTGACCGATCTGGAGAACCAGATCGTTCAGGGCAAGAAGCCGGTGTCGGACTGGGCTCCCGCGGTCAAGACGTTCCTGTCGTCCGGCGGTGAGAAGATCCGCGGCGAGCTGCAGGACGCGTTCGCCACGGCAGGCGGGAAGTAATGCTGCAAAGGACTTCCAAGCGATCGCAGCAGCGGCTGAGTCTTGGGCGGCGGTTGGTGCGTGACCGGGTGCTGCTGTTGTTCGCACTGCCTGGCGTCGCGCTGATCATCGCGTTCCACTACGTGCCGTTGCTGGGGAACGTGATCGCGTTCAAGGACTACCAGCCGTTCCTGGGGATCGGTGGGAGTGACTGGTCGGGCTGGGAGAACTTCAGCGTGATCTTCAACGGCGACCCCGCGTTCCTGCGGGCGTTGAAGAACACGCTGATCCTCACGTGCCTGCAGTCGATCTTCGTGTTCCCGGCACCGATCCTGCTCGCGCTGCTGCTGAACTCGCTGTTCTCCGAGCGGATCAAGCGGATCGCGCAGAGCATCCTGTACCTGCCACACTTCATGTCCTGGGTGATCGTGGTCGCGCTGTTCCAGCAGATGCTCGGCGGCAGCGGCCTGCTGAACAACTACCTGCGCTCGCACGACCTGTCGACGGTCAGCATCATCGGGAACTCCGAACTGTTCCACGTGCTGCTGACGTCGCAGATCATCTGGAAGGACACCGGGTGGGCAACGATCCTGTTCCTGGCCGCGCTGTCCCAGATCGACTCGCAGCTGTACGAGGCGGCGAGCGTGGACGGCGCGACCCGAATGCGGCAGCTCTGGCACGTCACGCTGCCAGGGCTGCGCGGGATCATCATCCTGCTGTTCATCCTGCGGCTGGGTGATTCGCTCACGGTCGGGTTCGAGCAGATCATCCTGCAGCAGCAGGCGGTCGGGCGGGACGTCAGCGAAGTACTGGACACGTACGTGTACAACAACGGCGTACTCGGCGGTGCCTGGGGCGTCGCGGCGGCGGTCGGCCTGGTGAAGGGCATCGTCGGCGTCATCCTCGTGCTCACCGCGAACAAGGTGGCGCACATCTTCGGCGAGCAGGGGGTCTACCAGCGATGAGCCGGAAAATCGTACCCCGCAAGATCGTGCAGGGCGTTCCGATGCCCGGCTGGCCGATGCGGGTCTTCAAGGGTCTGGTCCTGCTGGTCTTCTGCGCGGTCGTGATCGTCCCGTTCGTCGGGGTGATCTCGACCAGCGTCGCGCCGAACAAGCAGATCAACGAGTCCGGCGGCCTGGTGCTGTTCCCGAAGTCGGTCAACTTCCGGGCGTACGAGTCGCTGTTCGCGGGCGGCGTGGTGACCCGGGCGCTGTTCGTCAGCATCTTCGTGACGGTCGTCGGCACGCTGCTCAGCCTGACCGTGTCGTGCCTGCTCGCCTACGCGCTGGCGCGGCCCGGGTTCTCGGCGGGCCGGCCGATCCTGCTGATCGTGCTGTTCAGCATGCTGTTCTCGCCCGGCATCATCCCGCGGTACCTGACGGTCAAGGGCGTCGGGCTGCTGGACAGCATCTGGGCGCTGATCGTGCCGACGATGATCAGCGCCTTCAACGTCGTCGTACTGCGGGCGTTCTTCATGAACCTGCCGAGCGAGATCACCGAGAGCGCCCGGATCGACGGGGCGGGTGAGCTGATGACCTTCTCGTACATCGTGCTGCCGCTGTCCAAGGCCGTACTGTCGGTGATCGGCCTGTTCTACGCGGTGGCGTACTGGAACGCCTTCTTCTCGGCGCTGCTGTACCTGAACGACTCCAAGCTGTGGCCGTTGCAGCTGGTACTGCGGACGTACGTCATCAACGACACGCAGCTGGGCAGCGCGGAGCTCGGTACCGAACTGCTGCCGCCGCAGGCATCGATCCAGATGGCGATCCTGGTGGTGTCGATCGTGCCGATCCTGATCATCTACCCGTTCCTGCAGCGGCACTTCGCGAAGGGGGTCCTGACCGGCGCGGTGAAGGGGTGAAAACCAGTTCCGTGGCGCAGAGTGGTCAAGTAACGTAGCTGGGCTCCCCCCAACTCGCCGGAGGTTCCAGCATGCCCGCAGACACGTCCGACACCCTTCAGGCGGAGCAGGACTACCTGAAGACCTCCCGGGCCGCGCTGGCGCTGATGCGGGAGAAGACCGGCTCGCTGGAGATCCACAGCGCGGACCGGGTCAACCAGGAGTTCCTGCAGGCCGCGATCTTCCAGCGGATGAAGGAGCTGGAGGACGACCCCGACGTACCGCTGTTCTTCGGCCGGCTGGACTACCTCGAGCCGGCCGAGGAGACGTTCCACATCGGCCGCCGGCACGTGAACGACGCCCTCGGCGAGCCGCTGGTGGTGGACTGGCGGGCGGACATCTCGGTGCCGTTCTACCGGGCCAGCAAGACCGAGCCGATGGGCATCGGCATCCGCAGGCGGTTCGGGTTCACGCACGGCGAGATGACCGCCTTCGAGGACGAGGACCTCACGGCGGGTGACGCACCCGAGCAGCACAGCGACATCTTGGACGCCGAGATCGAGCGACCGCGCTCCGGCCCGATGCGTGACATCGTCGCGACCATCCAGCCGGAGCAGGACGTGATCGTCCGGGCCGGTGTCGACGAGACCATCTGCGTCCAGGGAGCGCCCGGTACCGGTAAGACCG
>NZ_DASRVN010000308.1:0-18349 GCF_035655035.1 Kribbella sp. | reverse complement strand
CCGGACTGAAGGCGCTCGCGGTGATGGTGACCTCCGCGCGGATCGGCTGCAGCTGGTGCATGGACTTCGGGTACTGGGAGTTCCACCACCAGGGGGTCGACCAGGCCAAGCTGCGCGATGTGCCACAGTGGCGGGACAGTGGCGCCTACTCGGATCTGGAGCGCGCGGTGATGAACTACGCCGAGGCGATGACGGCGACCCCGCCGGAGGTCACCGACGAGCAGGTCGAGCGGTTGCGCGCGGACCTCACCGAGGAGCAGCTGGTCGAGCTCACGGCGCTGATCTCGCTGGAGAACTACCGCTCCCGGACGAACGCCGCCCTCGGCCTGACCAGCCAGGGCTTCAAAGAGACCTGCGAAACCCGCCCCCTCGCTTCACTCGGGGGCGGGAAGGAAAGACTGAGGCCGGTGCGGTGACCGGGGAACAGCTCGCGGCGGAGTTCGCCGAGCACCGCCAGGTGCTGATCGGGGCGGCGTACCGGGTGGTCGGCAGTGTCAGCGACGCGGAGGACGTGGTCCAGGAGGTGTGGCTGCGCTGGTCCGCGATCGACCATGACGACATCCGCGACGCCCGCGCCTACCTGATCCGGATCACCACAAGGCTCGCTTTGAACAAGCTCCGCGAGCAGAAGGCCCGGCGGGAGCAGTACGTCGGCCCGTGGCTGCCCGAACCGCTCGCGGCCGGCGACGACGACCCGGCCGCGGCGGTCGAACTGGCGGACTCGGTCAGCATGGCGATGCTCGTCGTACTCGAGACGCTGTCCCCGCTCGAGCGCGCGACCTTCGTGCTGCGGGAGGTGTTCGACCTGCCGTACGACGAGATCGCGGACACGCTCGGGCGGTCCGAGTCCGCCGTACGGCAGCTCGCCCACCGGGCCCGGGAACACGTGCACGCCCGGCAGCCACGGCACCGCGTCGACAAGGCCCGGCACGACGAGCTGACGATGCGGTTCATGCAGGCGGCCGGGTCCGGCGACTTCGACCAGGTGGTCGCGCTGCTGGCGCCGGACGCGGTCCTGATCAGTGACGGCGGCGGCAAGAAGCGGGCCGCGCTGCGGCCGATCCAGGGCGCGGAGAAGATCGCCCGCTGGCTGTTCGCGGTGCTCGCGGACAACCCCGGGTTCGAGATCCGGATGGCGACGCTGAACGACGAGCGCGCCTACATCGCGTACTTCGACGACCAGCCGGACACGGTCACGTTCATGACCAGCACGGACGGCCGGATCACCGAGCTGTACCTGATCCGGAACCCGGACAAACTGGGGACCGTCCCCTTGCTGCACACCCTCGAGCCGTAAGCTATCTGCAACTCAGTCGCAGATGGAGGTGCGGTGAAGTACCTGGAGGCAGAACCGGACGAGGCACTCGACCCGGGATTGCGGGCAGACCTGCTGGACACCTGGGTCGCGGCCACCAACGCCGGTGGCGCGGTCGGCTACACGGCGCCCGCGCCGGTGGACGAGATCGCGGAGAACCTGGACGGCGCGCTGGGACGCGTCGCGGCCGGGCTCGACGTGCTCGGGGTGTTGCACGACGGTGAGCGGTACGTCGGGATGGGCATGCTGGTGACCCGTAACAGCGCGCTGCAACTGCACTGGCGGACGGTGCTGCGGGTGATGGTGCACCCGGACTGCCAGGGGCAGGGCGCCGGGCGGATCCTGATGGAGGGTTTGCGGGGTTCGGCGAACGACCTCGGGCTCGAGCAGCTGCAGCTGACCGTCCGCGGTGGTCTCGGGCTGGAGAACTTCTACGGCCCGCTCGGCTATCGCGTCGTGGGCGCACACCCGCGCGCGATCCGCGTCGCCCCGGACGACTACCGCGACGAGGTCATGTTGGTGATGGATCTGTAGGCCATCACAATCGACCGCTCCGGGGCCGCTCAGGCGGGGGCCGGCGCCGCGGACGCGATTGTGATGGCCTGGGGATTCACCTCCGCGTGCGGGCGAGGACGACGAGAGTGGCGCCGAGGGCGGCGAGCAGGACGCCGAGGGTGAGGATGAAGGCGGGCGGGCCGCCGGACTCGGTCAGTTCGGCGGCGGCGGAGCGGTACGACTCGTCGGCGGGCTCGGCGCCGACGGTGAACTTCACCGGCGCGGTGACGGTCTCGCCGGCCTCGTCGGTCCGCTCGTACGTCACCTTGGCCGTCCCGGTGAACGCCGCGACCGGCTTGAGCGTGACCGTACCGTCGGTGCCGACCGACCAGGTGCCCGCGCCGTTCGTGACGTTCTTCGAGCAGGTACCGGTCGGTGTCCGCAGGCAGACCGAGCTCGGGCGGATCGTGCCGCTGTCGTTCAGCAACGGGTTCACGGTGACCGGGTTGCCCGGCGTACCGGTCGCCGTGTCCGGCGCGGCCTTCGCGAGCAGCGGGCTGGCGACCGTCACGTCGAGCAGCGCGGTGTCCGACGTGTCGTTCGCGTCGGACACCCGGTAGACGAGCGCCCGCGTCGTACCGACGAAGTCCTTCGCCGGGGTGTACCTGACCGCGCCGCCGTCGCCGACCACGAAGGTCCCTTCGCGAGGCACGGTCACGGACTTCTTCTCCTTGCCGTCGGCCGGATCACGCAGTACGACGGAGTCCTGGCGCAGCGGCGCGGACAGGTCGCCGGGCTTGTCGTTGCCGAGCACGTTCACCACGACCGGCGTACCGAAGGCCGTCTGGACGCTGTCGTCGACGACCACCGGGCGGACCGGCACGACCGTGACGGTGATGGTCGAGCGGGCCGCGTTCTGGTCGCTGTCCTTGACCTCGTACGTGGCCGGCTGCGCGGTGCCGGAGAACGTCGGCTCCGGGCTGAACGTGACCTTGCCGTCGGCAACGACGTACGACCCCTGGCCAGGCACCGTCACCTGGTCGACGAGGGCGCCGTCGGGGCCGACGAGCAGCAGCGACTCCGGGTCGAGCGTCGCGCCCGGGCCGGGCCGGTCGTTCGCGAGCGGATCGACGGTCACCGCGACGTGCTGCTTGGTCCGCGCCACGTCCGGGATCGCGATCGGCCTGGCCTGCACGGTGATCGTCAGCGTGCCGGATCCGATGGTTCCGTTGCGGTCGGCAACCTGGTACCCGACCGGGACCGCGACACCGGCGTACCCGTCCAGCGGTGCGAACCGGATCGCGCCGGACGGCTGCACGGTGAAGGTCCCCTCCCCCGGTACGACGAGCGCGGGCAGCGCGGCACCGGTCACCGGGTCGATCAGCCGGACCCCGCCCGCGACGAGCGGCGCGCTCGGGTCACCCGGCGTGTCGTTCGCCAGTACGTCGACGGTGGTCGCGGTCTCGTACGGCGTCGTCGCGAGGTCGTCCTTGATCACCGGGACGACCGGTGCGACCGTCACGGTGACGGTGGACGTGGCCAGGTTCCCGGTCGTGTCCTCGACCCGGTACGCGACCGACACGACCCCGCGGTACGCCGGCTCCGGGTCGAAGGTGATCTTGCCGGACTTGACGGTGAACACGCCCTGCCCGGGGATCGCCACCTTCGTACCCCACGTCGCGCCGTACAGCTGGAGCGTCGCCGGGACGAGCTGCGCGCCGGTCCCGGGCTTGTCGTTGGCGAGCGGGTCGACGGTCACGGTGACGTTCTGCTTGGTGCCGATCGGGTCCGGCGTCGCCTTCGGGCCTTGGCCGACCGTCAGCAGCAGCAGGCCTTCCGCGGTCGTGCCGTTGGCATCGGAGACCCGGTACGTCGTCGGCGTCGTCACACCGTGGAACCCCTTCGCGGGCGTGAACTTCACCGCGCCGTAGGCGTCCACGGCGTACGTGCCCTCGCCGGGTCGGGTCAGCGTCTTGCCGTACTGGCCGCCGTGGCCGTCCGGGGCGTCCTGGCCGTCTTTCAGTACGACGCTGGCCGGCTGCAGCGGCGCCGACGGGTCGCCGGGTTTGTCGTTCGCCAGCACGTTCACCGTGATCGGATGCCCGTACGGCGTGATCGCCGAGTCGTTCAGGACCACCGGAGTGACCGGTACGACGGTGATGGTGAGCGTCGAGGCGGCGTAGTTGCCGTCGGAGTCGGCGACCCGATAGGTGACCGGGGCCGCCTTGCCGCGGAACGCCGGCAGCGGGTCGAAGGCGATCGCGCCGCTCGGCCGCACCGTGTAGGTGCCCTGGTTCGCGACGGTCAGGGTCTTCGCGGACTCGTTGAGGACGACCGACCCACGATCGAGCTTGGCGTCGGTGCCGGGGCGGTCGTTGGAGAGCACGTTCACCGTGACGGTCACGTTCTGCTTTGTGGAGGCGGTGTCGGCGATCGCGACCGGCGGCTGCCCGACGGTGACGGTCAACCGGGCGGTCGCCTTCGTCCCGTTCGTATCGGCCACCTGGTACGTCAGCGGCGTACCGGGTCCGCGGAAGGTCGCGCTGGGGTCGAACCGCACCGCTCCGCCGACGGCCGTGTACTCGCCCTCGTTCGGGATCCGTACTGCTTCCTTCGCCCGCCCGTCGGCCGGGTCGACGAGCTGCAGGCTGCCCGGTACCAGCGGCGCGGTCGGGTCGCCCGGCTTGTCGTTGGCGAGCACGCTCACCGTGATCCGCTTGCCGTACGGCGTCCGCGCGGTGTCGTCGGCCGCGACCGGAGTGACCGGCGCGATCGTGACCGTGATCGTCGAGCGCGCGGTCTGGCCGAACTCGTCAGCGACCCGGTACGTCACCTTGGCGCCCGTACCGGTGAAGGCCGGCAGCGGATCGACCGCGACCGTACCGTCCGGGCCGACCTCGTACGTGGCCTGGCCCGGGACCTTCACCAGCTTCTTGAGCGAGCCGTCCGCCGGATCCACCAGCGTCAGGCTGTGCGGGTCGAGGACGGTCCCGACGCCGGGCAGGTCGTTGGCCAGCGGGCTGAGGCGCAGCGGGACGTTCTGCTTGCCGGTCGCGGTGTCCGGCTCGGCGGTCGGCGGCGCCGGCTTCGCGACCGTGACGGTCAGCGTCGCGGTGGTCGTCGTACCGTTCACGTCGGCGACCCGGTACGTGACCGGGGTCGCGGCGCCGGTGAACTTGGGCGCCGGGGCGACCTCGATCGTGCCGTCCGGGGTCGTCGTGTACGTCGCCTGGCCCGGCACCACGAGCGTTGCCGTCGGCAGCTTCGTGGTCGGGTCGATCAGCCGTACGGTGCTGGGCACCAGCGGGACGGACGGGTCGCCGGGGTCGTCGTTCGCGAGCACCCGGGCGGTGACGCGGGTGCCGTACGCGGTGGTCGCGGTGTCGTCGGACGCGTCCGGCTGCACCTTGGTCACCCGGACGGTCAGCGTCGACCGCCCGATCGCACCGTTGCTGTCGGCAACCTGATAGCCGATCGCGGTCGCGGTGCCGCTGAAGGACGGCAGCGGGTCGAACAGCACCTTGCCGTCGGCCCTCACCAGGTACTTGCCCTGGCCGGGGACGACGAGCGACAGGACCGGCTGGGTCGCGGTCAGCAGGCGGACGGTGCCGGGCTTCAGGGCCGCGCCGGTTGGTCCGGGCTTGTCGTTGTCGAGCACCGGCACCACCGTGGTCCGGCCCTGCAACGTGGTGACGGTGTCCTCGTTCGCCACCGGTGGGCCGGGTGCCGCGACAGAGACCGTCAGCTCGGCGCGCGCGGCCGTACCGTTCTTGTCGAGCACCTGGTACGTGATCGGCGTGCCGACGCCGGTGAACCCGTGCACCGGGTCGAACGTCACCTTGCCGGCGGCCACCAGGTACGTGCCCTGTCCGGGGACCGTCAGATTGTCAACAATCTGCTTGTTGACCGGATCGACCAGCCGCAGCGTGGCCGGTACCAGCGGCGCGTCCGGGGAGCCGGGCAGGTCGTTGTCGAGCACGGGCACGACCACCGCGGTGTCGAACGCGGTCGAGACCGAGTCGCCGTTCGCGACCGGCGTCACCGGGGTGACCGTGACGGTCAGCGTGGACTCGGCCGTCTGGTGGGTGGTATCGGCGACCCGGTACCCGATCGACGTACCGACGCCGGTGAACTGCGGCTTCGGGATGAAGTCCACGCCGCCGTCCGGCTTCACGACGTAGGTGCCCTCGCCTGGGATCGCCACCTGCTTCTTGAATGTCGCGTCGGCGGGATCCCGCAGGACGACGGAACCGGGGACGAGTTGCACCCCGGCGGCCGCGTGGTCGTTGGCGAGCGGCTTCACGGACACGCTGACGTTCTGCGGGGTGGTCGCGGTGTCCGGGATGGCGACCGGGTGGTCCGGCAGCGACACGGTCACGGTGAGCTTCGCGGTCCCGGTCGTACCGTTGCTGTCGGCAACGCGGTAGGTGACTGGCTTGGCGGTGCCGACGAAACCGGGCACAGGCTCGACGCGGACCGTGCCGTCGGCGTTGGCGACGTACTTCGCCTGGCCGACCACGTTCACCATCTGCGTGCATTGTTGATTGTCAACAATGCACAGCGTCCCGGGGACGAGCTGCGCGGCGGGATCGCCCGGCTTGTCGTTCGCCAGCACCTTCACGATCACGGCGGCGCCGAACCCGGTCGTCGCGGTGTCGTCGGTCAGCACCGGCGGAGGCGGCGGCGTGATCGCGAACGGGTAGTCCTCGACCTCACCCGCATCCGCCGCACCCGTCGGCCTCTCCACCTGCGCGGCGGTGTAGCCGACCCGCACCCGCGCGTACGACGTACCCGCCTTCGGCACGATCGCCGACCACTGCAGCGTGACCTTCGGCTGCTTGGCCGCGAACGACGCACACGCGCGCTCGCCCGGGTCGAAGACCCCGTTGACGTTGAAGTCGATCCACCCGCATGCCCGGCCGGCCTTCGACGCGCCGGTGAGCTGCAGATCCGCGGAGTACGAGGTCCGCCCGGTGTGCAGCGGCTCGAGTACGACGCCGTCGCCGGGCCTCGGCGTGACCGGGCCGGTGGTGCTGTTCGGGACGTCGGGGTTGTCCTCCGGGGCGTCCTTGCCGAGGCGTACGTCGCTCAGCACGGACCACGCGCTGCCGTATGACGCCGGCGCATGGCTGAAGTTCTCGGGTGCGGACGCGACGATCGAGAACGCGTCGCCGGACGAGCCGTTGTTCAGCGGGGGCAGCTTCGGGTGCTTGGTGAACACCGCCGAGACGTTGAAGCTGACCTTGGTCACGACGCCGTTCACCCGGACCGAACCGCACGCGGCGGTCGCCGAGGTGTCGAGACCGGACGGCGACTTCGTGTTCACGCAGTTCGGGCCGGTGTCGTGGTTCACGGCGGTGATCGTGTCGCTGGTCACGGCGAGGTTGTTGCCGGCGCCGACCTTCGTCAGGCTGAGGCCGGCGGTGCCGAGCTTGAGGATCGCGTGCAGCTCGGACTGCGCGACGGTCCGGCCGCTGACGGTCCGGGTGACGGATCCGCCGAGGCCGCCGAGGTGCAGGACCGGGTTGCGGACCGGCTGCGAGAACGCGATCGTCACCGTGCCACGGTCGCCGCAGCCGCCGGTGGAGGCGCAGTCGCCGGTGTTCACCACCACGTCCTGCGCGGGAGTCCCCGTTGGGATCGCGGGCCGGTACGTCGCCGGGCCGATCCCGCGGACGCCCGCGGTCGCCGGGTCGCCGAGCTCGGTCTGCCCGCTCACGGTGATCGTCTGCCGCAGCCCGGAGCCCGGCATCACCGTGGTCGCTCCGCCACTGAACGGCGCGGCCGGTACTTCGTAGGCGTTCGCGGTCAGGGTGCCGAGGCTCAGCAGGCCGGTAGCAAGAAGAATGGCCCCCGGTCGGGTTGCCCGCATATGTCCAGCCCTCCCGAGCAATCACGATCGACGCTACGGCCGCGGGCGGGCGAGCCATGCTGACCCGATGTTACGGGAGATTCACGCTCCGAGGTCGTAGATCCGGACCTTGCCGATGCTGTGTCGCCGGACGGCGAGGCGGTCGAGGGCGGGCGCGACCGGCCCGTTGCGCCCGTCGGCGTACAGCCAGCGGACGCCGTACTCGTCGCGTAACCGGCGCAGTACGTCCGCAGTCGGTGCGGTCAGCGCTTGTTCGGTGAGTGCCACGCGGTCCGGCCAGGGCGACGGCTGCTCGGTGTAGCGGCGGCCGCCTTGGCCCTGTGCGGCCATCGCCTGGTTCGTGTACGCCCAGCCTTCGAGCAGCGTGCGGCGACCGGCGATGCCGCTGACCAGATAGCCGCGGGCGTCGCAGCCGGACGCGAGTGAGCCGGCCGGGCGGCACCAGGTGTTCGTCGCGACCACGTCGTACGGCGCCGAGTGTTGCCCGAGCCACAACGCCGCCTCGGCCTCGTCCGGGTACACCCACCAGCGCGCCGCGCGATACGTCGGCGCCTTCTCGGTGTCGCCCCGCACGGCGCTCTGCGCGAACGAGCTGATCGGCGCGGTCGACAGCAGCACGAGTACGACGAACATGCCGCCGCCTGCTTGCCGCAACGTCAGCCGCCACACGAGTAGCAGGAACAGCGTGATCCCGAGGACGACCAGCAACATCCGCGTGGTCAGCCACAGCTGCCGACCGGTCGACGCCGCCGGGACACCGCGAGCCCAGACGAGCAGACCGGCGTACCCGATCGAGAGGATGAAGGCGGCGACCGCGATCGGGATCGGGCGGCCGGACGCGCGGGCACTGGTCGCCGCGAACCAGCCGGCGCCGGCCAGGCTGAACGGCGCCGCGGTGTAGACGAAGTACGACTCGCTCACCGACGGGTGGTCGACCAGCAGGTACCCGGCCCAGCCCGCGATCATCGCGCCAAGCAGGAACCAGGCGATCGGGTCCCGGCGTACTACGACACCTAGACCGGCCCACGACATCGCCTGGAGGGTCAAGAGCAGCCCTAGCAGCAGGCTGAGCGTTCCGAGCACCTCACCGTGCGCCAACGCAGGCAGGAGCAGCCCACCGTCGCCCGGCTGCGTCTTGTCGCCAGTAGCCGCGGTGTAGACGGGCAGCGACTTCAGTACGGCGAGGAACTGCACGTGGGACCCGCTGGTGCTGCCAGCAACAGTCAGGAAGGTCGCGGCACCTACAACGAGCAGGACGGCCGCCGTACCGATAAGACGCCATGGCAGGCGTCGCGTTGTCACCAGGAGGTACACGGCAGCGAGGCCGACGGCTGCTACGAGCAGCGGGAGCACGGTCGGCTTGGAACCACCGCCTACAACCGCTACCGGGACGATGAGCAGCCAGAGGCGGTGGCTGCCGTTTCGGAACAGTAGCTCGATCAAGAACACCGCTACGGCAACAGCCGCGACCATGCCGAACGTCTGGGACGGGCTGAGCAGACTGACCGGCGGTGCGAGATTCACACTCGTGTCGACGAGCAGGAACAGTTGCGGGGCGGCTAGGGCGAGTGCCGCGAGTACTCCGGTCCACCAGGTGCGGCTGACGATCCTTGCGAGCGTTGCGCACACGAGCAGCGACACGACCAGCCACGGCAGGATCCAGAGCCGGAACAGTACGACGAGCGGCGTGAGGCGCGTGACGTCGACGGCTGCGGCCATGTCGGCGTTCGCGAACCAGTGGTAGTCCAGCCGCTCGTTGACGACCTGAGGCAGCTCCGGCGGGACGGAACGCGTCAGCTCGTGCACCATCGACAGGTGGTACAGCAGGTCCGGGTAGTACGCCTCGCCGTGCGGCGGCATCGGGTGGTACGCCATCACGCCGAGCGTGGTCGCGCCGACCATCACCGCCGCGGACACCGCCAGCCCGACGGTCCATCCGAACGGCAGCGGCTTCGGCTCGGCGATCCGGAAGTACCGCCGCCCGGCGACCGCGAACCCGGCCAGTACCAGCGCCGGCCAGACGATCAGCCAC
The DNA here is from genome assembly GCF_035655035.1 of Kribbella sp. Classification (GTDB taxonomy): domain Bacteria; phylum Actinomycetota; class Actinomycetes; order Propionibacteriales; family Kribbellaceae; genus Kribbella. The sequence continues at coordinate 8,635 of NZ_DASRVN010000308.1, read as the reverse complement.
CGTTGCCAGCCGAGCGCGGTGAAGATCGCCCAGCCGATCAGCTGCCAGGTCGCGCCGACCACCGACCCGAGCCCGAGATCCTCCGCCCAGTTACCGGTACTGCGCCATACGGCCCGCAGCAGCAACGTACCGGGCAGCGCGATCGCGGCCGCGAAGTACGCGGCGTACTTGAGGATCGGGCCGGCGCCGACGTCGCCGAGCGAGACGAACCCACCGGCAGCCACCAGGATCGGCAGCAGCCAAGGGGCGGACCGCCTCATCTGGTGCTTTCGTGGACCGGCTCCTGGTGCCCGTGGTCGTCGAGGCTGTCGTAACCGACGAGGAACTGCGGACGGCGCTGACTCGACTGGAACAGGCGCGCGACGTACTCGCCGAGCAGCCCGAGACACAGCAACTGGATCGCACCGATGACGCTCACCGCGAGCACCGTCGACGTCCAGCCGGGAATACTCCGGCCGGTCAGCTTGATCACCAGCGCGCCGATCACGAACACGCCGGACATCACCCCGCCCAGCAACCCGAGCCAGGTCGCCAGCCGCAGCGGAGCCGCCGAGAACGCGGTCACGCTGTCGAACGCGAGCCGCACCATCTTCGACACGCTGTACTTCGTGGTCCCCGCGGCGCGCTCCGCCCGGACGTACTTCACCTCGGTGCTCGGGAACCCGAGCCACGGGATCACCAGCCGGAACACCCGGCCGTCGTCGGGCAACGCGTTCACCGCGTCGACCACCCGGCGCGTCACCAGCCGGAAGTCGGCCGCGTCGAACGGGATCTGCTTGCCGACCAGACGGCACATCAGCCGGTAGTACAACCGGGCGGTCGTCCGCTTCGCCCACGAATCACTGGAACGGTCCGAGCGGACGCCGTACACGACGTCGACGTCCTCCTCCTCGACCGCGCGCAGGAACTCCGCGATCACCTCCGGCGGATCCTGCAGGTCGGCGTCGATCGTGACCACGTACCGGCCACGGGCGCGCCGGAAGCCGGCCGACTGGGCCGCCTGGTGACCGCTGTTCCGGAGCAGGCGGACGACGCGCAGCTGCGGCCAGTCCTTCGCGGCGTCCAGCAGCAGGGCGGCCGTGCGGTCCCGGCTGCCGTCGTCGACGACCAGCAGCTCGTAGCTGATCCCCAGCCCGTCGAGCAGCGGATGCATCCGCTGGAAGAAGATCGGCAGCACCTCTTCCTCGTCGTACATCGGTACGACGACGGAGAGCTCGGGTTTGTCCCGCATCGGCTGCCTTTCTCCAGATCAGGGGTTGACCATAGCGCGCGCTACGCCGGTGAGATCGCCACCGCACCCGTACGGCGCGGGTCGCCGACCGCCAGCAGGCCGTCGGCCGGATCCCAGAACGCGGCCGCGACGCCGCCGAAGTACATCGAGTGCGGCGGCATCGGCCGGGTCGGCAACGCGGTCGATCCGGACACCGGCATGTCGTCCTCGTAGTCGACGGTCACGTCCTCGCGGACCCGGACGTGCAGCCGCGGATGCTCGACGGCCTCCCGCAGCGAGAGGCCGCCGTGCGTGGCGAGCGCGTACACCTGGGCGATCGCGGTCGGGATCCGGTCCGAGCCGGGCGAGCTGATCGCCAGTACGGCGCCGTCGCGGTCCCGTCTCGCGACGCTCGGGGCCATGTTGGACGTCAGCCGGGTGCCCGGCGCGAGGCTGTGCGGGCCGCCGTGCAGGAGCTCCTGCTCGCCGAGCGCGTTGTTCAGCCAAATGCCGGTGCCGGGCGTGAGGACGCCGGAGCCGTACCCGGACGAGACGGTGATCGCGCACGCGTCGCCCTCGTCGTCGACGACCGACACGGTCGCCGTACTGGGCGAGCTCAGCGCGCGGAGGTCGCCGGCCGCGGCCAGGTCGAGAAGCTTCTGCCCTTCGAGTCGGCGTACGTCCTCCGCGTCGATCTCGGCGAGCCGCCGGCCGAGGACGGCGTACTGCACGTCGATGAGCCGCTCCAGCTCGGACTGCCGCCAGCTGCCGTCGGCCGGTACGCCCTCGAGCAGCGCGAGCATCGCGGCGGCCGCGACACCGCCGACCGCCGGCGGCGGGTTGGTCGCCAGGCGCCAGCCGTTCTGCTTGACGATCAGGGCCGGGCGGACGACGGCCTCGTACGCCGCCAGGTCCTCGGCGGTGAGGATGCCGTCGTTCGCGGACATGTCCTCGACGAGGAGCCGCGCCAGCTCACCGGTGTACATGGTCTCGGCGCCGTCGCGGGCGATCAGCTCGAGCGCCTCGGCCAGCTCCGGGATCACGACCGTACTGCCGGCCTTGATCACGGTGCCGTCCTCGGCGTGCACGACACCGTGGCTCGGCTGGTGCCAGCCGAAGATGATCTCGTGGGTGAAGCCCAGGTAGTACCCGGAGGTCCGGCTCAGCGGGAAGCCGTTGCGGGCGACGTCGATCGCGGGCTGCACGACCTCACGCCACGGCGCCTTGCCGGAACGGCGGTGTGCCAGGTCGAGCGCCTTCATCCCACCCGGCGTGGCGACCGAACCATGGCCGACCGTGGTCGTCGTACCGCCGCCGTAGTCGGTGGTGACGTCCCACACGCCCTGCCCGAACCGCTCCCCCGGCAGCCCCCGCCCCGGCATCTCCACCCAGCCGTCGATCGTCACCGGCTCGGCCCCCGCCACCTCCAACGTGACAAATCCACCCGAGGCCGGCGACACCACGCCGATCTCGTTCACCATCGTCACCAACGTCGCGGCAATCGCCGCATCCACCGCATTCCCACCCTCAGCAGCCACCCGCACCCCGGCCTGAGCCGCCGCCTCATTGGCCGCCGCCACAGCAACCCGCGGCCGCCCGCTCACCGCGTGCCCTCACTCCGCGCGGGCATGCTCGGGCGGGCTCGGCCTGGGGTGGCCGAGCCGCTCGAGCGGACGCCCGTAGGCATGACTCTCAGCCGACCCGTTGGACCGCGTTGAAGCGGTCGACGGTTACCTGGACGGCTGCCTGGCGGGCGTCGGCGACCTCGTTCTCCTTCAGGGTGCGATCGGGAGCACGGAAGCGGAGCGCGAAGGCGAGCGACTTCTTGCCCTCGCCGATCTGCTCGCCGGTGTACACGTCGAACAGCCGCACCGACTCCAGCAGCTCCCCCGCGCCCTCGGCCAGCGCCGCCTGCACGTCCGCGGCCGGTACGTCGGCCGCCACGATCAGCGCGACGTCCTCCTTGGCCACCGGGTACGACGAGAACGGGTGCGCCGCGATCGACTCCGGGCCGGCCGCGATCAGCGCGTCCAGGTCCAGCTCGGCCGCACTCGACCGGGCCGGCAGCCCGAACGCCTGGCAGACCTTCGGATGCAGCTCACCCGCATGCCCCACGACCTTGCCGTCGACGGAGAACTCCGCGCACCGCCCCGGGTGCCACGGCGCGAGCTCGACGTTCCGCACCACCGGCTCCACACCGACGGCGGACGCGATCAGCCGCGCGACCTGCACCGCGTCGGCCCAGCCCGCCGGGCGGCCCTTGCCCCACCAGCCGGTCGGCGTCCGCGCCCCGGTCAGCACCACACCGACGTGCAGCGGCTGGTCCGGGAGCGCGTCGTACAGCGCCTGCACCTCAGCGTCACTCGGGCGCTGCTCGACCGACGGCAGCGGCGCGGGCTTCGTCTCGGCCTTCGGCAGGAAGACCAGGCCGGTCTGGAAGATCGCCAGGTCGCTCGCACCGCGGCCGACGTTCCGCTCGGCCGTCCGGAGCAGCGTCGCGAGCAGGGTGGTCTGCATCGACGGCTCTTCGTCGGAGATCGGGTTGACGAGCTTCACCGTCGTACGCCGCGGGTCGTCGGCCGGGAGCCCCAGCGCGTCGAAGTCGGCCGCGCCGGTGAACGGGTACGAGACGACCTCGGTCAGCCCCGCGCCGACCAGCGCGGTAGCCACCCGCCGACGCCGCCGCTGCGCCACCGTGAGGCCCTGCCCACCCGGCGCCGCCGGCAACACCGACGGCACGTTGTCATACCCGAACAGCCGAATAACTTCCTCGGCAAAGTCGTTGGGATCCCGCAAATCCGGCCGCCACGACGGCGGCGTCACGGTCAGCAGGTCATCCCCGACCAAATCAGCAGCCACCACCGATCCTGGGGCACCGTCAGCTCGACCGCCGAGCGACAAGCCCTCCGCGCCGGCCGCGGCACCAGCCGCACCTGTCACGCCCGTCGCGGTCGCGGCGGAGCCGGGGTGCGGCGCCGCTGCGACAACCAGGGCCGGGGCGTGGACGCCTACCGCGAGGGGGGCGGGGGTTGCGCCGGCAGCAGCCCGCTCGATGGTGCACCCAACCGAGCGGAGGTGCTTCAGCGTTTCCTCGAGGGTGATCGGGGCACCCGCGACCCGGGCGGCGTGGTCCGCGCGGAGGTTGACCGGTGCGGGCGCCGGGTGGGTGTCGACCACCGTCTCGTCGGGGAGGGTCGTGCCGCCGGCGTACTCGGCGAGGAGGTTCGCGACGCGTTGCGCGGCGTACCTCGGCAGGGCCGGGTCGACCTCGCGCTCGAACCGCCGCGACGCCTCCGACGACAGCTTGTGCCGCCGGGAGGCGCGGGCGATCACGATCGGGTCGAAGTGCGCGGCCTCGATCACCACGTCGACGGTGCTGCCGGAGATCTCGGTCGACGCACCACCCATCACCCCGGCGACGCCGATCGGCCCGGAGTCGTCGGTGATCAGGAGGTCCTCGGCGTCCAGCTCCCGCGTCTGGTCGTCGAGCGTCATCAGCTTCTCGCCCGGGTTCGCCCGCCGGACCACGATCTCGCCGGACAGCCGCGCCTTGTCGTAGGTGTGGATCGGCTGCCCGAGCTCGAGCATCACGTAGTTCGCGACGTCGACCCCGATCGAGATCGGCCGCATCCCGGACGCCAGCAGCCGCTTCTGCATCCACCGCGGCGACAACGCCTGCGGGTCGATCCCGTGCACGGTCCGCGTGACGAATGCGCTGCACGCCGCCGCGTCGTCCACGCGCACCGGATACCCACCGGCACCGGACCCGTCGAGCGTCAGCTCCGCCGGATCCTTCAGGGGTACGCCGTACGCCGTCGCCGCCTCGCGGGCGACCCCGCGGATCGACAGGCAGTACCCACGATCCGGCGTCACCGCGATGTCCAGTACGTCGTCCCGCAGCGCGAGCAGCTCGATCGCGTCGTCACCCGGCGCGGCCTCACCCGGCTCGAGCACCACGATCCCGTGCGTACCGTCGTCGCCCAGGCCGAGCTCGGAGCTCGAGCAGATCATCCCGTTCGACACGTGGCCGTACGTCTTCCGGGCCGCGATCGCGAACCCGCCGGGCAGCACCGCACCCGGCAGCACCACGACCACCAGATCGCCGACCTCGAAGTTGTGCGCGCCGCAGACCACCCACTGCGGCTCGTCCTTGCCGATGTCCAGCGAGCACCAGCGGATCGTCTTGCCGTTCTTCTGCGGCTCGTTCTCGTACGTGAGCACCTTGCCGACCACGAGCGGCCCGGTCAGGTCGGACTCCTCGACGGTCTCCACCTCGAGGCCGGCCCGGATCAGCTGCTCCGCGACCTGGCGGCCGGTGACCTCGGCCGGCAGGTCGACGTACTCCCGAAGCCATGACAGTGGGACCCGCATCAGATCTCCATCCCGAACTGGCGGCTGAACCGCACGTCACCCTCGACCATGTCCCGCATGTCCTCGACCCCGTTGCGGAACATCAGCGTCCGCTCCAGGCCCATCCCGAACGCGAAACCGGAGTACCGCTCGGTGTCGATGCCGTTGGCCTGCAGGACCCGCGGGTTCACCACGCCGCAGCCGCCCCACTCGATCCAGCCCTCGCTGCCGCAGGTGCGGCACGGGCGGTCCGGGTTGCCGACGGACGCGCCGCGGCAGACGAAGCACTTCAGGTCGACCTCGGCCGACGGCTCGGTGAACGGGAAGAAGTTCGGCCGCAGGCGCGCCTCGAGGCCTTCGCCGAACATCGAGACGACGAAGTGGTCCAGGGTGCCCTTGAGGTGCGCGAGCGTGATGCCTTCGTCCACCACCAGGCCCTCGACCTGGTAAAAGACGGGCGTGTGGGTCGCGTCCAGCTCGTCGGTGCGGAACACGCGGCCCGGGCAGATCACGTAGATCGGGGGTTTGCGGGTCAGCATCGACCGCGCCTGCACGGGCGACGTGTGGGTGCGCAGGACCTTGCCGGAGCCGGCCGGCTCGACGAAGAAGGTGTCCTGCATCTGCCGCGCCGGGTGGTCGGGCTGGAAGTTCAGGGCGTCGAAGTTCAGCCACTCGGCCTCGACCTCGGGACCTTCCGCGACGTCCCAGCCGAGCGCGGTGAACACGTCCGCGACCTGCTCGGAGATCAGCGACAGCGGGTGCCGGGCGCCGAGCTCCGGGGTGTGCCACGGCAGCGTCACGTCGACCCGCTCGGTGGCCAGCATCCGCTCCTCGTGCTCGGCCTCGAGCACCGCGAGCCGGGCCGCGAAGCCCTCGTTGATCGCCTTCCGGGCGGCACCGATGCGCTGCCCGGCCTCCTTCCGGGCCTGCGGCGGCAGCGCGCCGATCTCCCGGTTGGCGAGCACGATCGGCGACTTGTCCCCGAGATGGGCGGACTTCGCCTCCTGCAGGGCGGCCAGATCGGCCGCCTTGGTAAACGCCGTCAGCGCCTCGTCGCGGGTCCGCTCCACCTCTTCGGCATGCAGCGGCGTCACTTCGACCGGGTCGTAATCAGTGTTGGGACCGGACATGGCTCGCTCTCAATTCGGAACTTCTGCGAATTGCAGTCTAGAAACCCGAACCCCAAACCCGTGAATCGGCCGTCCACAACCCCACGCCACCCCACCCGTCCGAGCCCGGGTTGGGGAGGATATTGGCCCCGGATCGGCACAAGATCCTCCCCGACCCGGCTGTTCATGCAAGCGGGCAGGTCGGGGAGCAGGGGTGTGGGGCGTCGGGCCAGCCGCGGAGCTGCAGGGCAGCGACCACGTGCGACGCCGCCTGGCACGGTGCACCGAGCAGTTGGTACCCGAATCTCAGCGTGAGCTTGCCGTTCGTCGCGGCCGCGTTGTCCCTGATCATGTCTCGCCACCGGCCGTCCGCATCCGCATGACCGGCCTTCCCGTCCAGCTCGACGATCACGCCGTACGGCGGGTACTCCGAGTCCCGGTACACGACCCCGCCCGCGTCCGCGGCGCGGACCTGGCGCCGGGCCCGGGGCAACCCGTGTGCACGCTCGACCCGCCGCAGGTAGGCCTGCTCGAGCAACGACTGAACGCCTTCGGCCGCCTCACCGAGGATCCGCCGGAGGATCCGCCGGCCGGGCAACTCCGGGAGGGCGTCGAGTTCGGCCAGCAACCGGGACGGCGTCGTCCGCCGCTGCCGGCAAGCGTCGAACAGTACGGCGGCCCGCCTCGACACGTCCGCTTCCGCGCGGGCGGTGACCAGCAGCGCGACCTCCAACCGCACCATCGGCGGTTCGCGAGACGTCTGAACCAGCGTGGGCAGCTGCCGGTGGCGGGTGACGACAACCCCCGGCCTCGGATCGACCCGACGCGAATGCGGTACCGCGATCTCGATTCGCCCGTCCCGCCAGTCCCCCGCAACGCCGTACCTGCGGAGCGCCGTCGTACCGGTCAACGCCGCCCCCGGCCCACACGACAGCCATGCCGCCCACATCCTGGTCTCCCACGGCAACGGCCCGGTGAAGTCGACGTACACGCCCGTGTGGACGCGCTGCAACTGCCAGGCCCGGCAACGCCCGCGCAGCACCTTGTCGGTGATTCCGTAGGCCAGCGCCTGGTCCCGGGTGAACGCACCCGCCTGGGCCCGGCGCAGCTCCCGGAACGACCGCCCCAGATCCTCGTTTCTCTGCTCCACCCCTCAGAAGATGCACGACTCGCCCGTGTCCCCGCCCGCTCCGCCCTCGGCCTGTGGACGGGCTGCTTGGGGAGGATCGTTGTCCCGAAATGGGACGAAATCCTCCCCAAGTCCGGGGGTGTTCAGCCCGGGGTGTTCAGCCCAGGGTGTGGCGGGCTCGGATGGTGGCTATCAGGAGGGCCAGGGCGGCCAGGAAGGCGCCTAGGCCGATGGGGAGGAAGAACGTGGGGTAGTTGACGACGGCGGCGGGGTCGGCCCAGGGTTCGTGGCCGGGCTTTGGTTCGGCGAGGAAGAGGCACGCCGCGCCGGCCACGTCGTACCCGATCGCCAGCACGAGCGTCACGAGCGCAAGACCGCGTGCCCACTCGACGACCCGCCTGATCCCCCGCGAGCGTCCGTACAACATGGCGCCGAGCGCGAACGGGAGCAGGATGAGCATCGCCATCAGCACCAGGTTGGCCACCCCCTGGGAGCCGTCCGGGTACGTCGGCCGGATGCGCGCCGCTCCACCGGCGAGCAGGTCGATCAGCCACGGTCGGGTCACCCGGCAATCGTGTCAGCCCACCGTGTCAGCGACACCGGGTCAGCGAACCGGGTCGGCGAAACCCCGGCACCAACGCTAGGCCCGGGGAGACTACGGGTCAGCGGCCGGATTCGGTGGAGCGGCCAGGGCGGGTGGTGCGGTCCGGGTGGGCGGTTCCGGTCGTGGTGTCGGGGAGCGTGACCTGGTCGGCGGACGGGAGCGAGCCGGGGGCGGCGACCCCCTCCAGGACGAACCGCTGGTACAGCGTGCCCACGTCGTAGCCGGCCGGGTCG
>NZ_DASRVN010000307.1:0-4984 GCF_035655035.1 Kribbella sp. | reverse complement strand
CGGTTCCGGTACGGCGACCGCGGTGTCGCTCGGCACCGTGTCGTGGCCGATCCTCCGCCGGGCCGGGTACCCACCCGAGCCCGCGGGCGGGATGCTGGCCGCGTCCGGTATCGGCGCGATCCTGTCGCCGCCGACGCTCGGCGCGGCGGCGTTCATCATCGCGGAGTTCCTGCAGGTGTCGTACCTGAAGGTGCTCGGGTTCGCGGTGATCCCGACGATCCTGTACTACCTCGGCATCCTGCTCGCGATCGAGATCGACGCCCGCAAGCACGGGACGACCTCGGCTCCGGAGCTGTCCGGGCAGTCGGCGGGGCGGCTGCTGCTGCGGTTCGGGTACCACTTCCTGTCGCTGTTCGTGATCATCGGCTTCATGGCGGTCGACGTACCGCCGTTCAAGGCGGTCGTCTACGCGGTGATCATCCAGTTCGGGCTGTCGTTCCTGGACCGGGAGCACCGGCTGACCGGGCGTCCGTTGTTCAAAGCGCTTGCCCAGGGCACCCGTTCGGTCCTGCCCGTGGTGGCCACCTGCGCGACCGCGGGCGTGATCGTCGCGGTTACCACGCAGACCGGGCTCGGGCTGAACCTCGCCGAGATCATCGTGAACGCCGCGCACGGGCTGACCGACAATCACACGGTCGTCCTGATCCTGACCGTGGTGCTGTCCGGGCTGGCCGTGATGATCCTCGGGCTCGCGGTACCGGTGACCGCGTCGTTCATCATCGCGGCGGTGGTCATCTCGCCGGCGCTGGTCCACCTCGGCGTCACGCAGCCCGAGGCGTACATGTTCATCTTCTACTACGCCGTACTCTCCGAGGTGTCGCCGCCGACCGCACTGGCCGCGGTGGCCACGGCCGCGATCACCGGCGGCCGGGTGATCCCGACGATGTGGCAGGCGTGGAAGTACACGCTGCCCGCGTTCCTGGTGCCGTTCGCGTTCGTGCTGACCGACAACGGTGCGCATCTGCTCGGTCAGGGATCGTTCGTCGGCACGGTCTGGACCACGTTGGTGTCGATGCTGGCCGTCGCGGCACTGGCCGTGGTCACCGGCGGCTGGGTGTTCGTCCGGGCGACCTGGCTCGAGCGCGCGGTCTGCCTACCGGCCGCGGCGCTGTTGCTGTACCTCGCGCCCGTAACCGTCACGGTCGGAATCTGTTTGCTACTTGTCGCCGTGGTCATCAACCTGGTCCGGCGGCAACGCCAGGCCGCTAACGAGGAAGGAATCGCATGAGACTTCGTCACCTCGTGGCGCTCGTGGCCGTCGTTTCCCTGACCGCCTGCGGTGGACAGCGCCAGCCCGCCGGATCCTCCGGCAGCGGCGGGCGGCTGACGATTGCCACCGGCAACACAACCGGCGTCTACTACCAGCTCGGCGGCGCGCTGGCCTCGGTGATCTCGCAGAAGATGTCCGGGTACCGCGCGACGGCCAGCGAGACCGGTGCCTCCGTGCAGAACATCCAGGGCCTGGTCAGCGGCAACTACGACGTCGCCTTCTCACTCGGTGACTCCGCCGCGGACGCGGTGAACGGCGTGAACAGCTTCAAGAGCAAGCAGGACGTCGTCGCGCTCACCCGGCTGTACAACAACTACACGCAGGTCGCCGTACGGACGTCCGCGAACATCAACTCGATCGCCGACCTGAAGGGCAAGCGGGTCTCCACCGGCTCGCCGAATTCCGGGACCGAGGTGATCGCGCGCCGGCTGCTCGAGTCGGCCGGCCTGAACCCGGCGTCCGACGTAACCGCCCAGCGGCTCGGGCTGCCCGAGTCGGTGGACGCGATGAAGTCCGGGTCGATCGACGCACTGGTCTGGTCCGGCGGGCTGCCGACCGGCGGCATTACCGACCTCGTTACCAGCATGGGCAACGGCGTGAAACTCTTGCCGATCACGGATCTGCTGCCCAAAATGCAGGAGAAGTACGGTGAGGTGTACTCGGCGGCACCGATCCCGGCAGCGACCTACAAGCAGCCGGCCGACGTCACGACGATCGTCGTACCGAACGTGCTGTTGGTCCGGAAGAACATGAAGGACGACCTCGCCGAGCAACTCACGAAGACGCTCTACGACAACCTGGACGCCCTGGTCACGGTGAACGCGGCCGCGAAGGGCATCACCCTCGACAACGCCGACAAGACCGACCCGGTGCCACTCCACCCGGGCGCGAAGAAGGCGCTCGACGCCCTGCACTGACCCCACGAACCGTCCTCCCCCGCACACCAGGCGCAGCGGGGGAGGACGCAGGGCCCCACACCGCACCCAGGCGCAGCGGCAACGGGCCCGAACCGGCCCCCACAACCAGGCGCAGTGAGAGCCGGTCCCGGCCCGGTCCCGACGGAACATCCGCCGGGACCGGGCCTTCTGCTGCGGCGCGGTTCCGGCGGTGGCTGGGTGTGCTAGTGCGGCTCCTCCTCGTGGGGCATCGGGGTGCCGTACAGGTAGTGGGATAGCGCGGAGTCGCGCTTCGGGTGAGCGTGGTACTTGATCGGCACCACGCGGCCCTCGGCGCTGTCCCACGCGTTGTCTGCCATCCGCCACATCCGGTGCGCGAGCCGGCCCGCCATCCCGGTGTGCGGCGACGCCGGATGCGCCCGGGTCGGCGCGACCTCCTCCGCCTCCAGCAGATCCTCCGTCAACGCGTTCACCTCCGGATCCGCGAGCTCCTCGGTGATCTGCCGGCTGTACGTCGTCTCCATCGCCTCGTGCTCGTCGAGCAACCGGTCGATGTGCTGCCACAGGTCGTCGTGCTGCAGATGCAGGAACCGGCTGTCGCCGTACTGCCTGCCCTTCAGATACCGCAGCGAACGCTCCAGCTCCTTCGCGTTCCCGACGTACCTGCCCACCATCCCCGCCCCGTCCGGGAGCCGCCGGATGTACGGCACCAGCACGTCCTCGGCCGCCGCCAGATGCTGCGCCGCGATCGCGTAGAACCAGTCCGTCTGATGCCGGTGCTCAGGATGCGCCGCATCCGGATGATGAGCCGGCTCAGCCAGCTCCCGGATCCGCGCGTGCTCGTACGTCAAGGCCATTTCGAGCGTCGAAGCGGTCACGACAACCACCTCCAATGTCTCTACCAGCCTGTGCCCATCCGCCCCAAACCGCAACCACCCCAACCCCCTCCGTAACCCACCCACAACCCACCGCCCCACCCCACACCCGCCCCGACCACCCGCGCACGTGTCACGCGTGCTGGCCGGCTGCTGGTGGTCTGTGGGTGGTGGGGAAGTGACGAACGCCCGTCGCGGGGTGCGGCGGGCGTTCGGGGGTTCGAGGGGTTTGGGGGATCAGGCGTCGGAGCTCTTTTTCCAGAGGTTGATGCCGGCTTCTACCGCGTCGGCGTCGATGGCTTCGAGTTCCTCGGGGGTGAAGGTGAGGTTGCGGACCGTGGCCAGGTTGTCCTCCAGCTGGGCGACGCTGGAGGCGCCGATGAGGGCGCTGGTGACGCGGTCGTCGCGGAGGGTCCAGGCGAGGGCCAGCTGAGCGACCGACTGGCCGCGTTCCTTGGCGATCTCGGCCAGGGCGCGGACGTGCTTCAGGGTTTCCTCGGTCAAGGAGTCCGGGTTGAGGGACTTGCCCTGTGCCGCGCGCGAGTCGGACGGGATGCCGTCCAGGTACCGGTTGGTCAGCACGCCCTGCGCCAGCGGCGAGAACGCGATCACGCCGACGCCCAGCTCACCGACCGCGTCCAGCAGGTCCTCCTCGATCCAGCGGTTCAGCATCGAGTACGACGGCTGGTGGATGAGCAGCGGCGTACCGAGCTCCTCCAGGATCCGCGCCGCCTCCCGCGTCCGGTCGGCGGAGTACGACGAGATGCCGGCGTACAGCGCCTTGCCCGAGCGGACGGCCGCATCGAGCGCGCCCATCGTCTCCTCGAGCGGCGTGTCCGGGTCGAACCGGTGCGAGTAGAAGATGTCGACGTAGTCCAGCCCCATCCGGTCCAGCGACTGGTCCAGCGACGCCAGCAGGTACTTCCGTGAGCCGCCGCCCTGACCGTACGGACCCGGCCACATGTCGTAGCCGGCCTTGGTCGAGATGATCAGCTCGTCGCGGTACTGCTTGAAGTCGCGCGCGAAGTGCGTCCCGAAGTTGGTCTCGGCCGAGCCGTACGGCGGGCCGTAGTTGTTCGCCAGGTCGAAGTGCGTGACGCCGAGGTCGAACGCCCGGCGCAGGATGTCCCGCTGCGTCGCGAACGGCTTGTCGTCGCCGAAGTTGTGCCACAACCCGAGCGAGATCGCCGGAAGCCGCAGCCCGCTCCGGCCGGTGCGCCGGTAGCTCATCTGGTCGTCGTACCGGCTCGCAGCCGCCACATAATCAGTCACGGAACCTCAGTCTGCCCCATGAGTCAACAAGTTCAAACCCCCTTGTTTTTCAGCAGAAACTCCAGCACTGAGAGCGAGAACCCCACCTTCTTGATCGTCAGACGAGGTCGGCCCACGGGGCGGGCGGCGTGGTGGTGAAGAAGTGCAGGAGGCCGAGCAGGCGGCTCGTCGTGGGAGCGGTCCAGTGGCGTTGGCCGGGCCACGGCGCGGCGGGGAGTTTGGCGAGCGCCCAGGAGAGGTGGAACCAGAGGATCGCGGCGGCGAGATCGTGCTCGGAGTCCGGGGAGTGGGCGTGCTGCCGGTAGGCGGGGAGCAGGGCGGCCACCTGGGTCAGCGGGAGCTTGGCGAAGTCCATGGCAGGCGGGGCCCACGCGGCATCACCCCAGTCGATCAGCGCGCGGAGATCGTTGCCGGGTCCCACCAGAAGGTTGTGGGCGGCAACGTCCCCGTGGATCAGCACCTTCGGGCCGCCGGCGTCGACGCGCCGGGCCAGGCGCGTGAACCAGTCGGTCAGCCAGGTCGCCGTTCCGGGGTCGATGTACCCCCGATCGGCCAGATCGTCAATCGTCCCCCACGGATCCCCCCACCCATCCTCAGGCACGCCCACCGGCACCTCCGCCGGTCCAGACGCCGGCTCACCCGCCGGCGCGCCTGGGCGTGCGGCCGGATCG
>NZ_DASRVN010000306.1:0-1628 GCF_035655035.1 Kribbella sp. | reverse complement strand
GTGGATGAACCTGAAACGGATCATCGGCTCTCATTTCGCCAACTACCGGGAGGCCTGGGAGGCGAACCGGCTGATCGCGCGCGGCATGGTGCACCCGACCGTCAGCAAGGTCTACCCGCTGGAGGACACCGCCCAGGCGGCGTACGACGTGCACCGCAACCTGCACCAGGGCAAGGTCGGTGTCCTCACCCTCGCCCCCACCGAAGGCCTCGGCGTCCGCGACCCCGAACTGCGCGCCGAACACCTCGACCAGATCAATCGCTTCCGCGACAGGTAGTGCGTGCGTGCGTTTAGGCGTTTGAACGGGTTTCTGACAGGCTTATCGTGGGGAATTCACGCTGAGCCGCCAGAAGGGAAACTCGGGAATGCCTGACGAGTCGAGCCTGCCGTTCTTCGACCGCACGGCGACCGCGGCCGGGGGATTCCCGGTCAGTCGCCGAGGGTACGACAAGCAGGCCGTGGACGATTACGTCCGCGCCCTGGAGATGCAGCTCGTCGAGGCGCGCCATCGGGCCGAGCAGCTGCAGCAGAGCGTCGCGCCGCTGCAGCACCAGCTCGAGGAGACCCGCCGGCAGCTCGAGGCCAGCGCGAACCCGTCGTACGCCGGACTCGGCGACCGGGCCGCGCAGATCCTCCGGCTCGCCCAGGACCAGGCGGCCGAGGCGCTCGAGGAGGCCAAGCGGGAGGCCGACGACCTGCTGACCAACGCCCGCAAGGAGGCCGCCGCGGCCCGGGCCACCGGTGACCGCGAGGCCGAGGACATCCGTACGGTCGCGCTGAACGAGGCGGACAGCATGCGGCGTACCGCCGAGGGCGACGCGGCCGAGCTGCGGCGTACGGCGGAGACCGAGGCCGCCGAGGTACTGCAGGCGGCGCGGCGGAAGGCCGAGCAGCTGCAGCTGACCGCCGAGTCGCAGGCGAGCACACTGAAGAACGGCGCGCTGCACGAGGCGGAGAAGATCCGTACGGCGATCCAGCGTGAGTCGGCGGCGCTGCGCGCGCGGCTGGCGGACGAGCGGGAGCAGCAGGCCAAGGAGCTGGCCGACAAGCACCAGCAGATCGCGGCCGACACCGACAGCCTGACCACCCAGATGAAGGAGGCCGCCGAGGCGTCCGAGCGCCGGGTGGCCGAGGCGACCGAGCAGGCCCGCAAGATCCGCGCCGAGGCGGAGCAGTCGGCCGAGCGGACGCTCGCGCGCGCCCGCCGGGAGGCCGAGCAGCTGCTGACCACGGCCCGGACGCGGTCCGACGCCGAGCTGGCGAACGCGGCGGACGAGGCCGAACGCTCCCGGACCGTCGTCGCCCGCGAGACCGAGCGGCTGGCGAAGCGCCGGGACGGGATCCTGACTCAGATCGCCGGGCTGAACGAGATCGCCAGCAACATCGCGCGCCAGGCCGCGGAGCTCGACTCCGAGACGGCCGCGGCACCGTACGTGAACCCGTTCGGCCGCTCCGAGTCCGCCCGGACTGCGCCGTCGGGCGCCCCGGGGACGGGCGTCGGCAGCCCGTTCGCCCCGGAACCGGCAACCGACAAGCCGTCGGCCCCGTTCGGCGCCGAGGACGCTTTCGGCTCCGACGGGCCGGGGAGCTCGTCCACCGGTTCAACCGGCAAGACGACGGGCGGCTCC
>NZ_DASRVN010000305.1:0-6333 GCF_035655035.1 Kribbella sp. | reverse complement strand
GGCCCAAACCGCACGTCCACGTACGTCACGCGTCCCCGCCGCCCACGCAGCACAACCGGACGCCGTACAACCAGGCTCCTGGCCCAACCGATGCCCGGCAGCAAGAACGTGAACCGGACAGCTCGCGCTCATCAACAACCGTCCCCGCAGTGCCCCGCCGTGCCAGCGGCAGCAGCGGCAGCGGCAGACTCTGCCGGCCACCTACCTGCGGGCGCTCGCGTCCTCGTCCTGCAAACGCCCCCAGGACCGGCCCCGGTGAGCCGACGAGGGGAGGAGAACTCGCACATCACCGCACGGATGCGCTGCCCTCGCCCCACCGATCACCTGCAGCCTGGGCCTACCCGGATTTCACGGACACCCGTCACAGTGGGTTTGAGGGCCACGGAAAGGTGTCTCGATGGTGCCGTTTTCGCAGGAGTTCAAGGATCAGATCGTCGAACTGCACCGCAAGGGCGGTCGTACGTTCATCGACCTGGCCAGGGAGTTCAACTTGTCGGCGACCACGGTCTCGAACTGGGTCCGGGCCGCGGACAAGCGCGACGCGAAGCTCGAGCGCGCCCGGATCGCCGACAACGCCGCCGGGCAGGGTGGTGAGTCCGACAAGGCCAAGATCAGGCGGCTGGAGAAGGAGTTGGCGCGCAAGGAGCAGGAGCTCGAGATCTTGGGAAAAGCGCTGGCCTTCTTCGCGCGGCGGGCGGACCAGTAGATCTGTACTGCTACATCCGGGCGGAGAAGGCCGCTGATCCGGAGATCAGCATCAGCCTGCACTGCAAGGTCCTCGGTGTGTCCCGTTCGGGCTACTACGACTGGCTGGCCCGAACCGGCCGCGAACCTCGGGGGCGTGCCGCCGAGAACCTGTTCCTGCTCGCCGAGATCCAGCAGATCCATCTGGTTCGCGGCTACTACGGCGCCCCGCGGATCCATCGCGAGCTCCTGGCGCGCGAGCACCACGTGGGCCGGCACCGGGTGGCCCGGTTGATGCGGGCCAACGGCATCCGCGCCTGCCGCGGCAAGATCAAGGCCCGGCCCCGCTCGGCGCCTCCCGTGCGCCGCCCAGACATCGGCGACCACGTCCGCCGCGACTTCCACGCCGACACCGCCAACGCCCTGTGGTTCACCGACCTGACCCAGATCCGCACCCAGCAGGGATGGCTCTACGCCGCAGTCATCCTGGACGCGTTCAACCGCGAGGTCATCAGCTGGGCCACCGCAGACCTGGAGACACCAACCACCGCCATCCGCGCCTTCCGCGAGGCGCTGCGCAGCCGGCACCCGCCCACGGGCTGCATCATCCACTCCGACCGCGGCTACCAGTTCACCTCCACCGACTGGCTCGACCTCGCCGTCGACCACCGCATGCGCGTCTCGATCGGAGAACGCAAAGCAGCCGTCGACAACGCCGTCATGGAGTCATGGTTCGCCTCGTTCAAGAACGAAGAGATCTACCCCAAAGGACAACCAGCCACCCGCGCCGAAGCCCGCGCACGCCTGTTCAACTACATCTGGACCTACAACCACCACCGCCGCCACTCGACACTCGGCTACGTCTCACCCATCATCTACGCAACCGACTCAAGCATCTGTCCGTGAAACCCGGGCAATTCCAGCCTGCACCGAGGGTCTGGTCGGCGCGATGGCACTACTCCACACGTCGAGCGCGACGGGCACCACCGGACTCACACCGACTCCGGCACAGCCTCATCACCCCACGGATCAACCACACCCCGCGCCCAGACGCCGGCCGGCGGAACACCATCACCCCAACACGTCACCTGCCACGGGCACCACCGGACTCACGCCGACTCCGGCACACCCTCATCACCCCACGGACCAACCACACCCCGCGCCCAGACGCCAGCCGGCGAGACAGCATCACCCCACATGTCACGTGCGCCGGGCGCCACCGGACTCACGCCCGGCGCGGGACCAGCTTCATCGCCCCACGGATCAACCACACCCTGCGCCGAGACGCCGGCCGGCGGAACAGCATCTCCCCACACGTCACGTGCCGCGGGCGCCACCGGACTCACGCCCGGCGCGGGACCAGCTTCATCGCCCCACGGATCAACCACCGCCTGCACCGACGTGCTGCTGGGCGCGACCGGTGGCGGTGAGCTGAGGTTGAGTGTGGGGTGGTCCTCGTCGGCCCAGGGATCAGGTGGTGGAGCGGGCGGTGTGTGGACGATGTCGGCGGTTGGTGGGTGGTACCGGTCGGGTGGGATGCGGGTCGGGGTCGTCCAGGGCGGACGGGTCACCTGGACGATGCCGTCGAGGATGCGGATCTGCCAGTGGCCGGAGTGCAGGTCCTGGTGGTGGCGTTTGCAGAGCAGGGCGAGGTTCGTGACGGCGGTGGGGCCGCCGTCGGCCCAGTGGATGATGTGGTGGGCTTCGGTGTGGATCGGTGGGGCGCTGCAGACGACGCAGCCTTTGTCGCGGGCGTTGAGGGCGCGGCGCATCGGGCGGGTGACGAGACGTTGGCTGGTCCCGACGTCGAGCGGTTGTGACTTCGAGCCGAGGACGATCGGCAGTACGTCGGCGTCGCAGGCGAGCCGTCGTACGGTCGCTGCGGACAGCTCATCGCCGAAGATCAAGCTGCCGGTGGCGTTCGCCGTGGCTGTGCTGAGGTCGCGGTAGTCGATCGTGATGCTGATGTGCGGTTTCGGCCCGCACCCCGGAACGATCCGGGCTCCGGCCGCATCCCCGTCCGCACCAGGGCCCGCACTCGCATCGGCGCTGGTTTCGGACTGGCCGGTGGTCTTGACGATGGTGGCGTTGAGGATGGTGGTGAGGGCGTCGGCCTGGCGTTTGCTCAGGGGGCGGGGGTCGAGTTCGCCGTCGGTTGTCCGGTGCGGGCGAGCGTATGTGTGGATCAGAGTGCGGAAGAGCTCGGCGTTCTCGTTGGCGAGGTAGCCGGTGAAGGTGACACCGCGGTCGGACGGCTTCAGCAGCAGGGATTCGCGCTTGTAGGCCTCCTTCTCGTCGGGCTCCGGTCCGTCGGGGTCGAGGAGGTCGCGGATCCTGCGGCCGGCGCGGCGCAGCTCCAGTGGAGTGTGCGTGGCGGCCAGGCCGATCAGTTCTTGCTCCGCGACCGCGAGGTTCTCCAGCGGGACGCTCGACGGGACCCCGTCCAGTACGGCGACGATCGCGGCAGCCTGCGCCGGACTCACCCGCCACTCGTACTCCACGGCACCGCGGCCGGTCGCAGACTCATCGACAGCCTCGGCGGTCTCGGCGGTCTCGGCGGTCTCGGTCTGGGCAGGCCCATCCTCGGAGGTCTCCGCGAACGCTGCGGTCGCGTAGCTCGGGTCGGGGAACGGAACGGCCGGATCCGGCAGGGCTGCGCCGGTGGCGGTGTAGGCGGCGATCCGATTGGCGAGGCGGACGTCGCGGCGGGCGTCCTTCAGGTCCTGGCGGTACCGCGCGGACAGCAGTCGGGCGGTATCCCCGGCGCCTAACTCCTTCGCGTACCCGGAAGCGTCCAGGCCGGCCGTCAACTGCCACCGCAGCGTTAGCAGCCGCGCCTCCTCGGCGACGACCGCGTCGAGAGCCGACAGCTTCTCGCTGTCACTCATCGACCAGACGGGTCGCGCGCCGAGGATCTCCATGTCCACAACTCTAGACACGCCCTCCGACAGTTTCCAACGCCAGAATTCCTTATTTTCAAGGAGATTCCACTACCCGAGTTATCCACAGGGGGAAGTTGTCCACAGCGCACCCATACAGTTGCCTACGGCCACAAACCCATCGCCTTCCCATTGCGTGGCGGTCCGGCCGCGCACCGCGGCGGCGAAGCTCGGTGACGACGACAGTCGGCGCGCCGCGGTCGCGGCCGTCCCGCTCGTGGCGCGGACCGGCACGCACGCACCTGTTCACGTTCGCGGGTTATCTGGAGCAGCTCGGCGGCTGGGGCCGCGGTACCCGCCGCGCGATCGGCAACTGGTACGTCGACCCGGAGCGCGGCGTGGACACGGTCGCGTACCAGGTCGTCAAGTACCGCCGGCGCAACGGGTGGTCGCACGCGGATCTGCTCCGGCTATCGCACCCGAGGACGACGGAGCCGGTACGGCGCGAGCTCTTCGGCTGGATCCACGGACGTACGGCGGACCTGTCCGCACTGCCGCTGCTCGCCGCGTTCGAACGCGTCCAGGCCACGACCGACGCCACCGAAGCCGCGGACGTCGTCACGTTCAACCGTGCCCTGTCGTGGGAGATGATCCCCGACCGGTTCCTGAACGAGCCGCGCGTCTGGGAAGCGCTGCTCGCGAACAGCCTCCCGCAGACCGCGCTGCTCCGGCAACTCCCCCGCCGCACCCGGCTGGATCCGCACGGTCCGTGGGCGCGGGTCGTCGCGGACGAGCTCACCGACACCGCCCGGCTGCGGAAGGCACGGGTGCACCCGGTCGCCGTACTCGTTGCGCAGCGCACCTATTCCGGTGGTCACGGCGCGGGCGGGTCGTGGACGCCGTCGCGGGCGATCATGGATGCGCTCGACGCCGCGTTCTACCGCGCGTACGACGCGGTCGAGCCGGCCGGGAAGCGGATGCTGCCGGCGCTCGACGTGTCCGCGTCGATGACGGCGCCGGTGTCCGGCCTGCCGATCAGCTGCCGCGGGGCACCGGCGGAGCTCGCACTCGTCACGACCGCGACCGAGGCGTCGTACGAGATCGTTGGTCGGGCTTCCGGAACACCGGGCTGACCAAGCCGGCGGTCAGCCCGCGGCAGCGCCTCGACGACGCGATCCAGGCGGTCGCGGAGCTGCCGTTCGGTGCCACGGACTGCGCGCGGCCGATGCGGTACGCGCTCCGCCGGAAGCTCGCGGTCGACACGTTCGTGATCTTCACCGACAACGAGACGTGGTACGGCGACATCCATCCGCACCAGGCGCTGCGGCAGTACCGCCAGGCGCTCGGGATCGCCGCCCGGCTGGTCGTGGTGGCGACGAACCGCGAGCCGCGCGACGATCGCGGACCCGGCGGATCCGGGGATGCTGGACAGCTCCGGTTTCGACAGCGCCGTACCGGGGCTGGTCGGAGACTTCGGCGGGCGCGCTTGAGCGCGCCCGCCGGGGGTCAGTGGCAGTGGTCGTCGGTCGAGCTGGGAATGGCTCGGCCGGCGGGTTTTTCCCAGGGTTCCTGGCGTCCGAGGGCGGTCATGTCGAGGGCGTTGACGGAGAACGTCATCGCGTCGGGGCCGCGGCCGTACGTCGAGTAGGTGTGGTAGACGTCGTCGCCGACGCGCAGGAAGCAGCTCAGGCCGTGGAGGTCGAAGGGCTGGTCCTGCTGGATGAAGCCGGCGTGCGGGCGTTCGTCCCAGTCGGCCTTCGAGCGGTAGTTGTACTCGAACGGGACCACCGAGTCGTCCAGCGTGACGTGGTAATCGTAGTTGAAGGTGGTGCCGGCCGACGAGTACCACGGGTGCACCCAGCCGCGGTCGGCCTGGTACGCGGCGAGCTTCTCGTACGGCCCGCGCGAGATCAGTACGAACGTCGTGCCGGACTCGTTCAGCGCGCGCTGCGAGCCGATGTCGTCGACGAATCCGGTGCAGTTCGGGCAGGCCGCGTCCCACTCCGGCGGGTACATGATGTGGTAGACGACAAGCTGATGCCGCCCCTCGAACAGGTCCACCAGCTTCACCTCCCCGCCGGCCCCGGTGAACACGTACGGCGCGTCCACCAGCACCATCGGCAACTCCCGCCGCCGCGTGTTCAACGCGTCCCGCTCCTTGGTGAACGCCTTCTCCGCGGCCAGCAACTCCCGCCGCGCCGCCACCCACGCGTCCCGCCCGACAACCTCCGGCAAACTCATCCCAGTCCTCCTCAACCACGCGAAACCCGCGCGAAACCCGACAGAACACCCGAAACGTCGGAACCACCTCCCCCACTTCGACATCTCTCCAGGAGTTTCTGCCCAGGTGGAACCGGCGAGGGTGAGATGGTTGGAGTATGCGTAGGCGGGTGCGGACCGGGGTCGTGATCCTGCTGCTGGTTTTGTTGCTGGGTGGGGCCGGCTATGTGGGCTGGGTGTTGGTGCAGCGGTCTGAGCCGGTTTCGTTGCCGGAGCCCAGTGGTGGGTTTCAGGTAGGGCGGCGGACGTACGAGTGGACCGATGCCCCGCGGCGGGATCCGTTCGCGGACGGGCCTCGGCGGCTGGCGGTGTGGCTGTGGTATCCGGTGGCGAAGACGACGACCGGACAGCAGGTGCAGTACGCGCCGGACGAGTGGAGCGGGATACACCTCAAGGCTCCGGTGTCGCTGTTCGAGGGGCCGTTCGACACGCTGCAGGACCGTGCCCTCGACCGGGTCGCGATCGCGCCGGGCAAGTTCCCGGTCGTCGT
>NZ_DASRVN010000304.1:0-6785 GCF_035655035.1 Kribbella sp. | reverse complement strand
GACCTGGACGCAGTTGTTCCGGAGTACGCGCAGACGACGTTGGGAGCAGAGGGTGAGCATTCGGGTCGGGTACAAGGCCTCGGCGGAGCAGTTCGGGCCGCGGGACCTGGTGGAGTACTCCGTGCGGGCCGAGCAGCTGGGACTCGACAGTGTGACCGTGTCGGACCACTTCCTGCCGTGGCGGCACGAGGGCGGGCACGCTCCGTTCGCGCTCGCCTGGATGGCGGCGGTCGGCGAGCGTACCGAGCGGGTCCAGCTGGGTACGTCGGTGCTGACGCCGACGTTCCGGTACAACCCGGCGGTGATCGCGCAGGCCTTCGCGACGCTCGGGATGTTGTACCCGGGCCGGGTGATGCTCGGCGTCGGCACCGGCGAGGCGCTGAACGAGATCGCCGTGTCGGGGATGGAGTGGCCCGAGTTCAAGGAGCGGTTCGCCCGGCTGCGGGAGGCCGTGCAGCTGATCCGCGATCTGTGGACGAAGGACGGCGTCAGCTCCGAGGGGCCGTACTACAAGACCGTCGACGCGTTCATCTACGACCGTCCCGAGACCCCGCTGAAGGTGTACGTCGCGGCGGGCGGGCCGCTGGTCGCGAAGTACGCCGGGCGCGCCGGTGACGGGTTCATCGCGACGTCCGGCAAGGGCATGGAGCTGTACACGGACAAGCTGATCCCGGCCGTCCGCGAAGGTGCCGAGAAGGCGGGCAAGAAGTTCGACGACCTGGACCGGATGCTCGAGGTCAAGGTGTCGTACGACCGGGATCCGGCGGCCGCGCTGGAGAACACCCGGTTCTGGGCGCCGTTGTCGCTGACGCCGGAGCAGAAGCACAGCGTGACGAGTGCGACCGAGATGGAGCGGCTCGCCGACGAGCTGCCGATCGAGCAGGTCGCGAAGCGCTGGATCGTCGCGTCGGACGCCGAGGAGGCCGTGAAGCAGTTCCAGCCGTACGTGGACGCGGGCTTCAACCACTTCGTCGTCCATGGTCCGGGGAACGACCAGGAGCGGTTCCTGACCCAGTTCACCGAAGACGTCCTTCCGTTGCTGCGCAAACTTGGCTGACAATCACCCCGTGGGTGATTACCAGATCGTTCAGGACAGCGACCCGCGGTGCGCCGAGCTGGAAGCGGCCGGGTACCGCGTGGTCGCCGAGTCCTGGGCGGTCCGGCTGTTCGACCCGGACCGGGAGCTGCTCGAGTCGGCGGTACGGCGGGCGACCGTCGCCGGGCTGACCATCCGTGAGCTCGGGCCCGAGTCCGCGTCCGCCCTGCACACCCTCGAAACCACGAACCAGCCCGACTACCCCGACACGCCCGCGACCCACCGGCACGTCGGCGAACTCGCCGACATCCAGGCACTCTGGCCGGAGAACCGCGTCTTCGGAGCCCTCGACGGCAGCCGCCTGGTCGGCGCCACGGTGATCCGCGAACACGAGGGCTTCGGCGACACCGCCTTCACCTCGGTCCTCTCGCAGTACCGCCGCCGAGGCGTCGGCCAGGCCGTCAAGGCCGCCTCGATCCTCGCCTTCCTCGACATCGGCATCACCCGCTTCAGCACCGGCGGCGCCGCCACCAACGAGGCCAGCCTCCAAGCCAACCAGTCCCTCGGCTACACCCTCACCGAACGCTGGCGCACGTACGCCCCAACAACATGAGCTACTCACACGGCGACCTAGTCGTCGTGGTCGACGTCGCGGACCTCGAACGCGCGGCAGACTTCTGGACAGCCGTCCTCGGCTACGTCCGAGCAGGCGAGCCTGACACCTACCTGACGCTGCTCCCGCAGGACGGCCCCGGCATCGAGGTACTACTACAGCTGGTACCAGACCGGAAGTCGGTGAAGAACCGCGTCCACCTCGACCTCCGTACTCCCGACCTCGACGCCGAGGTCACCCGCGTCCGCGCCCTCGGCGCGCGGCAACTGACCGACGCGCCGATCCGCGAAGGCGGTTGGGTGTGGCATGTGCTGGCTGATCCGGATGGGAACGAGTTCTGCGTGTTGCGGCCGCCTGGTTAGTGGAGGTCTTCGGAGAGGGACTTGGCTGCCTGGGTGAGGAGGGGGATGGCTTGTTCTACCAGGGGCTCGGTCATGCGGCCGGCGGGGCCGGAGATGGAGATGGCCAGGTGGGAGGGGGCGTCGGGGACGGCGACCGCGACGCAGCGGACGCCCAGCTCCTGTTCGCCTTCGTCCATCGCGTAGCCGTGGGCTTCGGCCTGGTGCAGCTGGGCGGTGAACGCGTCCGGGCTGGTGATGGTGTTGTCGGTGTGCTTCGGCATGCCGGTGCGGCGCAGGAGTTCGCGGACCTCGGCGTCCGGGAACTGGGCGAGGATCGCCTTCCCCACCGCCGTACAGTGCGGCAGCACCCGGCGCCCGACCTCGGTGAACATCCGCATCGAGTGCCGCGACGGCACCTGCGCGAGGTACACGATCTGGTCGCCGTCCAGCATCGCCATGTTGGCGGACTCGCCGAGCTCGTCGACCAGCCGCGCCAGGTGCGGGCGGGCGAACACACTGAGCATGTGCGACGAACTCTCACCGAGCCGGATCAGCTTCGGACCGAGCACGTACTGCCGGGACAACTCCTGCCGCAGGTACCCGAGGTCGACCAGCGTGCGCACCAGCCGGTGGATCGTCGGCAGCGGCAGCCCGGAGGCGGCCGCGAGCTGCGACAGGCCCATCATGCCGCCGGCGTCGGCCATCGTCTCGAGCAGCCCGAAGGCGCGCTCGATCGATTGCACGCTGCCGGTCCGCGGCTTGCTCTCCGCCATGTCCTCCACCTTTCCGGATCACGGAAGTTTAGCGCCAGATCCCGGAAGCTCGTATTCTTGCGTCTTCCACAAAGTAGATATTAGTCTCCACCATACGGAAAAGGAGGCCCGAGTGGATGACCTGATGACCGAACTCGACCGTCGGCTGGCCGCCGCGGACGCAGCCCTCACCGCTGATTACCCCGGTGATCGCGGCGTCCGGCAACCTGTCCACACCGTCTACGTCCCGGCCGACCGGTACGACGAGAAGACGGTCGCGGACTGGGGAGCGCAGGCGCGTACGGCGCTCGACGAGCATCCGGAGTTCGTGAAGGTGCTGGATCTCCCGGACGATGTGTACGAGCGGGTTCGTGGCAAGCTCGAACGCGAGCCGATCGAGGACCTCCGGATCGACTTCGAGGACGGCTACGGCAACCGCCCCGACGAGGAGGAGGACGCGGCCGCGATCGCCGCGGCCCGGATCGCGCGGCAGACGCCGTACTACGGTCTCCGGATCAAGTCGCTCGAAGCGCCGACCCGCCGCCGCGGCATCCGTACCCTCGACCTGTTCCTCGAGCACCTCGGCGGCAACCGCGACGGCTTCGTCATCACGCTCCCGAAGGTGACCTCGGTCGAGCAGGTCGAGGCGATGGTCTACGCGCTCGAGACCCTGGAGGCCAAGCACGATCTGCAGCCGTTGCAGTTCGAGATCCAGGTCGAGACCCCGCAGGCGATCCTCGGTTCCGACGGGACCGCGCTGATCGCCCGGATGCTCAAGGCCGGGGGCCCGCGCGTCACCGGCCTGCACTACGGCACGTACGACTACTCCGCCTCGCTCGGCGTCGCGGCGGCGTACCAGAGCATGGAGCATCCGGTCGCGGACCACGCGAAGGACGTCATGCAGCTGGCCGCGGCCGGTACGGGCGTCTTCGTATCCGATGGGTCGACCAACGTTCTCCCGGTCGGTGACGCGATCCACGACGCGTGGCGCCTGCATTTCCGGCTGGTACGGCGGTCGCTCGCGCGCGGCATCTACCAGGGCTGGGACATGCACCCGGCGCAGCTCCCGACCCGGTTCGCGGCGACGTACCTCTTCTACCGCGAAGGCTTCGACCAGGCCGCGCTCCGGCTGCGCGCGTACCTCGGTGACGGCGAGTCCGGCTACCTCGACGAGCCGGCCACGGCGGTCGCGCTGGCCGGATTCGTACTGCGCGGGATCGAGTGCGGCGCCATCGACGGCAGCGAGTTCGACGCCACGGGTCTCGCGAAACTGGCTCGGCGGGCCTAGCCTCGCCGGTATGCGACTGGTTGCGGAGTTCACGACGGAGCCCTTCGATGTGGAGGGCTCACCGCCTGCGCATGCGACCGAGGCGCTGCGCGCGGCGGAGGAAGCCGGGCTCGAGTGCGAGTTCGGTCCGCTCGGGACTCAGGTCAGCGGTGAGCAGCATCTTCTGCTGCCGGCGCTACCGAAGGTGCTCGAGGCGGCGTTCGCCGGCGGGGCGAGTCAGGTGACCTTGCAGGTACGCCGTGATGGCTGAGCAGCATCCGCTCGTCCAGGCGATCACCCCGCTCGTCGACCGGCTGAACGCCGAGTTGCTCGATCCGGCGGAGGCGGCCGGCGACGACGTCACGCTGGAATGGGAGGGCAAACCCGTGGTCTCCGTACGCCTTCCCACCAAGAAGAGTGTGAGGAAGACGCCCGAGCGGATCTCCGATGGGGGTGTGCAGAGTCTGTTGGCGGGGGTGGCTGAGGAGCTTGGGGGGCCGTTGCGGGAGCTGTCGCGGCATGACAAGCAGCAGGCGGTGTTGTTGCTGGAGTCTCGCGGTGCCTTCGAGTACCGGAAGTCGGCGGAGATCGTGGCCGAGGCACTCGGCGTCACGCGCTTCACCGTCTACAACTACCTGAACCGCGCCCGCTGAAATTCAACAAACTGTTGACGACAGGCGCAGCGGGTGTCACGCTCTCGTCATACGGAAAGTTGATTTCGGGATTCGAGAAGGTGTGATCGTGGACCTGGAGGAGTTCAACTCCACTCCGACCGACCGCTTGCGGCCGGCGCTGGCGGCATGCTGCGACGTACCGCGGTGGGTCGACGCGATCCTCGCCAAGCGGCCGTACGGCGATCGCGCCGCGCTGACCGCGTTGGCCGACCAGGTACTGCGGGAACTCGACGACGACGAGGTCGACCGGGCCTTGCAGGCGCACCCGCGGATCGGCGACCGGCCGCGGGGCGCGAGTACCGAGGCGGCCTGGTCGCGGTCCGAGCAGTCGGGCGTCGGCGACGACACCGCCGTACGGCAGGAACTTGCCGAGGGCAACCGTCAGTACGAGGACCGGTTCGGCCGGGTGTTCCTGATCTGCGCCACCGGGCTGTCGGCGGCGCAGATGCTGAGCAGCCTGCGGACCCGGCTCACGCACGACGACGCGACCGAGGCGGCGGTCGTCCACGAGGAGTTGCGCAAGATCGCGCTGCTCCGGCTGAGCAAGGTGGTGACGGCATGAGCAGTCTCTCGACCCATGTCCTCGACACCGCGTTGGGACGGCCGGCCCACGGCGTCCCGGTGCGGCTCTACCGGGGCGACGTACTCGAAGCCGCCGGTACGACGGACGCCGACGGGCGGGCCGTGCTCGCGCCGACCCTCGACCCGGGGACGTACCGCCTCTGGTTCGACGTCGCGGCGTACGCCGGGAGCACCGGCCAGGACATCTTCTTTCCCGAGGTCTCCGTGACCTTCACGGTCGCCGACGAGCGGCACTACCACGTCCCGTTGCTGCTCAGCCCGTTCGCGTTTTCCACCTACCGAGGGAGCTGACCCGAGATGGCCATCCACCTGGGCACCAACCAGTACGGCAAAGCCGAGAACCGCGTCGTCCGGATCTACCGGGACACGCCCCGCCACCAGATCCGCGACCTGAACGTGTCGACCGCGCTCCGCGGTGACTTCGAGGCCGCGCACACCACCGGCGACCAGGCCGGCGTACTGCCGACCGACACCCAGAAGAACACCGCGTTCGCGTTCGCCAAGGAGAAGGGGATCGGCGCGATCGAGGACTACGCGCTGACCCTCGGCGACCGGTTCCTGGAGGCGTCGCCGGCCGCGGCGGGTGCCCGGATCGCGGTCGAGGAGTACCCGTGGGAGCGGATCCAGGTCGACGGGCAGGAGCACGACCACGCGTTCGTCCGCAGCGGCGCCGGCGTGCGGAACACGATCGTCAACATCGACGGCCGCGGCCCGGACCGGAAGGCGTACGTGGTCTCCGGGATCAGCGATCTCGTCGTACTGAAGTCGACCGGGTCGGAGTTCCACGGGTTCCTGAAGGACGAGTACACGACGCTGCCGGAGACGAACGACCGGATCCTCGCGACCTCGCTGGTGGCGCGCTGGCGCTACGACCACACGGAGGTCGACTGGGACAAGTCGTACGACGCGATCAAGGCGCTGCTGCTGTCCCGGTTCGCGACGATCCACAGCCTTGCGCTGCAGCAGAGCCTGTACGGCATGGGATCCGCCGTGCTCGAGCAACACCCGGAGGTCGCCGAGGTCAAGTTCTCGGCGCCGAACAAGCACCACTTCCTGGTCGACCTGTCGCCGTTCGGGGTCGAGAACCCGGGCGAGGTCTTCATCGCCGCGGACCGCCCGTACGGCCTGATCGAGGCCACGGTGACCCGCGACGACGCCGGCGACTCGGGCAGTGCCTGGGTCAACATGGCCGGCTTCTGCTGATGTCCCGGATCGTGATCGAGGGCGCCTACGTGGCGACCCTCGATCCGGCCCGGCGCGAGTTCACCGGCCACGTGGTTGCCGAGGGCAATCGCCTGGTGGCGGTCGGGCCCGGGCCCGCTCCGACGTACGACGATGCCCGGGTGGTCGACGGGCGCGGCTGCCTGGTGACGCCGGGGTTCGTGAACACGCACCAGCATCTGTACCAGTGGGTGACGCGCGGGCTCGCTGCCGACGCGACGCTCTTCGAATGGCTGACAACGCTCTACCCGGTCTGGGCGCGGATCACCCCGGACACCGTGAACGTCGCGGCCCGGCCC
>NZ_DASRVN010000303.1:0-21465 GCF_035655035.1 Kribbella sp. | reverse complement strand
CGCAGCAGGCTTACCGAAGCCATGGCCCGTGTTGACCTCCACCCGAGTCAAGACGGGCTGCGGACCGGACTGAGCGTGCTGCAACGCAGCGATGAACTTGTGGCTGTGCAGCGGTACGACGCGGTCGTCGTGATCACCTGTGACCACCAGAGTCGCCGGGTACGCCGTACCGTCGCTGACGCGATGTAGCGGCGAGTAGGCCAGCAGGTCCTCGAACTGCTCCGGGTCGGTGGGCAGACCGTAGTCGGAAGCCCACGCCGCTCCCACCGTGAACAAGTGGAACCGCAGCATGTCCAGCACGCCCACACCGGGCAGTGCGACCGCGAACAGGTCCGGCCGCTGGGTCATGACCGCTCCGACCAGCAGACCGCCGTTGCTGCGACCGTGTATCGCCAACTGCGCTGGTGTGGTCACACCGGTGTCCCGCAGGTCCTCTGCGACCGCGATGAAGTCGTCGAAGACGTTCTGCTTGTTCTTGAGCCGTCCGGCGTCGTGCCACTCGCTCCCGTACTCGCCGCCACCGCGCAGGTTCGCGATGACCAGCACTCCGCCGGCAGCCAGCCACGCCGGCCAGCCCGGGCGGTAGTCGGCCTGGATCGGGATGCGGAACCCGCCGTACCCCCACATGAGGGTCGGGCGCGGCTTCTCGAACCCCAGGTCGGAGCGGGTGATCAAGAAGTACGGCACGGGCCCGTTGCGACGGGTCACGGTGACCTGAGGAGGCGTGAAGCCGTCAGTCCCACGCACCAGCTCAGGCAGCGCGCGTACGTCGCCTGAACCGGTGGACACGACGTACGACAACGTCGGGTCGGTCGTCGTGGACAGGCCGATGAAGAGCTCGTCGTACTTCGGTCCGGCGTTGAAGCCGACCACTCCCCCACCAGGTACGTCGACGACGCGCGCGCCGGAGCCGTCCACCGCGTAGAGCGTCAGCACCGACTGGGCGTCGACCAGCGTCAACGTGGCGAGGCCGTCCGCGGTGGCGCGCACTGCCTGCAGCGTGGAGTCGCTCTCCGGGATGAGGTCGGTGAACGTGCCGGCCAGGTCGGACAGCACCACGCGACCGCGGGGCGCGTCACGGTCGGTCCGCAGCACCAGCTGGTCGCCCGACATCCGCACGAAGGCGATCTCGTCGGCGAACTCGTCCACGACCTTCACCGGCTCGCCCAGCCCGTCGCCGGTGATCGGGTACACCCACAGCCGCGTGCTGGGGTCCGTACCCTCGGTGATGTGGACGACGAGGTACCGGTCGTCGTCGGACACCTCGGGCATCAGGAAGTACCGGTCGTTGCCCGGGAAGCTCAGCACCAGCTCGTCGTCCGACTGCGCCGTACCGACACGGTGCAGCATCAGCCGCCCACCGGACAACGAGGTGGTCTCCGTACCCTCGCTCCGCCCACTGGTCGGGTAGTGCAGGTACAGGTACGCCGAACTGTCCGGGAGCCAGGTGGCCTCGCTGAACTTGGCCTCCGAGACCAGGTCGTCCACCTGCGCGCCGGTGGCGATGTCGAGCAGCCGGAACGTCGTCCAGTCGCTGCCGCTCTCGTTGATGCCGTACGCGAAGTACTTGCCGTCAGGGCTGACCGTGAACGTCCCCAACGAGTCCGTGCCGTCCGCGGACAACGTGTTCGGGTCGATCAGCACCCGGCCGCCGGCCAGCAGCTCGTCGAGCGACTCGGCGACGTAGATCACGTCCTGCGCCTGTGTGCCGTCGTTCCGGCCGACGAAGTACCAGCCGGACTTCTTCGCCGGTACGCCGGCCCGTGGGCGCGCGAGGATCGCGGCCATCGTGCGCTGGAACCACGCGCGCTCGGGATAGCCCGAGAGCTCGGCCTCGGTGTAGGAGTTCTGCCGGGTGACCCAGTCCTGCGTCTCAGGCGCGTCAGGGTCTTCCAGCCAGCGGTAAGGATCGGCGATCTGATGCCCGTGCAACGTCTCGACCACGTCGTCGCGGCGGCTCTCCGGGTAGGTCATGCCGACAAACCTACGACAACTTACGTCGCACTCACCGGCTCCGGTGGGCGGCATCCCGCACAGGCGCCGGAGCCGGTGAGTACGACGGGCCCGGTGTCAGGCCGGATTGATGTCCTTACTCCACAGCACCGTGCCGAACAGGTTCCGCAGCGACACCGAGAACACCCCGGTGCGCGGGTCGATCCGGGTGTGCCCGAAGAACTGGTTGCCGCTGGCCGGCGACTGGCTCGGGAAGTCGGCGGCCTTGACGAAGACGGCCTCCGGGCCGAACGTCGGGTCGAGCTGGTTCGGCCCGAAGCCGCCGGCGTTGATAGGGCCGGCCACGATCTCCCAGAACGGGTCGAAGTCGGTGAACGCCGCCCGCGCCGGGTCGTAGTGGTGCGCGGCCGCGTAGTGCACGTCGGCGGTCAGCCAGATCGCGTTCCGCACCTTGCGCTTCTTGAACTGGCTCAGCACCCAGGCAATCTCCTGCTCGCGGCCGCCCGGCGCACCGGGCAGTCCGTTCGCGACCGCCTCGATCAGGTCGCCGTCCGGCACCAGCAGACCAAGAGGCATGTCACTCGCGATCACCTTCCAGGTCGCCCGGGACGCCGCCACCTCGCGGACCAGCCAGGCGGCCTGCTCGGCGCCGAGCATCGCGACCGGTCCGGCCGTCGACGGCACCGGGTTCGCGCCGCGGTACGTGCGCATGTCCAGGCAGAACACGTCCAGCAGCGGCCCGTAGCTCACCTTCCGGTAGATCCGGTCCCGGCCCGCGGCGTGCTCCATCGGCAGGTACTCCAGGAACGCCTTCTTGGCGCGCGCCGCCAGTACGTCGACGCGGCGTTCGACGTACCGCGCGTCGTCGAGGATCTCGCCCGGGTACCAGTTGTTCAGCGTCTCGTGGTCGTCCCACTGCGCGACCAGCGGTACGTCGGCGTACAGGCCACGCACGTTCTGGTCGAGCAGGTTGTACTTGTACCGGCCGCGGAACTCCGTCAGCGTCTCGGCGACCTTCGAGACCTCCTCGGTCACCACGTTCTTCCAAACGGTGCCGTCGGCAACCTTCAGCTCGGCCGCGATCGGACCGTCGGCGTAGATGTTGTCGCCGGAGTGCAGGAAGAAGTCCGGCCGGGTGTCATGCATCGCCTTGTACGCGATCATCCCGCCGAGCTCGGGGTTGATGCCGTACCCCTGGCCGGCGGTGTCACCGGTGAACACGAACGACACCGGGCGGTTGCGGCCCGGGGTGCTGAACGAGCCGTCGAGCGTCTCGCCGATCCGCCCGTACGAGTCCTCGAACCCGATCCGGTAGTCGTACCGTTGCCCCGGGCGCAGGCCGCGCAACGGCAGCCGCGCGGTGAAGTCGTCGTTCGCGTCCGTCTTCGGGCCGCGGAGGCTGATCGCCCGGTCGAACCGCCCGTGGCTGGTCAGCTGCACGACCATCCGGCCCGGCCGGTCGGTCCGCGACCAGACGACCGCCGAGCTCGGCGTCACGTCGGCACTCGCGATCCCGGACGGCAATGCGGCGCGATCCCGGCGGACGAGGTTCGGAGCAGCAGACGCCACACCCGGTACGGCGAGGGACGCACCGGCGGCGGTGGTGGCGGCGAGGAGCTGGCGGCGACTCAGTTTCATGACCCGAAGGTGCTCCCCCCTGATGACAGTCAGGTGACAGTCGGGAGAACTGGGCTACAAATCAGCCACTGTCCGGCGCTGACCCGGCGGAGTAGTCGCGTTGCTGCCGCCGGATGACGACGTTCGCCCACGTCAGGGCAGGTTTCATAGCCCTCCGAAACCGCTTAACACGGTACGAACGCGATTGCGCGAGCCGTGTAACCCGTGCGGGCGACCTTCGATTCACCCGCGACGAGGAGGACGTCCATGCACCGAGTTCCCGATCTGTCCGACATCCAGGAAGCCGCCGAGCGAGTCGGTGTCGGCCTGACCGCCGACGAGGCTGCCGTCTACCGGGTCCACCTGGCCCGGATGCTGGCCGAGTTCGACGAGTTCGTCCAGGCCCGCACCGAGGTGACACCACCGCGCTTCCCCGGCGCGCGGGAACCCGGATACCGCCCAGGGCCCGACGAGGACCCGCACAACGCCTGGACCTGGAAGTGTGGCATCGAGGGCAGCGGCTCCGGCATCCTGACCGGCCGTACCGTGAGCTTCAAGGACCACATCGCCGTCGCCGGGATGCCGATGAGCTTCGGCGCCCACGCGTTGTCGGGCCACGTGCCGGACTTCGACGCGACCGTGGTCCAGCGGTCACTGGAGGCCGGCGCAACGGTGACCGGCAAGAACGTGATGAACGGCCTGGCCGGCGGGTTCGGCTTCGGTGGCGGCGTCGGCGACTACGGCCGGCCGGCGAACCCGCACAATCCCGATTACCTCACCGGCGGTTCGTCCTCGGGTTCGGCGGCCGCTCTGGTCGACCGCCAGGTCGACATCTCCTTCGGCGGTGATCAGGGCGGCTCGATCCGGATCCCGGCGTCCTGGTCGGGGACCGTCGGGCACAAGCCCACCTTCGGTCTGGTCTCGCACTTCGGCATCGGCTTCGGCTCCGACCAGAGCATCGACTACACCGGCCCGATGACGATGTCGGTCCGCGACGCGGCCCTGGCGCTCGAGGCCGTCGCCGGGTACGACGGACTCGACCCGAGGCAGACCCGCGAGGTCCCCGATGCCTACGACGCCACGAGCGGGCTGGGCGCGGGCGTCGAGGGGTTGCGGATCGGCGTGCTGCGGGAGGGGTTCCTCGGCGCAACCGAAGCGGTTGCCGACTCGGTCCAGCAGGCGATCGACGTCTTCGACAAGCTGGGCGCGGTGATCAGCGAGGTCTCGGTGCCCGAGCATCTCAGCATCGGTGGCGCCCAGCAGGCGTTGTCCGCCGAGGCCACGCTGGCTGTTCGCGGGTCGGGTTTCTACGGCGCGTTCGCCCGGACGTACTACCCCGAGGACACCATCGCGGCCATCACCCGGGCCTGGCAGCACAACCAGGAACTGCTCGACCCGAGGGCATTGCTCAGCCTGATGGCCGGCGAGTTCAGCCGCAGGTACTGGGCGGGGCGCCTGTACGCGAAGGCACAGAACGTCCGGCCCGGCTACATCGCGGCGTACGACCGGGCACTGTCCGAGGTCGACGTCCTGGTCATGCCGACGACCGTGACGCAGGCTCCCCGGTTCGAACCCGTGGACGATCCGGCCACTGCTCTCGACTTCGCGCTGCAGAGTCCGGTCTCGCAGAGCGCGGTGCTGAATACCAGGCCGTTCAACTTCACCGGGCACCCGGCGTTGTCCGTGCCCGGCGAGAAGCGGGACGGATTACCCGTCGGCATCCAGCTCGTCGGCCGGATGTTCGACGACGCGCTGCTGCTGCGTGCCGCGCAGGCGTTCGCCGAGGCCGTGCCGTTCGACGAATGGCTGACGGTCGACGCTGCCGTCACGGCATGACGAGATGGGCGACGTTCCGCTCTCTCGGCGTACCGAACTACCGCCTGTTCTTCTGGGGTGGAACGGTCAGCAACATCGGCGTCTGGATGCAACGCACCGCCCAGGCGTGGGCCGTCGTGGTGCTCAGTCACGGCGACGGCCTGGCCCTCGGTCTCGCGACCTTCCTGCAGTTCTTCCCGACCGTGCTGCTCGGCCTCGGGACGGGCGCGTTGGTGGATCGGACCGACAAGCTCCGGCTGCTGGTGGTGACGCAGGGACTGGTCGGGCTGGGCAGTATCGCCATGGGCATCCTGGACGGGCTGGGCATTCTGACCCTGGCACAGGTCTGGGTGCTGGCCGGGGCGATGGGCGTGGTCAACGCGTTCGACGTCCCTGCCCGGCAGTCCATGGTGTCGGAACTCGTCGGCCCCGACCAGGTCGTGAACGCGATCGGGCTCAACTCGGCCTCGTTCAATGTCGCCCGCCTGGTCGGTCCGGCGCTGGCGGGGCTGCTGATCGGCATCGCCGGGACACCGTTGATCTTCTTCCTGCACGCGGCCAGCTCGGTCGGCATCCTGGTGGCCCTGCTGCGGCTCGACCGGAGCAAGCTGTACCCGGTGCCCCGCTCTGCGGGTCGCGGCGGGCAACTCGTCGCGGGACTTCGGCAGGTGGCCGCGGATCCCGCTCTCGCGACGCTGATCGTGCTGGCCGGGGTGATCGGGATCGCCGGAGCCAACAGCCTGCAGGTCGTGCTTCCGCTGGTAGCGACCAAGGTGTTCGGAGTCGGCGCACTCGGGTTCGGACTGGTCACCTCGTGCCTGGCCGTCGGTGGGCTCACGGGTGCGTTGCTCGCGGCCTCGACCAGCGGAATGCCACGCCATCGTTGGGTTCTCGGCGCCGGGGCGGCTCTCGGCGTGTGCTTGCTGGTGGCCTCGGTGATGCCGCTACTGGTCGCCTTCGGTGCCGCCCTCGTGCTGTGCGGCGGAATGTTCATGTCGTTCGCGGTGCTTGCGAACACCTCGGTCCAACTGACCGCGAAGCCGGCCATCCGGGGCCGGGTGATGGCCGTCTACCTGACCTTCTTCCTCGGCGGTGGCGCGCTCGGGGGACCGCTGCTGGGACTCGTCGCCGAACGTCTCGGACCGATGCGGGCGATCGCGTCGGCGGGGGCGCTGGCGCTGCTGGCCACCGCGGCCGGCGCCGCCGTCCTGGTGGCGGTACGGCGCCGCACCGGGCCGGCCGGGCCGGTACCGCGGGTGGTAATGCCGGGCCATTCCGAATCCGCCTGTAATTCCCCGGCAAGGATCAGCCAGATTGTTTACCAGCGGGACACCGAAGTAGCTGACCCGTGAAACATCAGGGTCCTATTTTCGCTTCTGAAACTCCTTATGAGACAGGGATTCTCCTTGTTTCCTTTCTTCATGAATTCACCCGGGAACGGATGTGGCAGCGCGGTCCGGCATTCTTCTGCGGGCCGCGACGAAAGGAACCATGACGATGTCTACGACGACGACGGCACGACCCGTTCAGACGGCCCCCGAATCCGATTCCCCGGCGACCGCGCCGGCCCTGCGGGTAGGCGACCTGGTCACCGAGTTCCGCAGCCGGCGTGGCGCCGTCCGGGCGGTCGACGGCATTTCCTTCACGGTGCCGCGCGGCGGGGTCCTGGCGGTGATCGGCGAGTCCGGCAGCGGCAAGAGCGCGATGCTTCGCTCCATCATCGGGATCAACCCGCCGAGCACACTCGTCACCGGGGAGATCTCGGTCGGCGGCCGGGACCTGCAGGCGATGTCACCCCGCGAGCGGCGCAAGGCCCGGGGCAGCGACGTGTCCATGGTCTTCCAGGACCCGCTGACCGCGCTCGACCCGGTCTACACGATCGAGAAGCAACTGGTCGAGGCGATCCGCACGCACCACGAGGGACTCGACCGGTCGCAGGCCCGGCGGCGGGCGCTGGACCTCCTCGAGCTGGTTCAGATCCCCTCAGCGGCGGCCCGGCTGAAGGCCTACCCGTCCGAGCTGAGCGGTGGCATGAGGCAACGAGTCGTGATCGCGATGGCGATCGCCGGCCGGCCGACGGTCCTGCTCGCCGACGAGCCGACGACCGCCCTCGACGTCACCGTGCAGGCCCGGATGATGCGGCTCTTCCGCCAGATCCAGCGCGAGATCGACATGGGTCTGGTGATCGTCACCCACGACCTCGGCGTCGCGGCCGAGCTCGCCGACGAGGTCGCGGTCATGTACGCCGGGCGCTTCGTGGAGTACGGCTCGGCCGCCCAGGTGCTGACCACGCCCTCGCACCCGTACACCGAAGGTCTGATCGAGGCGAACGTCCGCGCCGGCCAGGAGCGCCGCCCGAATGCGATCCAGGGTGCACCGCCGAGCCTCGACCAGCTACCGCCAGGGTGTTCCTTCGCCCCGCGCTGCGGCTACGCGGTCGGCGCCTGCTGGGAGACCCGGCCGGCTGCGCGGCAGGTGACCCACGGGCAGACGAGCAGTTGTCTGCTCGCCCCCGCCGAGAGCGCACTGGCTTCCTGACATGAGGTGCCGCCCATCTCATCCACGTGTCCTCTGCCTGGTGCTCGCCGCGCTGCTG
This sequence comes from Kribbella sp., assembly GCF_035655035.1. GTDB lineage: Bacteria > Actinomycetota > Actinomycetes > Propionibacteriales > Kribbellaceae > Kribbella. The sequence goes on along the minus strand of NZ_DASRVN010000303.1, from coordinate 13,484 downwards.
GTGGTGCTCACCGGCTGTGCGTCGACGCAGGCAAGCGGCCCCCCGCCGTCCGGGGGTGAGCTGCGGATCGCGATGTCAGCCGGCAACATCCCGTTCCCGTCCACTCCACCGAACGAGGGCTACGAGGGCTACCGCTTCGTCGGCAACAACATCTACGACGGGCTGACCCGGCTGAATCTCGAGCAGTCGGCCACCCTGCCGACTCCGCAACCGGCGCTGGCCCAGTCGTGGACGACGTCGAAGGATCTGACCACCTGGACCTTCCGGCTGCGCCAGGGCGTCACCTTCCATGACGGCACGCCGTTCAACGCCGACGCGGTGATCTTCCAGTATGACCGGCTCCGCACCAAGGCTTCGCCGTACTACGACGCGAAGTCCGCCGCGAGCGCCGCGGCGTCGTTCCGCTACTTCAAGTCCTGGCGCAAGGTCGACGATCGCACCGTCGAGATCAAGACCACGAAGCCGTATGCGTGGCTGCTCTGGGACCTGGCCGGAATCTTCTACCCCAGCCCGACGGCCGTGAAGACCTACGGCAACAACAACTACAACCAGCACGCCTCCGGCACCGGCCCGTTCCGGATGACGAAGTACGTCGACGGCCAGGAGATGGAGCTGACCCGCAACGACAACTACTGGCGTACGCCGGTCAAGCTCGGCCGGATCGTGCTCTACCCGCAGCCCGAACCGGCGTCGCGCCTGTCGATGCTGCAGTCCGGTGAGGTCGACTGGGCCGAAGTGCCGTCGCCCGACTCGGTCCAGCAGTTGAAGAAGGAGGGCTACCAGATCGAGCTGGGCAAGTACCCGCACGGGATCATGCCGCGGTTCAACCTGTTCCGGCCGCCGTTCAAGGACAATCTCGCGCTCCGGCAGGCGCTCAACTACGCGCTCGACCGGGAAGGCACAGCGGCCCTGCTGAACAACGTCGGCTATCCCGCGACGCAGTACGTGTACGACGGAAACCCGTCGTACACCAAGAAGTCGCCGGGCTATTCCTACGACGTGGCGAAGGCCAAGCGCCTGCTCGCCGAAGCCGGTTATCAGCCGGGTCAGCTGACCCTCACGATGGCCTATCCGACCGGCGGCTCGGGGAACATGTATCCGGACACGATGATGCAGAAACTCCAGGCCGACTTCGCGGCGATCGGTGTCGCCACCGTGCTGAAGCCGATGGAGTGGAACACGATCATCTCGATCGGTCTCGACGGCCTGCAGGCCAAGCAGTGGAGCAATATCGACATCCTCTGGGCCTCCCCCGCGTCCGGAATGATGCCGACCGGTTTCAGCGCGACCTTCTTCTGCAACCGCCCGGGTGGCCTGAAGAACGCCGCCGGGCTCTGCGACCCGAAGATCGACGCGGCGCTGACGGCCGCCAGTCAACAGCCCGACGTCGCCTCGCAGTACAGGTACCTGCAGCAAATGATGGACGTCGCGGTGCAGAAGGCCTACTTCCTGTTCTGGATGCACGACCTCAACCTCCGGGTCCTGAGCTCGAAGGTGCACGGCTACATCCAGCCGCAGTCGTGGTGGGTGGACTTCACACAGATCACCGTCGGGAAGGACTGACCCATGCTGCGTGTAGCGATCCTCCGGATCGGGATGGCCGTCCCGATCCTGTTCGGAGTCTCCGTCATCGTCTTCCTGCTGATGAACGTGCTGCCCGGCTCGGCCGAGGCGGGACTGGTCAGCGACGACATGTCGGCCGCGGAACGCCAGGCGATCCGCAACGAGCTCGGCTTGAACGACCCTCTGCCGTTGCGGTACGTCCGCTGGCTCGGCAGCGCCCTGCAAGGCAACCTCGGGTACTCCGTCCAGCGCCGCCGCGACGTGTCGGACCTGCTGATCCAGGCCTGGAGCAACACCGCCGTGCTGGCGATCGTCTCGGCGGTCTTCGGCATCACGATCGGGCTCTGGCTGGGCTACGTGGCCGGCACCCGGCGCGGCAGCCTGATCGACCGGCTCACCGCGGTACTGAGCCTGACGGGGCTGAGCGTTCCGTCGTTCTTCCTGGCGATCATCCTGCTCGCCGTCTTCGCCGGCGGGCTCAGGCTGCTGCCCTCAGGTGGCGCCACGCTGGACCAGGGACTGTGGATAGCGATCCGAAGTCTGGTGCTGCCGGTGTTGTCCGGGTCGCTGATCACGATGGCGATCACCGCCCGGGTCACCCGCGCCGCGATCGTCGACGTGGCCGGTTCGGACTTCGTGGAAACCCTGCGGGCCAAGGGATTGAGCGAGTTCGAGGTCCGCCGGCACATCCTGCGGAACGCGATCTCGCCGGTGCTGACCACGTCCGGCGTTCAGATCGGCGCGCTGCTGGGCGGCTCGGTGCTGGTCGAGACGATCTTCCGCTGGCCCGGGATGGGGCTGCTGGTGTTCACCGCGATCTCGGCCCGGGACCTGCTGGTGGTGCAGGGCGCCACCTTGGTCATCGCGGTCACATTCGTCGTGGTGAACCTGGTCGTCGACCTGCTGCAGGCCTGGATCGACCCACGGGTGAGAGGAGCGGTCGGATGAGCGAGAGCGTCGTACCGACCTTGCTGGACAAGGATTTCGGTGCAAGTACGACGGCCGCCGACCGGGCCGAGGCACGCCGCCGCCGAGACGAGTGGATCGCCGCCCGGACCAGCGAACGGTCCCTGTCGTTCTGGCGGGCGACCCTGCGCCGGTTCGTCGCCAACAAGGTTGGTGTGGTTGCCGCGATCATCGTTGCCCTGCTGGTGCTCGGGGCGATCTTCGCTCCGCTGCTCACCCCTGCCGACCCGCTGCTCGGCAAACCGACCGAGCGGCTGCACAACCTGTTCACGGCGGGCCATCCGCTCGGCACCGACGAGCAGGGACGCGACATGCTGGCCCGCGTCCTGTACGGCGGCCGGCTGTCGCTGCTGGCGGGTTTCGTCCCGACGATCGGAGCAGCCCTGATCGGGACGGCCATCGGGGTCACGTCGGGCATCCTGCGCGGCGCGGTCGGGACGATCCTGATGCGGGCGATGGACATGCTGTACGCGTTCCCCGCGATCCTGCTGGCGATCGCCGTCGGTGCCTCGCTCGGCCCGGGCCTGACGAACACGATCATCGCGGTGACGATCGTGTTCGTCCCGCCGGTGGCGCGGGTGGCGGAATCGGCGACCCGGCGGGTGGTGATCCAGGAGTTCGTCGAGGCGGCCCGACTCAGCGGTGCGAGCCGACTGCGAGTGGCCCGCACCCAGGTGCTGCCGAACGTGCTCAACGACGTGATCGTGTATGCCTCCGGCCTGGTCGGCGTGGCGATGATCATCGCCGCCAGTCTGAGCTTCCTCGGCCTCGGCTCGGCACCGCCCGCGCCGGAGTGGGGCTACATCCTGAACAGCCTGCGCGGCATGGTCAGCGTCGCCCCGCTGGTCGCGATCGTGCCCGGCTTCTTCATCTTCCTCACCTCGGTGGCCTTCAACCTGGCCAGCGACGCGTTGCGCGAAGCCATGGACAGCCGGCTGTGAACCCCGACTCGACCTCACCGTCCGGAAGGCGGCCGACGATGGAAACAGACACCGGCAAGGAGTTGCTGGAACTGATCGGCGTCTCGAAGCAGTTCCAGGTCCGGTCCGGCGGCCGGCGGGCGCAGCTGTCCGCGGTCGACACGGTCTCGCTGACCGTCCGGCAGGGCAGCACGCTCGGGATCGTCGGCGAGTCCGGTTGTGGCAAGTCGACGCTCGCCCGCGTGATCGTCGGGCTGCACCTGACCGACGACGGCGAGATGATCTTCGACGGCAAACAGGTGCTCACCCATCGCCGGCGCTCGCCCGATGAGCTCAAGCAGATGCAGATGGTCTTCCAGGATCCGTCGTCGGCGCTCAACCCGCGGGCCACGATCAGCGAGTCGATCGGTTTTCCACTGCAGGTGCAGGGCGAATCGAAGGCGGCCGTCGAGGAGCGGGTCGCCCAGGTGATGCAGGACGTCGGCCTGCCCGCGGCGTACGCGTCGCACTATCCGCACCAGCTCAGTGGTGGCCAGAGGCAACGAGTGAACATCGCCCGGGCGCTGGCACTGCAGCCCAGGCTGGTGGTGCTGGACGAGGCGGTCTCGGCGCTCGACAAGTCGATCCAGGCGCAGGTGCTGAATCTGCTCACCGACCTGCAGGAACAGTACGGGCTGACCTACGTGTTCATCAGCCACGACCTGAACGTGGTGCGCTACATCAGCGACGAGGTCGCGGTGATGTATCTCGGCCAGGTCGTGGAGCGCGGCAATGCCAAGGAGTTGTACGACGACCCGAAGCATCCGTACACCCGGCTGCTGCTGTCCTCGGTGCCCACGCTGGACCCGGCCCGGAGCACGCGCGACGAACCCGTCGACAGCGCCGAATCCGGCAACACCGAGATCCCGAGTCCGATCGATCCCCCCAGCGGCTGCCGCTTCCGGACCCGTTGCCCACACGCGATGGACATCTGCTCCGAGGTCGCGCCCGTACCGGTCCAGCTCACCGAGATCCGCTCCGTCGCGTGCCACCTGTACGCCGATGCCGTCGTACCGGCCTGATCCGTTCCCAGTCACCAGGAGGTTCCGTTGTCCATGCCCGACTCCGGCGCGATCGTCACCTCGATCCTCGCCGCCGCCCAGCTCACCGTCTCCGACGACGAACTGGCCACCTTCGTCAAGGACTACCCCCTGATCCGGCAGGCGGCCGACGCGCTGTACCTGCCCGAGCTCGCACCCGACGAGCCCGCGATCAGGTTCCACCCGCTGGACTTCTACCCCGGCGCGGCTACCGCACCGGCTGGAAAGGACGCCTGATGACCGTCAGCACCATCAAGGACGCCGCCGCCGCTCTCCGAGACGGCAGCCTCACCTCGACCGCCTTGACCCAGCAGATCCTCGACCGCGCGATCGCGCTCAACCCGGCACTCGGCGCGTACGTCGACATCACCCGCGAGGCAGCACTCGAACAGGCCGGAGCGGCGGACGCGGCACTGGCCGCGGGTGACGACCGCGGACCGCTGCAAGGGATCCCGCTGGCCATCAAGGACATCATCGCGATGAAGGGTGCCGCCACCACGGCGAACAGCCGCGTGCTCGCGTCTGGCTGGGGTGCCGGCACCGACGCCCCCGTGGTCGCCCGGCTGCGCGACGCCGGGGCCGTGTTCGTCGGCAAGTCGACCACCAGCGAGTTCGCGATCGGGCTGCCCGACCCGGACAAGGGATTCCTGGTTCCGCACAACCCCTGGAACGTCGAGCACACCCCGGCCGGTTCGAGCTCCGGCACCGGAGTCGCCGTGGCGGCCGGGCTGGCGCTCGGCGGGCTGGGCACCGACACCGGCGGTTCGGTACGGAGCCCCGCCGCGGTGAACGGCCATACCGGGTTGAAGGTGACGTTCGGCCGAGTGCCGAAGAGCGGCGTCGTACCGCTCGGCTTCAGCCTGGACAGCATCGGCCCGATGGCTCGCAGTGCCTGGGACTGCGCCGCCCTGCTCGAGGTGATGGCGGGCTACGACCCGACCGATCCCAACAGCGCCGCGCAGCCGGTTCCGGCGTACACGGAGCTCCTGGACGGCTCGGTGGACGGCCTGCGGATCGCCTTGCCGATACCGTACTTCTTCGACCACGAACAGCTCGACCCGCAGATGCACGACGCGGTCATCGCGGCGGTGAAGCAGCTGGTCGGCCAAGGCGCGGTGTCCACCGAGGTGGAACTCGCCCACGCGGCCGAGGCGAAGGAGGCCAACCACATCATCCTGGTCGCCGAGGCCTACGCCTACCACCGCAACAACCTGGTGAACCGCTGGTCCGACTACGGCATCCACACCCGCCCGACACTGGCCCGCGGCGCCTTCTACACCGCCGGCGACGTCGCCCAGGCGGAGCGGTTCCGCCGGCAGTTCTCACGGGACGTGGCCACCCTGTTCGAGAGCCACGACGTGATCGTCACGCCGACCGCGGCGGTCCCGGCGGAGCCGGCGGCGGGGTTGTCGCCGAGCAAGCGGCTGAGCTCGGTCAGCTACACCGGCCACTGGAACCTCACCGGCCTGCCGGCCGTGGCCGTACCGGTCGGCTTCTCCACCAGCGGATTGCCGCTGTCGATGCAGATCGTCGGCAAGCCGTTCGCGGAGGCCACCGTGCTGAAGGTCGCCGACGCCCTGCAGCGCGTCAGCGACTGGCACCTGGCCGTCCCGCCGGTCGAAGACCTGTCGGCCGCCTGACTTCCGAGCGACGAGAGAAGGCACGATGAGCAACGAATCCGAACAACTCACCCTGGTGCTGGCGATGGCCGGCGTCGAACCGATCGCGGCAGATCTGGGGCCGATGGCAACGGCCTACTCGATCGCCAGGGAGAACTCCGCCCTGGTCGCGTCCGTCGCCGCCGCCCGCTACGAAGAGCCGGCCCTGATCTTCTCCGCGCGCCCATGACGGCCCGGACGATCTCGGCCGCGATCGTCGCCCTCCGTTCCGGGCAGGTCACCGCGACCCAACTGCTGGACGAGGCGATCGCAGTCGCCGACCGGTACGACGAACAGCTCGGCATCTACCTGGCCAGGTTCGACGATGCGGCCCGGGCCGCGGCCGCTGCCGCGGACAAGGCGTATGCGGCCGGTGACCCGGCAGGCGCCCTGCTCGGGATTCCCTTGGGAATCAAGGACATCATCACGACCGTCGAGGGACCGACCACGGCACAGAGCCTGGTGCACGACTCGGCCTGGGGCGATCAGCAGGACGCCCCGGTGGTCAGCCGGCTGCGGTCCGCCGGTGGCGTGATCACCGGGAAGACCACCACGATGGAGTTCGCGACCGGCCTGCCGGATCCGGCCAAGCCGTTCCCGATCCCCCGCAACCCCTGGAACCCGGACCACTGGACCGGCGGCTCCAGCTCGGGTACCGGCAACGGGGTGGCGGCCGGGGCGTTCCTCGGCGGCCTCGGTACGGACACCGGCGGCAGCATCCGTGGCCCGGCCGCCTTCTGTGGCATCTCCGGGATCAAGGCGACCTTCGGCCGGGTGCCGAAGTCGGGGTGTGTCCCACTCGGGTACAGCCTGGACAACATCGGCCCGATGGCCCGGTCGGCCCGGGACTGCGCCATCATGCTCACGGTCCTCGCCGGGTACGACGCAAGCGACCCGTGCGCGGTGGACGAGCCGGTGCCGGACTACGAGGCCGCACTGACCGGTGACCTCAGCGGCTTGCGGATCGGCGTCGACCCGCTGGCCGAGCACCGCCGCGGCGATCAGGATCCGATGCTCGGCGAACTGCTCGAGGCCGCCCTTGCGGTGCTGGCCGAGCGCGGGGCCTCCGTCGTACCAGTGGAACTCCCGTACTATCGCGAGCTGACCGCGGCCACCGGGATCACGTCACGCAGCGAGGCGTTCGCGTACCACGCACCTGACCTGCGGAGCCGGTGGGAGGACTACTTCGCCGCGACCCGGCAGGGCATCGGCGCGGCACCGGCGTACTCGGGCGCCGACTACGTCCAGGCGCAGCGAGTACGCCGAGTCGGACAGCGCGAGGTGGCTGCGTTGTTCGAGACCGTCGATCTGGTGGTGACACCGACTGCGAGTGTCGCGGCGTTCGCGATCGATGGTCTGGCCGAGGCCGGGATGGAGCGATTCCGGGCGATGCACACGTCGTACTGGAACGCCGTGGGCAACCCGGCCTTGTCCGTGCCGATGGGATTCGGGGCGACGGACCTGCCGCTCGGCCTGCAGATCATGGGCCGGCCGTTCGACGAGGCGACCGTACTGCGAGCCGGCGACGCCTACCAGCAGGTCACCGACTGGCACCTGGCCGAGCCCTCGACCGCAGGCCGCACAACCGTCGGCGTCTGACCAACGGCTAGGGCCCGAACAGTGTGCCGGGGCGGCCGGGCCACCGTCCCCGACACACACTCACCCTGTCAGCACCTGGTCAACACCTGTCAGCACCCGCGATCACCTGCCGGGATGAGCGTGGCTAACAGGCGTGGGCCGAGCCGTCGCCGTCGGAGCCGAGCGGCGGCGGCGCGGTTCGGAGTCGGCGTGGCGGCTCTCCGGTGCGGTCGCCGAAGGATCGCATCACGGTCGCGTAGACGATGCGATCGGAGCGGGCGTGCGACACGCTGTACTCCAGCGGCCGTCCGTCCAGCGCGCGGATGATCCGGCTCGAGTCCAGCAGCGCGAACCCGGCCTCCACCTGCAGGAAGCCGGCGCTGATCGGATCCGCGCCCGAGCAACCGACCTGCAGCTCGGTGTCGCCGACCGGTTCGCGCAGCACGTCCGCGATCAACTCGTACGGCGAGCGGTTCAACGTCGACGCCGGCCCGTCGAGCAGGCCGGCGAACGGGTCGCCCGGCATAAAGGCCGAGCGGATGCTGAGCGGGAAACCGTCCAGCGAGGTGACCGATTCGAGAATCACCACCTCCGCGCCGGCCGTGATCTCCAGCCGCTCCGCGATGAACGAAGGCGCCGGGTGCAGCGCCGCGTACGTGGTCCGGATCGCCACCCGGGTGCCGTTCGTGTTCATCTCCTGCGCGAGATCGCGAGACACGTCGATCTCGTGCTGGAGCGCGCTCGGCGCCAGGGCGAACGTGCCGGCCCCACGGACCCGCTCGACCAGGCCCTGCTCGGCCAGGATCGCGAGCGCGTCGCGGATGATGCCGCGGCTGACGCCGTACTTGCGGATCAGCGCGTCCTCGGCAGGCAGGGGTTCCTCGGCCCAGTCGCCACTCAGCAGTTCGTTGCGGAGCAGGTCACAGACCCACTGCACGGTGCGGGATCGCCCGGGACCTCGCCGGGGATTTCGTTTTCCCTGATCGGTTGGGTGTGCCACAGGCGACTCCTCCTGAACACCGCTGTCCGAGCGTGAGATTCCGGTCACCGTACTGCGACCCGCCGGAGGCACCTAGCGATTGCCTGGTGGCCTGGGTCACACCCGATCTGAAGCCACCCGCACCGATGACGGTCAGATGAAAGCCGAACGAACTGGCCGCCAAATTACCCAGGGCGTCGGACACGCGCTTGTGTGCGGCTGTCCGACGTGGTTCCGTTGGAGCCCAACGACCTGCTCGTGACCTTCTCGTGACGCTGCCCCGCACCTGGTAGCGCATCGACCGATGCACTACCAGAACCAGGGGTTTTGTGATGCCACACCAGCTTGTCGAGGACCATGACCCGCTCAGGGCACAGCACAAGTACACGCACCTCTACACCGACCTGCTGCGGACCGTCCGGGAGCTCGGCTTGCTCCGGCGGCGCCGCAAGTACTACCTGACCCGGATCGGCCTGGTGCTCGCGGCCTTCGTGGCGGTCTGGGTCGGCGTCGGCCTGATCGGCAACTCGTGGTTCCAGTTGCTGATGGCGGGCGCACTGGCACTGGTCCTCACCCAGGTCGCGTTCCTGAGCCACGACAGCGCCCACCGGCAGATCTTCGACTCCGCCCGGTGGAACGACTGGACCGCGCGGCTGCTCGCCGGCGGAGTGATCGGGATCAGCGCGAGCTGGTGGCGATCGAAACACAACAAGCACCATTCCGGACCGAACCAGTTGCAGCGCGACCCGGACATCGACATCGGCGTCATTGCGTTCCACCCGGAGCACGCCGCCAGCCGGACCGGCTTCCGGGCGTGGCTGACCCGTCGCCAGGGCTGGCTGTTCTTCCCGCTGCTGACGCTCGAGGGACTGAGCCTGTACGTCGCGAGCATGCAGCATCTGTTCCGCCGCTCGGCGACCAGGATGGAGCGGATCGAGGCCGCGATCGTGACCACCCGGGTCGCCGGGTATCTGACCGCGCTGTTCCTGGTCCTGCCGATCGGCAAGGCCGGAGCGTTCCTCGGGTTGCAGCTCGCGGTGTTCGGTGTCTGTCTCGGCGGTTCGTTCGCGCCGAACCACAAGGGCATGCCGCTGGTCCCGAAGACGATGAAGCTGGACTTCCTCCGCCGGCAGGTGCTGATGTCGCGCAACATCCGCGGCGGGGTTTTCACCGACTTCGCGATGGGCGGCCTCAACTACCAGATCGAGCACCACCTCTTCCCGAGTATGCCGCGACCGACGCTGCGCCGGGTCCAGCCGATCGTCCGGGAGTACTGCGAGCTGCACGGCGTGAAGTACGCCGAGGTCGGCCTGTTCACGTCGTACCGGATCGTGGTCGACTACCTGAACAACGTCGGTCTGCGGGCGCGCGATCCCTTCCACTGCCCGCTCGCCACTCAGCTCCGGGGGTAGTACTTTGCCAAGCCGACCTCACCGGGCCATCTGGCCGCACGCCGCGCGCCATGCCACGACCTCATGCTGGCCGGCGTGAGCGCCCAGCAGCAGTACGTCAGTGTCTACACGGACCTGCTCCAGACCGTGCGCGAACTCGGTATGTTCCGCCGCCGGCAGGGCTACTACCTGACCCGCATCGGCATCGTCGGCGGCGCCCTGCTCGGGGTGGTCGCCGGCATGATCCTGCTCGGGAACTCCTGGTATCAGCTCTGGCTCGCCGGTGCGCTGGCGCTGGTCCTGGTCCAGGTCGCGTTCCTCAGCCACGACAGCGCGCACCGGCAGATCTTCCGGTCGAACGCCCGCAACGACTGGACCGCGCGGATCCTGGCGGGCTGCGTGCTCGGCATGAGCGTGACGTGGTGGCGCAACAAGCACAACAAGCACCACGCCGCCCCGAACCAGACCGACCGCGATCCCGACGTACAGCTCAAGGTGCTCGCGTTCACCCCGGACGCCGTCGGTGACCGCGGACCGGTCGGCCGCTGGTTCGCCGCGCGGCAGGGGTGGCTGTTCTTCCCACTGCTGACGCTCGAGGGCGTCGGCCTGCACGCGTCCAGCCTCAAGCACCTGCTGCGCCCCGGCGCGAGCCGTGCAGACCGGATCGACGCCGCCGTGATCGCGGCCCGGATCACGGCGTACGTCGCGGCGCTCTATCTGCTGCTCCCGGCCGGGAAGGCGACCGCGTTCCTCGGGCTGCAGCTCGCGGTGTTCGGGGTCTGCCTCGGTGCCGCGTTCGCGCCGAACCACAAGGGCATGCCGATCGTGCCGGCCGGGACGAAGCTGGACTTCCTCCGCCGGCAGGTGCTGATGTCGCGCAACATCCGCGGCGGCGTGTTCACCGACTTCGCGATGGGCGGCCTGAACTACCAGATCGAGCACCATCTGTTCCCGAGCATGCCGCGCCCGACGCTCCGCCGGGTCCAGCCGATCGTCCGGGAGTACTGCGAGCTGCACGGCGTGAAGTACACCGAGGTCGGCCTGTTCACGTCGTACGGGATCGTCGTCCAGCACCTGAACGACGTCGGGCTCGGGGCACGCGACCCGTTCCAATGCCCGTTGGTGACGCAGTACCGGAGGTAGCGTAGCCGTCATGTGGTGGGGTTTGGCGGCGGCGCTGGCTGCGGCGGTTGCGTACGGTCTGGCGTCGATCCTGCAGGCCTCGGCGGCCGACAGTTCACCGGAGGCGAGCGCGGCCAACGTGGTCCTCAAGCCGCGCTTCGTGCTCGGTATGAGCCTCGACGCGGTCGGGTTCGCCGTACAGGTCGCCGCCCTGCAGGTGCTTCCGCTGTTCGTGGTCCAGTCGGCGCTGGCCGCCAGCCTGGCCGTCACGGCCGTGGCGGCGCGAGTCCTGGGCGTCCGGCTCGGCCGGCGGGAGTGGCTCGCGGTCGGCGGCGTCTGCGTCGGGCTCGGCCTGCTGGGCATATCGGCCGGCAGTGAGGGCAGCCCGACTGTCGGGAACGGCTTCCGGCTGGCGCTGGGCATCGCCGTCGTGGTGCTGGCGCTTGCGCGGGTGTCGATCCGGCTGGTCCCCGCTCGGCTGCACGGCCCGGTGCTCGGCCTCATCGCCGGTCTAGGCTTCGGGGTCGTCGCCGTCTCGGCACGGATCATCCCGAGCCTGGCGCCGACGCACCTGATCACCGAACCCGCCGCCTACACCGCCGTCGCCGGTGGTGCGCTCGCGATGCTCTGCTACGCCGCCGCGTTGCAGCGCGGCGGCGTCACGACGGCAACCGCGATGCTGGTCGTCGGCGAGACCGTCTTTCCCGCGCTCGTCGGGCTCCTGCTCCTGGGCGACCACGCGCGGCACGGCTTCGCTGCAGTGGCCGGTTGCGGATTCGTACTCGCCGTCGCCGCGGCCCTGCTGCTGGCCCGGTTCGGCGAACCGGGGCAGGTGGTCAGCGCGCCGGAGGGATCTCTCCCGAGCCGCGAATCGTCAGCTTGACCGGAACCCGGACCGTCCGGCCCGGGCGGTGCGGCTCGGGCAGGCGCTCGGTCATCAGCTGGATCGCGGTCCGGGCCATCACGTCGGCCGACTGCGCGACCGCGGTCAGCCCGGGGCTGAGCAGGTCGCCCAGCTGCAGGTCGTCGAACGACACCAGCGCGACCCGGTCCCGCCGGCCCGCGAGTCCCCGCAGTACCTCGGTGGTCGTCATGTTGTTCGCCGAGAGCAACGCGGTCGCCGGCTCGGCCCGGTCCAGGACGGCCGAGAGCGTGATGCCGATGCCCTCGGTGGTCGGCTCGGACAGGTGCACCAGGTCCTCGTCGACGTCGATCCGGTGCCGCGCCATCGCCGCCCGGTACGCGACCACGCGCTCGCGGGCCGTGAAGATCCGCTCGTCGTCACCGAGGTACGCGATCCGCCGGTGCCCCTGGCGGACCAGGTGATCGATCGCCTGGTCGATACCGCCCGCGTTGTCCGCGAGTACGGCGTCCGCCTCGATCCCGTGCGCCGGACGGTCGATCGTGACCACCGCCATGCCGGCGTCCACGTGCGGTGCGAGGTACTCCTGGGTCTCCCCGATCGGCGCCATGATCAGCGCATCGGGGCGCCGGGCGACGAACTCCAGGCAGACGTCCCGCTCCCGCTCCGGGTCCTCGTCGGTCAGCCCGATCATCACCACCGAGCCCGACGTCCGTGCCCACAGCTCGACCGCGCGGCCGAGCGAGGCGAAGAACGGGTCGCCGATGTCCCGGATCACCACCGCGATCGTGCCGGTCCGGCCGCGGCGCAGCATCCGGGCCGACTCGTTCGGGGTGTAGTTCAGCTCCTTGATCGCCGCCTGCACCTTGGCGGTCAGCTCCGGGCTGACGTTCGGCTCCTCGTTCACCACCCGGGACACGGTCTTCAGCGCGACCCCCGCCCGGGCGGCGACCTCCTTCATCGTGGGCCGGCGCTGACCAACGCCGTTCGTACCAGTGACACTCACCGCCGGCCCCTTTCTGCTCGCTCTCAGCTTTCCACAACGACCGGGATGATCATCGGACGGCGCCGGTGGGTGTCGCTGACCCACTTGCCGACCACCCGGCGGATCACCTGCTGCAACTGGTACATGTCGTCGACGCCGCCACCGATCGCCTTCTCGATCTCGGCCTCGATCCGCGGCTTCAGGTCGTCGAACACGGTGTCGTCCTCGGCGAACCCGCGGGCCTGGATCTCCGGCCCGGCGGTCAGCTTGCCGGTGACGGAGTCCATCACCGCGATCACCGAGATGAAGCCCTCGTCGCCGAGGATCCGGCGGTCCTTCAGCGAGGTCTCGGTGATGTCGCCGACGGTCGACCCGTCCACG
>NZ_DASRVN010000302.1:0-2691 GCF_035655035.1 Kribbella sp. | reverse complement strand
GACCTCGCCGAGGAGTTCGGTGCCGAGCGCGCGGAACACGTCGTCGCGGGACCAGAGGCCGCGGAGCCACTGGGTGATCATCGGGGCGGCGAGCGTGCAGTGCTCGGGGATGCCGCGGTAGACCGAGGTGTTGAGGATCTTGAGGGGGAGCTTGACCTGGTAGCGCGAAGGGTTCGAGATGTTCACCATCGTGCGCATCGACTGCGTGGGCAGGTACTCGTCGGGGCTCTCCCCCAGTACGACGATCTCGCCGGTCGCGAGCTCCCGCGCCCACCGCGTGCGTACGACGTGGTCGAGCTGCCACGGGTGGCACGGCAGCCAGACGTACGCGTCCGGGTCGTCCAGCTGGGCCCGGAACGCCGACACCGTGGCCGGGTCCAGCTCTCTGGCTAGTACGGCGTGCTCGGACAGTTCCGGCGTACCACGGAACTCGGCGAGGCCACGGCGTACGGCGAGCCACACCAGGTGCAGCGGAGTACGTGCCTCTGGGGCGTACTGCTCGCTGTCGGCGGCGGAGAAGCCCTGACGGCCCTTGTTGGCCACCAGGAGCGGGTGTCCGGTCAAGTGCCCTTCCAGGCGGCTGTGGTGGACCTCCAGCAGCTCAGCAGCCGGTACGGCGGTCTCAGCGATCCGTACGTCGGCCGCCAGCGTGCTGGTGAGCTCCGCAACGTACCCGGCCACGGTGGACCCATCCACTCCCAGTACGTCGGCCGCGTCGACGAAGAACTGGACCGGGTCCGTAGCGGGTTCACTCTCGTCGTTGCCGAGGATGCCGGCCGTCGTACGCCGGATGGACCCGCCAGCCTCTGATGAGCACCGCGTCCAAGTACTCATCCCAGTGCTCATCCGGGGATCGCAAACGTCGTGTACGCGGTCGACTTGGGCAGCCGGAACACCTCACGACCGGTAACGCTGTTCAGGATGCCCGCGTTGCGTACCGCACCGATGCCGAGGTCCGGTGCGGCGACGCCGTGGCTGTGCAGGTCCGCGTTCGCGACAAAAACACGCCCATCCAACTCACCACGCACGCTGTGGTCGCGGTTGATGACCCACCGACCTGCAGCGTCGTGGTCGAGCTTGTCCTGCAACGACTCCATAAAGGGCAGCGGACGGTTCCGGTAGCCCGTCGCTGCAACCACAGCGTCCGTAGTGTGCTGGAACGTCTTCTCGCTGTCTGCGTGCAGCATGGTCAGCTCCAGACCATCAGCACGCGCTACAGCGGACACAACGGCCACCCCACACAAGAGCTCCGCCGTCAGATCCCTGGTGTACAAGACGTCGTGGATATCGTCCAGGGTTTCCGACGAGATGCCCTTGTAGTGCCGCCACTGCTCCTTGACCAGTCGGTCGCGTACTGGCTCGCCCAACGCATGGAAGTAGTCGACGTACGACGGTGTCGTCATCTCCAGCACCAGCTTGGAGTAGTCCAGCGGCGCGAACGACGGCGTACGGGTCAGCCACGACACAGCAGGACCTGCTGCGCGCAGCAGGTCCAGTGCGCACTCAGCACCCGACTGCCCGGAACCGACTACCGTCACACGCCCCGCACGCAGGAGGTCGTCCCGACGGAACAGGTAGTCCGCCGAGTGCAGGAACCTGTCAACAGGCAGCCCAGCCAGCGCGGCAGGTACGAAAGGCTCGGTGCCGACACCAACCACCAGGTGCCGCGCCTCGAAGTGCTCAACGGCGTCCCCGCGCTCCACGGTCAGCTCGAACGCGGACCCGTTCCACTCGGCCGACCGTACGTGATGCCCGAAGTGCAGCGACTCCAGCTGGGCCGCACACCACCGCAGGTACGCCTCGTACTCCCGTCGCGTCGGGTGGAACTTCTCCCGCACGTAGAACTGGTAGAGCCGGTCGTTGTCCTTCAAATAGGACAAGAACGACAGGTGGTGTGCCGGCTCCACCAGGCTGACCAGGTCCGCCAGGAACGACACCTGCAGCATCGCGTCGTCGAACATCAGCCCGCGATGCCAGGTGAACTCGGGCCGGCTGTCGAGCACAGCCAGCCGTACGTCGTCCACACCGTCCGCCAGCGCGGCCAGTCCGAGGTTGAACGGCCCGCAGCCGATCGCGATCACGTCGTACATCTCATGCCTCCTGCGCGGTCCGGGGACGGACCATCAGTACTGCTGTCTTCTCGGGAAGCCGTAGCTCCCCGTGCTGGACGAAACCCGCCGCCTCGAACGCACGGAGGGAGGGCGTGTTCTCGATGTCCGGCTCCGCCACGATCCGGGTGCAGTCCGGTTCGGATCGCAGTACGGCGTCCGCGATCTCCCGGAGCAGGCGTCGGCGGTACGCCGTCCAGCAGTACGTCGGTGAACTGGTGCAGCCCGGTCCGCGAGGCGTGCTCTAGGCGCGCGGTGACTGTCGATTGTCCACTGTCGATTGTCAACAATCCGACGGCGACCGGTACGGCGGACTCCCGGGTGTAGCAGCGCAGGATCGCGTTCAGATGTGCGGCGACGGCAGTACTCACGCGGCTCCTTCGCCGGTCAGGACGTCGAGGCCGGTAGCAACGACCTGGTCCAGCAGCTCCTCGATGTCCGTCACGGTGGCGTTCGGGTTCAGCAAGGTGAGCTTCAGCGCGACCTTCCCCGAGCCGGGCAGCTTGGTGCGGCCGATCAGCACCCGCCCGGAGGTCAGCAACCGGCGCCGTACCTCGCCCTGAAGCTCGTCCGAAGCGTCCTG
>NZ_DASRVN010000301.1:0-11439 GCF_035655035.1 Kribbella sp. | reverse complement strand
TGGAGGTCCTCATCGAAGGCGGCGTCAAAGCAGTAGTCCAACCCGGCGGCTCCATCCGCGACGAAGCCGCCATCGAGGCCGCCACCAAGGCCGGCATCACCATGTACTTCACCGGAACCCGCCACTTCTTCCACTGAACCGCGATGTCCGACCGGATCGAGAGCCCCCGCCTGCAGGAACTCGATCCGGATCGGACAGCCGAGTTCTGGACCGAGGTCACAGAGCAGGGAACCCCGGTGGTCGAACCGGCGTCGGACGGGGACGTCTGGCTGACGTTCCTGTATCGGGCCCGCGAGCCCGTGTCGGACGTCTCGGTCTTCGGCGGGCCGGCCGGTTGGGACCCGCCGGTCAACGTGATGCAGCACCTGGCAGGTACTGACGTCTGGTACCTGACCTTCCGGGTCCGCTCAGATCTTCGCTGCACGTACCGCCTGGCCGTCGACGAGGTACTCGGCAACGAGCGGCGGATCTGGGCGTACACACCGAGGGGCTACGTGCCTGACGCGGAGCCGCTTCCGTTCCTTGTGCTCTTCGACGGTGACACGGTGCTCGGCCCGATGCCGATGCCCACGATCCTCGACAACCTGATCGAGGCAGGCCGGATCCCGCCGATGATCGCCGTACTCGTCGACAGCCTGACCCAGGAAGTCCGGAACCGCGAGCTCCCGTGCGGTGCGCCGTTCCTGGAGTACCTCACGGACGAGCTGCTGCCGTGGGTGCGCGAGCGCTACCGAATCACGGGCGATCCCGCGCGCACGATCGTTGCCGGCCAGAGCCACGGCGGGCAGGCCGCCGCCTTCGCCGCGCTGCGACGACCGGATGTGTTCGGCAACGTCATCTCTCAGTCGGGATCGTTCTGGTGGCGTCCCGACGGCGAGGACGAGCACGAATGGCTGACCCGGCAGTACGCCGCGGCGGAGCGGCGGCCGGTGCGGTTCTGGTTGGAGGCCGGCCTCCAGGAACGCGGGCAGACGCCCGGTCGCGGCCCGTCGATCCTGGTCGCGAACCGGCACTTGCGGACGATCCTGCGCAGCAAGGGCTACGACGTGCAGTACTCCGAGTTCAACGGCGGCCACGATCGCGCCTGCTGGCGCGGCTCAATCGCCGACGCTCTGATCGCACTTACCTGAAGCTGCGACGATACGACACCTGGTGGCCCTCGTCGCGGGTGTGTGTGGTGAGCGTCCAACCGGTCTTGAGGTAGAAGTTCTGAGCTTGTGGGTAGTTCGCCAGGGTCCACAGGATTGCTTCGTCGTACTGCTTTCCCAACTCCTCCAGCGCCTTCGTCATCAGCGCGGTCCCCACACCCTGACGCCAGTACGGGCGGTCGACGGCAATCGTGTCGAGCTCACCGAGCGCCGGATCCACCGGATCCCGGCTGGGCCCGATACCCACGAACCCGGCCAGCACCCCGTCCACCTCAGCCACCCACCAGTTGCCCCCAGCAACAGTCTCCGTCCACCGCGCCACCCGCCGCTCATCCAGCACCGCAACCGGCATCAGTTCCCCGAACCCGTCGTTCCACGAGTCCACATAAACCCGCGCAACCTCGGGGCCGTCCCCACCCACCGCAGCCCGAATCGTCAGCATCCGCCCAATTATCCGGCACAGCCGCGGGCGGTCGTCTGCTCAGCCGAGTACGAGGCGTTCGTCGCCGAAGTCGGCGACGATCTCGAGCTTGCCTCCTAGTGCTTCGACGTACCGTCGGATGGTGCTCAGTTCGGATCGGGCGAGCTCGCCGCGCTCGATCTTGGAGACCGCGGTCTGTGTGATGTGCAGCCGGTCGGCGACGTCGGTCTGGGTGAGGCCGTGCTGTTGACGCAGATCCGCGAGCCGGTGCGCACGCACCTCGGCCAGTGCCTCTTCCTCGAAAGCGGCGACCTCGGCCTCGTCCTCAGCTGTCGTGACGAACTCGGCCAGCACCTCTTCATGCGTTCTGTACTTCACCATGTCCTCCTCCCTCCGAGTCAGGAATCCTCGTTCTTCTCGAGCTCGTCCAGCCACTCGTCGTAGAGATCGTCGGCGATCGGGATGTTCCTCCGGTACCACGCCTCCCACTGCCCGACCTTGTCACCGCCGATCAGCAGCACCGCTTGCCGCACCGGATCGAACGCGAACAGAACCCGGATCGTGCCGCTTCGCAGCTCCTTCATGTTCTGGTGACGTGAGGCCTTGATCGTTTCCACCACCGGTCTGCCAAGGCCTGGGCCCTGTTGTGCGATCAGATTGACCGGGCCAGCACCCGCGAACGTTCGGTCCGCGGTAACTGGTGGAGCCATTTGTAGCAGTCGTCGGTGTAGACGATCGTGAACGCCATCGGAGTACGATAGTACCCCTAGGTTCTAGAACCCAAAACTACTAACCGCTGATCAGTTGGGGACGATCAGGCCGAGGATGGCGATGGCGGTGGCGGTGAGGAGGAGGAAGGTGGTGTCGAACATGCGGCCGCGGACGTGGAGGAGGCCGGCGGCGGTGTCGGTGAGGGTGGCTCGGAGGACGCCGGCGAGGCCTACCGCGCCGGCGAAGATCAGGACGCCGTTGCGCCAGTTGTAGAACCAGAGCACGACCAGCCCGGTCAGCGCGACCAGGAGTGACAACGCCAGCGGCCACTGGCTCCGGCGCTGGGCCTCGCCTGCCATCAGCACGTCACACCCGTCCGGTTCACCGGGGGAGGCCGGCTTCCGCGGCCTCGACCACGTTGCTGAGCAGCATCGCGCGGGTCATCGGGCCGATCCCGCCGGGCATCGGGGCGATCCACGCCGCCTGCTCGCGGGCCGCCGGGTCGATGTCGCCGACGATCTTGCCCTCGGCGCTCCGGCTGGTGCCGACGTCGAGCAGTACCGCGCCGGGCTTCACCATGTCCGCCGTGATCAGCCCGGCCGAACCCGCGGCCGCGATCACGATGTCGCCCGTACGCACCACCGCGCCCAGGTCCTTCGTACCGGTGTGGCACTGCGTCACGGTCGCGTTCTCGCTCCGCCGGGTGAACAGCAGCCCCATCGGGCGCCCCGCGGTCACGCCCCGCCCGACGACGACCACGTGCGCGCCGGCGATCGGTACGTCGTACCGCCGGAGGAGCTCGACGCAGCCCTTCGGCGTACACGGCAGTGGTCCGTCCTGCCCGAGCACCAGCTTGCCGAGGCTGACCGGGTGCAGTCCGTCCGCGTCCTTCGCCGGGTCGATCAGCCCGAGGATCGTGTTCGTGTCGACGTGCTTCGGGAGGGGGAGCTGGACGATAAAGCCGGTGCAGTCCGGATTCTCGTTGAGCTCCCGTACCTTCGCCGCGATCTCGTCCTGGGTCGCGGTCGCCGGCAGCTCGACCTGGATCGAGGAGATCCCGACCGCCGCGCAGTCCCGGTGCTTGCCGGCCACGTACGCCCGGCTGCCCGGGTCGTCCCCGACCAGAATCGTCCCGAGCCCGGGCACCACACCCTGCTCGGCCAGCTTCGCGACCCGGACCTTCAACTCGTCCTTGATCGCCGCCGCCGTCGCCTTACCGTCCAAGATCTGCGCCGTCACCCGAAGAGTCTCCCACGCGCGGGTCCGGCTGCTGTTCGCGGATCGCCACGCCATCACAATCGGCGCCACGGCGGGCGGCTGAGCGGGGCGGGCGTGCGGTGGGGTGATTGTGATGGCGTGGACATCCGCCACCTACCAACGCACGGGCGTCCCTGGTCGCCAGGCGCGGGGAGGCCGGTGGGACGGTGGGGTGGGTGGTTGGTGAGTGGTGGCGGTCCGGCTTGGGCCGGCCGGGCGGTGAGGGCCGCCCGGCCGGGTTTCAGGAGGTGAGTTTGTAGATGGTGGTCGTGCCTGCGGTGGCGGCGGTGTAGGTGGACTGGACCCAGGACTGGATCTCGGTCGCGGCTGAGGAGCCGCCGCCTGGGCCGCCGCCGCTCTGGCCGCCGGCTATGTAGTAGGTGATTTTGCCTTCGGAGACCCACTGTTTGAACTGGGTGAGGGTGGGGGCGTTGTCGGTGCCGCTGAAGCCGCCGATGGCTATGACGGATTTGCCGGTTGCCAGTTCGAGGGAGGCGGCGGACTGGGAGCCGTTGGTGGCGGCGGCCCAGGTTGTGGTGGTTTTCGAGAGGAGAGCCGTCAGTTCGCTGCTGGCTGAGGCGTCACCGCCCATTCCTCCTCCTCTCATACCCGCACCTCCGGTGGAGCCCGTGCCGGTGGAGCCCGCGCCGGTGGAGCCCGCGCCGGTGGAGCCTGTTCCGGTTGTGCCGGTGGGGCCGGGGCTGGTGGAGTTTGGCTGGGTGGCTGAGGGTGGGGTGCCGCGCATGCTGCCACCCGGGCCGCCTGTTCCGCCGCCCATGCCTCCACCTGGACCGCCTATGGCGCTTGAGGTTGGGCCGGCGGTGGGGATGGAGCCGGTGTGGGGTTGGGTGGCGGTGGTGACGGCGTAGGTGGTGGTGCCTAGGGTCAGGGCGAGGGTGGTGGCCAGGATGGTGGCGGGGAGGGCTCGGCGGAGGTGCTTGCCGAGGAGGAGTAGCAGGGTGGACAGGACGGCGGCGGCGATGATCGTGTACTTCGCCCACGGAGCGAACGTCGGTGTCCGGGTGAGGAGTACGTAGTCCCAGGCCGCCGTCGGCAGGATCATTGCGGCCAGCAACCACCGGTGCCTGCGGCCGACCCACAAACCCATGCCGACCAGGCCGCCGATCGCCGGTGCCAGTGCGACCGAGTAGTACGGGTGGATCGTCCCGCTCATGAAGCTGAACACCGCGCCGGTGACCAGCAGCCAGCCGCCCCACAGTACGAATCCGGCACGCAGCAGGTCCGTCCGCGGCGCCCGCCGCCGTACCCACAGCCCACCGGCCAGCGCGATCAGTGCCGCCGGCAACAACCACGAGATCTCGGTCCCGAACGCGGTACCGAACATCCGCCCGATCCCGGTACTCCCGCCGAACCCGGTATTCCCGAGACCGCCACCACCGCCGCCACCACCCCCACCGCCGCCGTTCCCGGACCCACCGAGCAACCGACCCAGCCCGTTGTACCCGAGCGCCAGCTCCAGCAGCGAATTGTTGGTCGATCCACCGATATAAGGACGACTCGAAGCCGGCCACAACTCCACCAGCGCGACGTACCACCCAGCACTCACGACCACCGCGCCGAACGCCCCGGCCAGCTGCAGCAACCGCTTCCGCAGCGATGTCGGCGCCGCGATCAGGTACACCAGCCCGAACGCCGGCAGTACCAGGAACGCCTGCCCCATCTTCGTCAGGAACGCGAACCCGATCGCCACGCCCGCCAGCAGCAACCACCGCGTCGACGCCCGCTCCAGCGCGCGTACGACGAAGTACGCCGCGGCGACCAGCAGCAGCACCAGCAACGCGTCCGGGTTGTTGAAGCGGAACATCAGCACGGCGACCGGCGTCAACGCCAGCGCAGTACCGGCAGCGAGTCCGGCGACCGGCCCGGCGACCCGGCGAACGGTCAAGTACAGCAGCCCGACCGCACCGATCCCCATGAACGCCTGCGGCGCGAGCACCGTGAAGCTGTTGAACCCGAACACCCGCGCGAAAGCGGTCGCCACCCACAACGCGCCCGGCGGTTTGTCGACGGTGATCGCGTTCCCGGCGTCGAGCGACCCGAACAGCCACGCCTTCCAGCTCTGTGTCCCGGCCTGTTCGGCGGCGGCGTAGAAGCTGTTCCCGTACCCGGACGCGGTCAGGTTCCACAGGTACAGGAACGCCGTACCGATCAGCATCGCCAGCGCGGCCCGCCGGACGTACGCCGACTGCTGAGCCGGGCCGCGTAACAGTCGCCGGAGTCGGCCGGGCGGTTGCGCCGGGGTCCGGGGTTCCGCTGGGCGGTCGAGCAGTGTCGTCATGGTCAGCTCCAGTTCGCGGGGACGGCTTCCACTGACGACGGTGCCAACTGGGTCTCCGACGACCCTGGGCCGCGGCTGGGAGGTCGCTGTGAGCCGGGAATACACCTCCGCTTGCCGCCGTTCGAGCAGATAGTTTATTCTTGAACTACCAACCCAGCGAGGAGACACCATGCCCGCCGTGACCGTCAGCGACATCACCGTCCTGCCCCGGATCAGCCCGCAGGACCCGGCCGTCGTGCGTGAGCGTCCCGTCAAGTCGGTGACGTCGGCGCCGAGCGGGTACGAAGGTGAGGGCTTTCCGGTACGCCGTGCCTTCGCCGGCGTGGATCTGCGCGACCTGGACCCGTTCATCCACATGGACCAGATGGGTGAGGTCGAGTACGCGCCGGGCGAGCCGAAGGGCACCCCGTGGCACCCGCACCGCGGCTTCGAGACCGTCACGTACATGCTCGACGGCATCATGGAGCACCAGGACTCCAACGGTGGCGGCGGCGTGATCTCCAACGGCGACACCCAGTGGATGACAGCCGGCAGCGGCCTGCTGCACATCGAGACGCCGCCCGAGCACCTCGTGACCAGCGGCGGCCTGTTCCACGGCATCCAGCTCTGGGTGAACCTGCCGAAGGCGCTCAAGTGGGCGCCGCCGCGGTACCAGGACATCCGTGGCGGCGACTCCGCTCTGCTGTCCACGCCGGACGGAGGCTCGCTGATCCGGGTCATCGCCGGTCAGGTCGACGGACATGACGGTCCCGGTACGACGCACACGCCGATCACCCTGGTCCACGCCACGGTCAGCCCGGGCGCTGAGCTGGTGCTGCCGTGGCAGCCGGACTACAACGCGCTCGTCTACGTGCTGGCCGGTCAGGGTACGGTCGGCGCCGAGCGACGCCCGATCCGCAAGGGCCAACTGGCCGTCTTCGGCGCGGGCGACGTCATTCGTACGGCGGCAAGCACCTCCCAGCCGCAGGCCGAGCCGAACCTCGACGTCCTGGTGATCGGCGGCCGCCCGATCCGGGAGCCGGTCGCGATGGCCGGGCCGTTCGTGATGAACACCCGCGCCGAGGTGATCCAGGCGTTCGAGGACTTCCAGGCCGGCAAGCTCGGCACGATCCCCGCGGTGCACGGCGCTCCGACCGAACTCCGCAGTACCGAGGCCTAACCCTCGGGGTAGAACAGGAACAGCGTGCAGCCCGCGGTGGACTGCGGGACGTGGGACGACCCGGCCGGGGCGTGGATGAACGAACCGGCCGGGTAGTCGCGTTCACCGTCGTTGAAGACGCCGTCGACGACGAAGACCTCCTCCGGACCGGGGTCGTGTACGTCGATGCCCTCCCAGGCTGATCCGGGATCCATCTGCAGTACGAACGCCTTCGCGACGGCACCGGACCACAGCGGCCGGAGCCGGATGCCGGGGAAGAGTTCGCGGACCGGTGCGTCGTCGACGGACGCCCACTCGTATTTCTCCATGCCTCGATCCTGGCGCTGTCCAGGGCCAGCACCCAGCGTCTGAATAGTCCCGATCAGGTACTTTTCTGCCATGCATCGCGTCGTCGCGCTGGTCACCGCTCCGCAGGCGAGTTTCGAGTTCGGGTGCGCGGCGGTGGTGTTCCGGGATCCGCCGTACCGGTTCGGGGTCTGCACGGAGGTGCCGGGAAACGTACGGACCACCGAGGGGTTCGACATGGTGGTCCGATCGGGGCTGCGGGCGCTCGACCGCGCCGACACGATCGTCGTGCCGGGGTGGCTGCCGATCAATCGCGAGCCGTCGGACCAGGTGGTGCGGGCGTTGCGGCGCGCCCATCGGCGGGGTGCCCGGTTGGTGAGCATCTGCTCGGGTGCGTACCTGCTGGCCGCCACCGGGCTGCTGGACGGGCGGCGGGTCGCAACGCACTGGCGGTATGCGGACGAGTTGCAGCGACGGTTCCCGGAGGTGGAGGTCGATGCCGAGGTGCTGTACGTCGACCACGGGGACGTGGCGAGCAGCGGCGGGTCGGGGACCGGGATCGATCTCTGCCTGCATCTGGTACGCCGGGATCTCGGGGCCGGGTACGCCGCCCGCGTGGCGCGCCGGATGGTGATGCCACCGCATCGCGAAGGCGGCCAGACGCAGTACCGCTCCGAGGAGGAGTCCGAAGGTACTCGTGGTGAATCGCTGGCAGCCGTCCTGGAATGGGCAGTGGAACGGTTGGGTGACGTGATCACCGTCGAGGATCTGGCGCGGCGGGGGAGCGTTTCGCAGCGGACGCTGGCGCGGCGGTTCGGGGAGCAGCTGGGGGTTTCGCCGGGGCAGTGGTTGCTGGCGCAGCGGATCGCGAGAACACGTGTTCTGCTGGAGGAAACAGAGCTTTCCGTGGAGGCGATCGCGGCCCGTGTGGGGCTCTCGTCGGCGACCAACCTGCGACGCCGGTTCCGGGCCGCGCTGCACACCACGCCGAGCGCGTACCGCCGCGCGTATCAGGGCAAGTAGGTGTCGTCGAGCGTGATGTAGTGCTCGATCCGCGGGTCGTCCGGGTCCCCGCCGTACAGCTCGACGAACCGCCGCGCCGCGGGAAGCCCGCCGTACTGCGGATTCAGTCCGCCGCGGAGGCTCTTGACCATCAGCGCGAGGTCCACGTACCGATCGCCGGTGCCGAGCCCGCTGACGTCCAGTACGCCGCTGAACCGCAGCGTCACCGGATCGACGAAAACGTTCGGCGCCGCGTAGTCTCCGTGCGTCACCGCATCCCCCGAACCGGGGAACGGCGACCGGAACGGACAGCCGGTCAGCGAATCCAGCGCCCGCAACCCGTCCGCGATGGCCGCCAGCACCGCCGGACGGTCACCCGCCGCCCACGGCTGCGAGGCGTCCCGCCCACCCAGCTCCGCGGTCAGCATCCAGTTGTTGCCCAGATCAACAATTCGCGGGCAAGGAAACCCAGCCGCGCCCAGCCACGCCAGGCGATCCGCCTCCACGCCGACCCCCTGGCCGGCCTTGTAATACAGCCGTTCCGAGGATCGCTCCAGCCGAACCACAGTCGCCGCCGAATGCCCAAGATGCACCACGGACGCCCTGTCAGCCCCGAACCGATCCACCAGCGCACCGATTTCCACGCACCGCAGACTACGGGACAACTGACGAGATCCATCAGTCGTCCAGGGCTCGGTCCACGCGCCCGGATAGGGTCGCCGGTATGACGACTGTTGCCGCCGACCTCGCGCCCACTGGTGTCCTGCGTGCCTCGATCAACCTCGGGAATCCGGTGCTCGCGCAAGGTACGCCGGACGCGCCGGCAGGGGTCACCGTCGACATCGCGCGGGAGCTGGCGAAGCGGCTGGACCTGCCGTTGGAGCTGGTCTGTTTCGACGCCGCCCGCAAGTCGTTCGAGGCGTTGACCACCGGGCAGGCGGACCTCTGTTTCCTCGCGATCGAGCCGGCGCGCGCGGCCGAGGTGGCGTTCACCGCGCCGTACGTCGTGATCGAGGGCGTCTTCGCCGTACCGCAGGACTCCGCGCTGACCACCGTCGCCGACGTGGACGCGTCGGATGTACGGATCGGCGTGAAGCAGGGCTCGGCGTACGACCTGTACCTGACCCGGACCGTTCGGCACGCCACGATCGTCCGGGGCTCCGACGGCGTCGACGTGTTCCGCGCCGAGGGCCTCGAGGTGGCGGCCGGGATCCGGCAGCCGATCACGCGGTACGTCGCCGAGCACCAGGACCTCCGGCTGATCGACGAGCGGTTCATGCAGATCCAGCAGGCTGTCGGTACGACGAAGGACAAGCGCGACGAGACGGTCGCGTACCTCCGTGACCTGATCGAGGAGCTGAAGGCGAACGGCTTCGTCGCCGCGTCCCTCACCGCGGCCGGACAGTCCCCGGCTCTGCTCGCGCCCTAGCAGGCAGTAGCCAGGCAGGAACCTGCCGTGGCACGTGGTTGCTGGCAACCTTTCGCCTGGTCCCGGACATCTACCGGTGAGTGGCCGCCCAACTTCGCTCCGTAAGTGGTCTGGTGCGGCCCGATGTGAGGACAACGATCGGGAGGGACTCATCGTGGTATCCACACCACGATCGAGGCGCATCGGCGTAGCCGCCGTCGCTTCGATCGCCGCTCTAGGGTTAGGACTGCCGGGCCAGGCAGCCGCCGGGCCGCACGCCCAGCCGGCTGCGCAAGCGAAAGGATCCGACCGCAGCGTCACGCTGATCACCGGCGACCGGGTGACGCTGCTGGGTGGCGACCCGACGCGCGCGTCGATCACGCCCGGGACCGGCCGGACCAAGATCGCGTTCAGCTCGTACCGCGAGCAGAACCACCTGTACGTCGTACCGTCGGACGTCCGCGCACGCCTGGCCGAGGGGAAGCTCGACACCCGGCTGTTCGACGTGACCGGGCTGATCAAGGACGGGTACGACAGCGGCACCATGCCGCTGATCGTCACGTATCGCGGGACCGCCCAGCAGCGCTCCGCCGTACCGGGAGCGACCGTCGCGCGGCAGTTGCCGGTGATCAACGGCGCCGCGCTGAAGGTGACCAAGGACGCCAAGGTGCTGAACAGCACCGGGATCGACAAGGTGTGGCTGGACGGCAAGCGAAAGGTCACGCTGGACCAGTCGGTGCCGCAGATCGGTGCGCCGACCGCCTGGAAGGCCGGGTACACCGGCAAGGGCGTACCGGTCGCGGTCCTGGACACCGGCATCGACAAGTCGCACCCGGACCTGGCGACCCAGGTCGTCGGGATGAAGAACTTCACCGACGCGCCGGACGGCGACCACTTCGGCCACGGCACCCACGTCGCCTCAACGATCGCCGGTACGGCGGCCGCGTCGAACGGGAAGTACAAGGGCGTCGCCCCGGACGCGCGGCTGTACGACGGCAAGGTCTGCGACGACGGCGGCAGCTGTCAGGACTCCGCGATCCTGGCCGGGATGGAATGGGCCGCGAAGGACATCAAGGCGAAGGTGGTGAACCTGAGCCTCGGCGGCACCGACACCCCGGGCATCGACCCGCTCGAGGAGGCCGTGAACCGGCTGACCGCCGAGACCGGCACGCTGTTCGTGATCGCGGCCGGCAACGACGGCCCGAACGAGCGCACGATCGGTTCACCCGGCAGCGCGGACGCCGCACTCACCGTCGGCGCGGTGGACAAGCAGAACGGGCTGGCCGACTTCTCCAGCCGCGGCCCGCGGATCGGCGACGGCGCGGTGAAGCCGGACATCAGCGCGCCCGGAGTGTCGATCGTCGCCGCGAAGGCGAAGGACTCGGTGATCGGCGAGCCGGTCGGCGACCGGTACCTG
Source organism: Kribbella sp. (assembly GCF_035655035.1). Classification (GTDB taxonomy): domain Bacteria; phylum Actinomycetota; class Actinomycetes; order Propionibacteriales; family Kribbellaceae; genus Kribbella. Next base: position 332 of record NZ_DASRVN010000301.1, on the reverse strand, counting down.
CGGCTCGACGGTACGTCGATGGCGACCCCGCACGTCGCCGGGTCGGCCGCGATCCTGGCGCAGGAACACCCGAACTGGAAGGCCGCCGAGCTCAAGGGCGCGCTGATGGGTTCGGCCAAGCCGGCCGCGGACCAGACCGCGTTCGAGCAGGGCGCCGGCCGGGTGGATGTTGCCAAGGGCATCAAACAGACCGTGATCGCGGAGCCCGGCGACGTCTCCTTCGGTACCGCGGTGTGGCCGCACGGCGACGACACGCCGGTCACCAAGACGCTGACGTACCGCAACCTCGGCGACAAGGCGGTGACGCTGAACCTGGCCGCGACCCTGAACGG
>NZ_DASRVN010000300.1:0-11585 GCF_035655035.1 Kribbella sp. | reverse complement strand
AAGGCGTTCAGCGGCGAGACCGAGACCCCGAAGGTTCCCTCGGAGAACGGGCACAACCCTGAAATCACCCCGAGATAGTTGCCCCCGCACCTAATCGGTTGCCCCCCGATGTCACTATGGGTACATGGGGGAACCTCTGCTGCTCGCTCAGGCCATCGCCATCCCGACCGGCGTCGCCGTACTGGCGTACCTCGTGGTCGGACTCGTCATCGGTGTGGAGAGCATGGGGGTGCCGCTGCCGGGTGAGACGACGCTGATCGCGGCCGCGCTGCTCGCCTCCCAGCACCACCTGAAGATCGAGTTCGTCATCCTGGCGGCCGCGCTGGGCGCGATCGTCGGCGACTCGATCGGGTACTTCATCGGCCGGAAGGCGGGCCGCAGCCTGTTCGAGCGGCTCGGCCGGCGGTTCCACCACTTCTCCGAGGACCGGATCGCCCGGGCGGAGAAGTACTTCCACAAGTACGGCGTCTGGACGGTGTTCTTCGGCCGGTTCGTCGCGCTGCTGCGGATCTTCGCGGGCCCGATGGCCGGCATGCTGCGGATGCACTACCCGCGGTTCCTGGCCGCGAACGCGGCCGGCGGGATCGCCTGGGCGACCACGATCGGCGTCGTCGCGTACAAGATCGGCGACAACGCCGACAAGATCTTCGGCCGGGTCTCGGTCGGCGCGCTGATCGCGGTCGCGGTGGTCGCGGTCGGGCTGTACGTCGTACACAAGGTCCGCAAGCGCCGTCGCGAGCAGGCGTCCGCCGCGGAGACGGCCGCCGTCGAGTCAGCGGACGTGTAGCTGCAGCCCGGGCGTGGTGATCCCGTCCATCGGCCGGCCGAACATCATCCCGCCCGGCACCACGATCCGGTAGACGAAGTCCCCCGGCTGCGCGGCCTTGAACGCCAGCGCGGCCCGCCCGCTCCGCATCGCCAGTGCCTTCGCGGGCATCCACCGCCGGGTCTGCCGGTTCCAGGCCTGCAGCATCGCGGTCGTGTTCATGGCCGGCTGCACCGCCACCGACACGGTCACCGTCGAGCCGTGCTTGACCGCGGTGTCACCGCCCGCGAACCCGGCGGACGTGATCCGCACGACGGTCTTGGTGTACCCCGGCCTGCTGGTCGACGTACCCGTGAACGATCCGCCCTTGGCCGTCACCGGCACGCTGATCTTGTACGGCCGGCTCCCGGACGTCGGTACGGCGATGTCGTAGTACCCGCCCGCGGTCGTCGCGCCACGGGCCGCCGGGGTCCAGCGGGCGTCGGGCGTGACCTGCGTCAGGACCACGACCGGTACGCCGGCCGGTGTCGCACGCTGGGTGATGCACGGCGACTCGAGGTCGCACGAGACCTGCTGCAGGATGACCCGTCCACGGGCCCGGATCGAGACGCCGTACTGCGCCTTCGGCGGGACCACGCCGCTGATCGTGCTGGTCAGCCCGAGGACTTCGCCGCCGGTGCGGGCGCTCCACTCGTTCTGGGCGCGGAGCTGGAAGACGTACGGCGGTTTGATGCTCTTGATCAGCTGCTGGTTCGCGGTGGTCGCCGGGCCGATCGCCTTCAGCATCTGACCCGGGCGGCCGATCATCGGCACGTACCGCTGGGTCTTCTTGCCGTGGGAGTCCAGCGGGTCGTTCGGCGTGAAGTCCTGCGGCGCGACCGGCACCGACCAGCGGATCAGCACCCCGCGGCCCTGCTGTGCCACGGTCGCCCCGCTCGGGCGCACCGGCCCGTCGGTGTCGAAGACCGGCGACTTGGACGGCTTGCTGGTCACGCCGCCCTGCGACGTACCGGTGGCCACCACGACCCGGTAGTTCCCGTCGGGCGGGAACTCCGCGGTCGGGATCTCCCACCGGTTCGGGTCGCCGGCCGGGATGTACTTGACGTACGACGGGCTCTCGCTGAGCACGCCCTCGATCGTGATCCGGTTCGGCCGGCCGGTGTCCTTCCAGGTCACCACGACCGCCGGGCGGCCGTTCGGCGCCCAGGCCACCGCGACGTCGGTCGGCGCCGGGTCCGAGGCACAGGCAGTCAGGCAGGACGCCCCCACCACTACCGCCAGCGCTACGGCCAGGGCGCGTCTCCCGATCCCACGCCGCACTCCGACCACCTCCGCCTCACGACTGACCGGGTGAACCATACCCAGTACCCGGTGTCCACGGACCACACCCGTTGCCGGATCGGTATGCCGGACCTACCGTGAGAGAAGCCACAGAGGGGGAATCGCGATGGCTTTCATCAGCACGCCCGACGATGCCGCATTCTTCGAGGCGAACCGGGCAGCAGCCGGGCACGTGCCCAACTTCGTCCACACCTTCGCTGCGCGCCCTGCCGTGTACGAAGCGTGGAAACAGCTGAACGGCGCAATCAAACAATCGATGGACCTGCGCCGCTACGAACTCGCCACGCTGGCCGCGGCGACCGCGCTCAAGTCCAGCTACTGCAGCCTCGCGCACGGGGAGGTACTGGCGGACAAGTTCTACACCGCCGAGGAGGTTGCGGCCCTGGCCGCCGAGCCGGCGAACGACCCGGTCGACCGTGCGGTGATGGCGTTCGCGCGTCAGGTCGCGCTGGGCGCCGACACCGTCACGCAGGCGGACGTCGACGAGCTGAAGGCGGTCGGCCTGACCGACGCCGACGTACTCGACGTCGCCCTCGCCGCGGCCGCCCGCGCCTTCTTCTCCAAGACCCTCGACGCCACCGGCACCCAGCCGGACTCCGTGTTCAACGCCCTACCCGACGCACTCCGAACAGCGCTCACCGTCGGCCGCCCGATCTACTCGGGCTGATTGCCCGCCGGCCGGCCAGTTTTGTTGCCAACGGCATCTAGACGGTGGTCTTCGTGCCGGCGACCGGTTGGTCGGCGCCCGCCGCGCGCCGGGCCGCCAGGCCCGCCACCGCCGCCAGGGCGAACGCGTTCAGCCCGTGCAGCAGGCCGACCACCGGCGCGCCGAACGACGCGAACGCGAGCGCGATCTGCAGTACGAGGAGTCCGACGACGTACAGCGCCCATTTGACACCGCCCTGGACGTGCGCGAAGAACGAGACGATCAGCAGCAGCAACGCGACGATCGGGATGATCGTCGTCCCGAAGATGCCGTGCAGCGACAGTCCGCTGGGATCAGTGGTGTTCTTGTCGAACACCGCCCCGCCGTCGATGTTCTTGCCCACCGTGAAGAATCCCCATGCGATGAACATCGCCTGCAACACCACGCCGATCGCGACGAGACCGGCCAGCACTCGATAAGCAGCTCTCATGGTTCCCCCCAATGCAGCTGCCTACATAGTGATCCCGATCATCTCAAGGGCACAAGAGGTTTATCCGGAATTGCGGGCGAAGGCCTGATACAGACCGCGCAGAGGCAGTAGCGGTTCGTTGCGGGTACGGGTGTGCAGCTGGCCGTCGAGCAGTGGTGCGAGCGCTCCGGTGAGGACGACCGGGGCGTCGTCGGCAAGCGACTGTTCGGTCCGGATCCGCGCGATCAGGCCGTCGACGAGCGCTGCGAAGCCGTGGATCGCGCCGGACTGCAGGGCCTCGACGGTGTTCTTCGCGACCACCGATCGCGGCCGGACCAGCTCCACCCGGCGCAGCTGGGCGGCTGCCCGGCCGAGCGCGTCGGTCGCGGTTTCGATGCCTGGGGCAATCACTCCGCCGATGAACGCGCCGGCCGGGTTCACCACGTCGATCGTGATCGCCGTACCGACGTCCACCACCAGGCAGGGCGCGCCGTACAGCGTCACCGCCCCGAGCGCGTTCGCGATCCGGTCGGTGCCGACCTCGCGCGGGTTGTCGACCAGCACCGGCAGCCCGGTCTTCACCCCGGGCTCGACGACCACGCTCGGCACGTCCTGGTAGTACCGCGCGACGACGTCCCGCAGCTCGTGCAGGACATGCGGTACGGCGGAACACACCGCGATCCCGCTCACCGGCGCCTCGCCCGCGAGCAGCCCCTGCAACAGCACGGCCCACTCGTCCGCGGTCCGCCGGGCATCGGTCCCGACCCACCAGTGCCGCTTGACCGCACCCTCGAACACCAGCCCGACCAACGACCTGGTGTTCTCGACGGCGACGGCCAGGACGGATCCCTCACTCCCACGCCGTAGCGAGCAGGTGCTCGGCGGAGTGCCTCGGTGAGCTGGAGCGGAGGGTTCGATGTGGTTCATCGTGCCCTTCGCTCCAGCTCGGCGAGGTGCCCGCCGAGTGCCGCGCAGTAGGCGTGGGAGTGCGGGATCCGTCCTCGCAACATCAGATCTCTCGCAGGTCCAGACCGATGTCGAGCACCGGGGCGGAGTGGGTGAGGGCACCGACGGCGAGGAAGTCGACGCCGGTCTCGGCGACCTCGCGGGCCTTGTCGAGGGTCAGGCCGCCGGAGGCCTCCAGGCGGGCGCGGCCGGCCACCTTCTCGACGGCCTCGCGGAGCAGCGGGACGTCCATGTTGTCGAGCAGGATCAGCTCCGCGCCGGACTCGACCGCGATCAGCGCGTCCTCGACCGAGTCCACCTCGACCTCGATCGAGATGTCCGGGAACGCCTTGCGTACCAGCCGGAACGCCTCCGCGACACCACCGGCCGCGACCACGTGGTTGTCCTTGATCAGCGCGGCGTCGGACAGCCCCATCCGGTGGTTCCTCCCGCCGCCGCAGCGGACGGCGTACTTCTCCAGCGACCGCAGCAGCGGCATCGTCTTGCGGGTGTCGCGGACGACCGCGCCGGTGCCCGCGACCGCGTCCACCCAGCGCCGGGTCAGCGTGGCGACGCCGCTCAGGTGGCAGAGCAGATTCAGCGTCGTACGCTCCGCGGTCAGCAGCTGCCGGGTCTTGCCGCGGGCCGTCAGCAGTACGTCGCCCGCGCGCACGACGGCGCCGTCGCGAACCGAGTACTCGAGCTCGAGCGCGTCCGGCGCCGCGACCTGGCGGAGCACCAGCTCGGCGATCTCCAGCCCGGCCACCACCCCGTCCGCCCGGGCGACCAGCTCGGCGACCGACACCTGGTCCGGGTCGACGGTGGCCGTGGTCGTCACGTCGACGCCCCCGGCCAGGTCCTCCTCGATGGTGGCCCGCACGAGGTCACCGACCCATTGCCGGTCGACAGTCTCATCCATGGCGCTCATTCTCCTCGGGATTCACGCGGGACGAATGTGGCTTGCGGCACAGCGTGGGCGTCGAGCGTGACGTCCAGGCTGCCGAACCAGTGCAGATCATCGCGATCCGGGTGGTCCTCGCGCCAGTGCGCGCCGCGGCTCTCCTCGCGGGCCGTCGCGGCCGCGAGCAGCGCGGACGCGACCGTCACCAGGTTGGTCGCCTCCCAGCCGGGCGTACCGGGCTCGGCGGCCGGCTGCTCGGTCAGCTTGCCGAGAATCGCACCCGCCTCGGCCAGTCCGGCGGCGCTCCGGATCACGCCGGCGCCGACCGTCATCGCCCGCTGCAGCTCGGGTACGGCGTCCGCGTCGACGAGTCCCGGCGTACGGCGGTCCTCGACCGGCTCGCGCTGGTCCGGCAGGCCGTCCGCAAGGTGCGCGGCGATCCGGCGGGCGAACACCAGCCCTTCGAGCAGCGAGTTCGAGGCGAGCCGGTTCGCGCCGTGCACGCCGGTGCAGGCGACCTCACCGCAGGCGTACAGCCCGGGCACCGAGGTCTGTCCGAACAGGTCGGTCCAGACACCGCCGGACGAGTAGTGGCAGGCGGGGGCGACCGGGATGAGCTCGCGGACCGGGTCGATGCCGTGCGACCGGCAGGACGCCAGGATGGTCGGGAACCGGACCCGCCACTTCTCGTCGCCGAAGTGCCGGGCGTCCAGGTACACATGATCCTTGCCGGTGGCAAGCATCTGGCGCATGATCGCCTTCGCCACGATGTCCCGCGGCGCCAGGTCGGCGAGCTCGTGCTGCCCTTGCATAAAACGCTTTCCGGTGTGGTCGACGAGGAACGCGCCCTCACCGCGGACCGCCTCGGAGACCAACGGCTGCTGGCCTTTCGCGCTCTTGCCCAGCCACAGCACGGTGGGGTGGAACTGGATGAACTCCAGGTCCCGGACCTTCGCCCCGGCGCGCAGCGCCAGCGCCATCCCGTCGCCGGTCGACACGCTCGGGTTGGTCGTTGCCGCGTACAACTGTCCGAGTCCGCCGGAGGCCAGGATCACTGCCCGGGCCCGGATCGCGCCGACGCCGTCCAGCTGGCCCTCGCCCATCACGTGCAGGGTGACGCCCGCGATCGCGCCGTCCTCGGCGGTCAGCAGGTCCAGCACCAGGGCGTGCTCGATGATCCGGATGTCCTTCGCGCGCTTGACCGCGGCGACCAGGGCCCGCTCGATCTCGGCGCCGGTCGCGTCGCCGCCGGCGTGCGCGATCCGGTTCCGGTGGTGGCCGCCCTCGCGGCCGAGCGAGATCTCGCCGTCGGCCAGGGTGTCGAAGCGGGCGCCCAGCTCGATCAGGTCCCGGACCGCTTCCGGGCCCTCGGTGACCAGGACGCGGACCGCCTCGGGGTCGCTCAGCCCGGCGCCCGCGACCAGGGTGTCCTGCAGGTGTTCCTCGGGCGAATCCTCCGGGTCGAGGGCGGCGGCGACCCCGCCCTGGGCCCACTGGGTGGAGCCGGAGGCGACGACGTCCTTGGTCACCACCAGGACGGAGCCCAGCTCACGGGCCTTCAGGGCGGCGGTCAGCCCGGCGACACCGGAGCCGATCACCACCACGTCGACGGCGTCGGTCCAGCCGGGTTCGGGCGCGACCAGCCGTTGCGGGACTGCGGGTGCGGTCATTCGGTGACCGTATCAACCGAATTCATCTCAAGGTGATGGAAATGTTGTCAATGAGACGGGTCAGACCCACCCGGGCGGCGATCAGCATCCGGGCCTCCCCCGGGCCGATCACCGGGCCGAGGTCCGGCGCGCGCAGGGCCAGGTAGTCGATCTTCACCGACGGCACGGCCTCCAGCTCGGCCTGGGCGGCGGCCAGCACCGCGTCCGGGCCGTTCATCCCGGCCTTCGCGCCGGCGCTCAACGCCCGGTGCAGCACCAGCGCCTCGTCACGCTCGGTCTCGCTCAGGTAGCGGTTGCGTGAGGACAGCGCGAGCCCGTCCGGCTCCCGTACGGTCGGCACCGGCACGACGTCGACGTCCATGTCGAGGTCGCACACCATCTCGCGGATCAGCGTCAGCTGCTGGTAGTCCTTCTCGCCGAACAGCGCGAGGTCCGGCGCGGTCAGGTGCAGCAGCTTCGAGACCACCGTCAGTACGCCGGAGAAGTGGCCCGGCCGGAACACGCCCTCGAGCTCGTCCGCCAGCGGGCCCGGGTGCACGGTGACCGACGGCTCGTTCGGGTACAGCTCGTCGCGGGACGGGTTGAACACCAGGTCGACGCCGGCGTTCTTCGCGATCGCCAGGTCGCTGGCCAGGGTCCGCGGGTACCGGTCGAAGTCCTCGGTCGGCCCGAACTGCAGGGGGTTCACGAAGATCGTCAGTACGACGCTGCCGTCCGGACCGACCCGTTCCCGGGCCTCGGTCAGCAACGCGGCATGGCCGTCGTGCAGGGCGCCCATGGTCATCACGACCGCCCGCGGCCGGATCGCGGCCGCCGCCCGCAGTTCGGCCTTGGTCTGGGTGAGTCTCATCGCGGTGCCTCCCCTGTCCGGTCTGCCCGGTGCCCGTTCAGTAGTTCGGTGAATCCAGCGACCGTTTCCGCGTCCAGCCGGTCCGCCAGCTCCACCGTGGCCCTGGCCAGCTCGGCGTAGCTGTCGCGCGTGCTGCCTCGCAGTACGGCCAGATGTGCTGCCACCGTGTCGACATCGCCCCGGGCTATCGGCCCGGTGAGCGCATGATGACCGGATCGGAGCGTGTTGTCGAGAGTTGCGGTCAGCAACGGCCGGAGCGTTGCCACCGGGTCCGCCACGCCCGCTTCCCGTAGTACGGCGACGGCTTGGCAGACCAGGGTGGTCAGGTGGTTCGCGCCATGGACCAGACCGGCGTGGTACGTCGTCCGCTGGTCGTCGGCGACCCACTGCACCTGGGCGCCCAGGGCCTTCACCAGACGCTCTACAAGCTCCCGGGCGGCGTCAGGCGCGGTCGCGGTGAACATGACGCCGTCCAACTCCACAGCACCGCCAGGAAAGGTCATGGCCGGATGCAGCGCGACAGGTGTCGCAGCCAGCCCAGCCAGCGGCGCCAGGCCGTGCGCTCCGGACAGGTGCACGACGTACTGCGCACTGGTCAACGGCAGCGTCTGCGCGACGTCCTGGATCCGGTCGTCCGGTACGGCGACCAGCACGACGTCAGCGCGCGCCGTGACCTCGTCGGCGGCCAGCACCGGTACAGCAGGCAGAAGTCGCGCGGCGCGTTCCAGCGACGCGTCCGACCGCGCGGTCACTCCGACCAGGGGATGTCCGGCTCCCGCCAAGGCTGCTCCCAGGGCGGTCCCGGCCCGGCCGGCTCCGATCAAGCCGATCCGTTCCATCACTCACTCTCTTCTCGTTCCAGTCCCACGGAGGGGTACCAGACGATCTATCTGCCAGCGTAGGGCATGGGTGATGGGAGCATGGCGGGGTGACTGAAGCTTGGGCTGCACGTAGTGAATTAACGGCGATCCTGATCACAGTGCCGGAGCTGGCCGCGTACACGGACCGCTGGCGGTCGGTGTCCCGCTCGTCCGCGCGGCCGCAGGTCCCGTTGAGCGAGCTGATCCCACCGCACGTGACTGTGCTGGTCCCGTGGGTCGCCGAGCCCACTGACGACGACGTAGCCCGGCTGCAGACGGCGGTGTCCACCGTGCAATCGTTCGAGCTGAGCTTTCCGACCGCGGGCCAGTTCCCGAACGGTACGGCGTGGCTGAAGCCGGAGCCGTTCGACCAGGTACGGGCGTTGCTCCTGACTGTGCTGGAGGCGTTCCCGGAGTGCCCGGCGTACGGTGGCGAATTCCAGGACCCGCTGCCGCACCTGACCATCTCGTCGTCCGCCCAGGGCGGCCCTGCGGTGGTAGCCGAGGCCAACGCCGCCCTGGCCGCCGCACCTGCCCCAACGGTTCAGCTGACCGAGCTTGGCCTGTGGCGGGAGAACGCGGAGGGCGTGTGGCGCCAGTTCGGCGCCGTACAGCTGTCATGACCTTCCGGGACGCCTGGCAGCAGGCGCTCTACGGACCCGGCGGGTTCTACCGCCGGGAGCGGCCAGCTGCCCATTTCCGTACGTCGGTCCACGCGTCGCCGCTGTTCGGCCAGGCCCTCGCCCGGCTGGCCGGGCAGCTCGGGGTCGACCAGGTGGTCGATGTCGGCGCGGGCTCCGGGGAGCTGGGCGAGATACTGCGAGCCTGCGGACTGTCCGTCGTCGAGATCGAGCTGGACGACCCGTTACCCGACCGGCTGAGCGGCCTCGTCGTCGCGAACGAATGGCTCGACAACATCCCGTGCGAGGTCGTCGAGTGGGACTCTGACGCCACTCCGCGCTACCTGCTCGCCGACCTGACGCCAGGACCGGTTGTCAAAGGCAACGATCTGCAGTGGCTGAACCGCTGGTGGCCAGGCGGAGAACGGGCCGAGGTAGGAACTGCCCGTGAGCAGTGCTGGTCGGACGTAGTCAGTCGGCTGACACCGGGGAGTCTCGCCCTCGCGATCGACTACGGACACGTGAAGGCGAGCAGGCCGCCGTACGGCACCCTGACCGGCTTCCGCAGTGGTCAAGAATGCGATCCGACGCCCGACGGCAGCTGCGACATCACCGCTCATGTAGCTCTCGACTCACTCGCAGCTGCCGTGGACGGGCACCTGACCTCCCAGCGCGAGGCCCTGACCGGACTCGGCCTGTCCGCCCGCCGACCGCCGCTGGAGCTCGCCCACAAGGACCCGTTGCGCTACCTGTCCGAGCTGTCCTCAGCTGGTGAAGCAGCCGAGCTACTGGACCCGTCCGGCCTCGGCGCGTTCGGCTGGGTCTGGACCGCGACCGGAGCTGAGACCGTACGACGCGCAGCGCGCGCCCTGTCCGCCTGAGCCTCTACGAGCGCCGCAGCGACCAGCTGGTCCTGGTGCAGCGCAACCGCGTCCGTAGGACCAAGTGGCGTGTCCACGTGCACGTTGGCCAGCCGCAGGCGCCGCTGGATCGGCCCCTGCTCCAACCGCACCGACTGCGTCTTGTGATGCAGCACGATCGACGTACGGCGGCTGACCCACCCGCGCCGGGTGACCATGACCTGCGCGTCGACGCCGTACTCCAGGTAGCGCCAGCCGATCGGCCGCAGCCACTTGGCGCGTGCCGGAGCCGGGTGCATCTCAATGCTGCTCAGGTCGAACCCGGGCAGGACCTGCGCCAGAACGTAGGCCACCTCGGTCCGCTCACCGACCGGCAGCAGCTGCGCGCCCTCCAGCTTGTCCTCACCGTCCTCCTTCTGCCCGGCGACACCCGCGATGTCCAGCTCGACCCGCGACCACCCCAACGCCCGCCAGATCAGCGGCTCGGTGATCAACAGCCCCTGGACACGACCAGGTGGGATCGTCTGCCGCTGTACGTCGAACAGCCCGCGCTTGGTCCGCAGACCGTGTGTCGTCTCGGACAGCGTGAACCCGTGGTTCCCCACGACCTGCTTCCAGATCGGCTGCACCACACCGAGCAGCAGTGGCACACCGGCAACCAGACCGACGTGGAAGTTCAGCACCATGGTCCCGACGATCAGCCAGAGCAGGGCGCCGGCGCTACCGACCACGGTCGACGACAGCAGCGTCGCACCGAGCAAGCGGCCGGTCGGCACGGTCAGCAGCGGCGGAGTCAGCGCCTCGGTCTCCTGATCAGCCGCCTGCTGCTCCGCGGCCTGCTGGCCCTTCGCACGGACCAGCAGCGTCGTACGCAGCTCCTGCGCCTGCTCGTACCGGAAGTAGCTCAGCTTGCCGTCGCTCTTGCCGCCGCCGGCCACGTCCATCCGCAGCTCGGCCATCCCGAACAGCCGCGCGACGAACGGCTGCGCCACGTCGATCGCCTGGATCCGGTCGAACCGGATGATCCGCGTCCGCCGGAACAGGAACCCGCTGTCCACCCGGATCGCGTCGCCGGTCAGCTGCCACTTGGTGAACCACCAGGACAGTGCGCCCAGCAGGATCCCACCGACCAGTACGGCAGCCAGGCCGATACCGGCGTACGTCAGGTTCTGCCGGAGGCCCTCGTTGTTGACCAGGGCGACGGCGGCGACGACGAAGTACCCCCAGCCCTTCACGAACGGGGTCAGTGGGTGGAGCCGTTCCCCGACGGTCTCCACAGCCTGCTGGGTCACAGGCCCCACGCCTGCGACTGGCCGAGGGCGGACAACCGGTCACGCAGCCGCCCGGCCTCGTCCGGGTGCAACCCGGGGATCTTCGCGTCAGTGGCCGGGGTCGCCGTGTGCAGCTCGACCGTGGCCATCCCGTACGCCCGCTCCAGCGGCCCGGCCGTGACGTCCACGAACTGCATCCGGCCGTACGGTACGACGACCAGCTCGCGGAACATGATCCCGTGGCTGACCAGCAGCTCGTCCTCACGCTCGGCGTACTTCCAGGACCGCTGGTTGCGCCCGATCAGGATCCACGCCCAGACGAAGACCAGGGCGATCACCACCACCGCGAGCACGCCGTACAGCCAGCCAACCGTCAGCCCGAGCGC
>NZ_DASRVN010000299.1:0-14548 GCF_035655035.1 Kribbella sp. | reverse complement strand
CAGCTCCGTCGCGAGTAGGCGGGTGATGTTGCGTTCGGCCAGGGCGGTGATGGTGACGAAGGGGTTGACGCCCAGCGAGCCGGGGATCAGCGAGCCGTCGGTGACGTACAGACCGGGGTGGCCGGTGACGCGGCCGTACGCGTCGGTTGCCTTGCCCAACAAACAGCCGCCGAGCGGGTGGTAACAGAAGTCGGCCGCGAACGCGCGGTTTCCGGAGAAGAGGTCATAGCGGTACGTCGTACCGGCCGCGCGGTTGATCCGGTCGAAAAGCGTTTTCGCGGAGTGGATCGACGGTGTGCTCTGCTCCGCGGACCAGTGCAGGTCGGCGCGGTCGGTACCGTGGTTGTAGGTGAAGTGCCCGCGTTCGGGGTTGACCGTGATGGCGAGGTACAGGCTTGCCCAGGTCTCGATGCCGACCGGGAGCGGCGCGATCTCGGCGAACGACGGGTTGACCGGGTCGTCCCAGTTGTCGATCGCCAGCGTCGGGATCGTCGATTGCAACGGGCCGGTCGGATCCCAGAGCTGGTTGGCCCGCGCGGTCATCACGTTGCCGTTGCCGCCCCAGCCGGTACCGATCGCGTCCGGCAAATCAGGAAGCGTTCCGGTTTCCCTTGCCCTTAGCAACAGCTCGGTGGTGCCGACGCTGCCGGCGCCGAGGAACAGGTACCGGCAGGCCAGTTCGCTACGCTTCACAACCTTGCCCAGGGCATCGATCTGCTCGAGCCCGACCAGGTACCCGCTGCCCTGCCGGTGGATCGTGGTCACCCGGGTCAGCGTCCGGATCGTCACGTTCCCGGTCCCGAGCGCGTCGGCGAGGTACGTCTTGTCGAGCGACTGCTTGCCGTGGTTGTTCCCGTAGATCACCTCGCCCGCCAGCGCCGACCGCGGTACGGCGTTCCGCTCCTCCCGCTCGAGGTACCCGAAGTCGTACACGTTCGGTACGACGGCGGTCCGGAAACCGGCCTGGTGCGCGAGTTTCCGCGACACCCGCGCGTACTTGTACACCGGCGTCTTCTCCAGGTACCGCGGGTCGATCGTGTTCACGCCGAGCATCCGCCGGGCGAGCGGGAAGTACCGGTCGTACATCGCGGTCGCGTCGACCTCGGGCAGGACCTTCTCGAAGTACGCGCGCTGCGGCGTCGGGGCCATGCCGCCGTTGACGAGCGATCCGCCGCCGACCCCGCGGCCGACGTACACGTCCATGTTCGGGTAGTCGATCCGGTCCAGCACGCCGGCGTACGGCGTACCGAGGTCGCGGTTCACGACGTCCAGCCAGAGGAACGTGTCCAGCGGGGCCTCGGTACGGCGGTGGAACCACATCGACCGGCGGTCCGGGTTCAGCGTCGAGCAGAACACCTTCCCATCCGGACCGGGGACGTTCCACTGCTGACCCAGCTCCACCATCGTGGTCGGGATCCCGGCCTCGCCGAGCCGGAGCGCGGTGACGGCCGCGCCGTACCCGGTCCCGACGACCAGGGCGGTGGTGTACGGCGTGGCGGACGCCGGGCCGATCCGGGTCAGGCCGGTGGCGGCCGCGGCGGAGAGGGCGGTCAGGCCGGCGAACCGGCGGCGAGTCATTGCGGACGGAAAAGTCTCGGATATCACCTGACGGACGGTAGCCGACCGCTCACAGAGACGGCGGCGTTCGCGTGTCGCACTGCACTGGATGCAAAGTTGCGCGATTAATTGTTTGCAGTGACTGCAAGTTTCTGCCTAGCCTGGTCGGGTGGGGGAAGCGGGTGGGTTGCGGGAACGCAAGAAGCTGCAGACGCGGGCGGCGCTGGCCGATGCCGCGTTGCGGCTGGCGCTGGAGAAGGGGCCGGACCACGTCACGGTCGAGGAGATCGCCGAGGCCGCCGACGTGTCGGTGCGGACGTTCTTCAACTACTTCGCGCACAAGGAAGACGCGATCCTCGGCCGGAACCCGGAGCATCTTGTCCGCGCGCTGGAACGGATGCGGACCGCGCCGCCGGACGAGTCGCCGCTGACCACCATGTGGTACGTCGTGCACGACGTACTGCGGGACCTCGAGCGTGACGGCGAACTGACCCGGCGCGGCGAACTGATCATGAGCTCCCCGAGCCTGCTGTACCTGCTGATGCTGTCGAGCATCGACGACGAGCGGCAGCTGATCGCCGCCCTCGGTGAACGGATGGGCGAACCGGCCGGCGCGCTCCGGCCGGCGCTGATCGTCAGTACCGCGGGCGCCGCCTGCCGGGTGGTGATGGAGCTGCACAAGACCGCCCCGGACCGCCCGGTCGCCGAACTGCTCGACGAAGCGTTCCAACTACTTGCCCAGGGCATCGATGACGCCTACGGGCCGGACTACCAGAAAGGCATCTCATGACGACGACCTCGTCACCCACTCCGGAACCCGTGGGTGAGGTCACCACCACCGCCGCGCTGACGCCGCGGCAGACCATCCAGGCCATGTCCGGCCTGATGATGGGCCTGTTCGTGGCGATCCTGGCCGGCACCGTGGTGTCGACCGCGCTGCCGCGGATCATCCACGACCTGGGGGCGAGCCAGTCGTCGTACACCTGGGTCGTCACGCTCGAGCTGCTCACCATGACGGCCACCGTGCCGCTGTGGGGCAAGCTCGCCGACCTCTACAACAACAAGCTGCTGATCCAGCTCTCGCTGAGCTTCTTCGTGGTCGGCTCGCTGGTCGCCGGCTTCGCGCCGAACATCGAGGTACTGCTCGGCAGCCGGGTGCTCCAGGGCCTCGGCGGTGGCGGTCTGACCGCGCTGGTGCAGATCGTGATGGCCGCGATCATCCCGCCGCGCGAGCTCGGCCGGTACTCCGGGGTCTTCGGCGCGATCTTCGCGTCCGCGACCGTCGGCGGCCCGCTGCTCGGCGGTTTCCTGGTCGACTCGCCGCTCGGCTGGCGGGCCTGCTTCCTGATCGGCGTACCGTTCGTGATCGCCGCGATGATCCTGCTGCAGCGCACGCTGAAGCTGCCGACGGTCCGGCGGGACGTGAAGATCGACTGGTGGGGCGCGGTACTGATCATGGGCGGCGTCAGCACGCTGCTGGTCTGGTCGTCGTTCGCGGGCAACAAGTTCGACTGGGTGTCGGGCTGGAGCTTCGCGCTGGTCGGGATCGCGCTGGTCGTGCTGCTGGCCGCGGTACTGGTCGAGCGCCGGCACCCCGAGCCGATCATCCCGATGGACCTGTTCCGCAACCGGACGGTGACGCTGGCCATCGTCGCCAGCGCGCTGGTCGGCGTCGCGATGTTCGCCGGTTCGGTGTTCCTCGCGCAGTACTTCCAGATCGCGCAGGGGTACTCGCCGACCAAGGCCGGCCTGATGAGCCTGCCGATGATCCTCGGCATGATGACCGCGTCCACGATCGCCGGCGCGCTGATCACGAAGTACGGCCGCTGGAAGATCTACCTGGTCGTCGGCAGCGTGCTGCTGCCGATCGGGCTCGCACTGTTCGGCACGATCGACGCGCACACGTCGAAGTACATGCTGTGGGCGTTCATGCTGGTGCTCGGCGTCGGCATCGGCCTGGTGATGCAGAACCTGGTGCTCGCGGCGCAGAACGACGTACCGGCCCGGGAGCTGGGCGCTGCGACGTCGGCGGTCAGCTTCTTCCGGAGCATGGGCGGCACGATCGGCGTCAGCGTGCTCGGCGCGATCCTGGCGAACAAGGTCACCCAGACCCTGAACCCCGGCGGTACGTCGTCCGGCGGCGGCAGCGCCGTACCGAACATCAAGGACCTCCCGGAACAGGTCCGCACCGTCGTCGAGAACGCGTACGGCGACGCGACCGCGCAGCTGTTCATGATGTCGGTCCCGTTCGCGATCCTGGCCCTGATCGCGGTCGTCTTCATCAAGGAGAAGGCCCTCCTCACCACCTCCGGCGCCGAGCGCCGCGCCACCGAGGAGGCAGTGCAGGACGAGGTCTGACGGCGGGGCTGGCAAGCTGGGTGCATGATCGTCGCATTCAGCATCAGTCCGGCGTCCGGTGACGAGACCGGGGGCGTGAGCGAGGCGGTGGCCGAGGCCATCCGGGTCGTTCGCGCCTCCGGTCTTCCCAACGAGACCAACGCGATGTTCACGAACATCGAGGGCGAGTGGGCCGAGGTGATGGCGGTGGTGAAGCAGGCCGTGGACGCGGTCGCCGCCGTGTCGCCTCGGGTGAGTTTGGTGTTGAAGGCGGACATCCGGCCCGGGTACACGGGACAGCTGGCCGCGAAGGTGGAGCGGATCGAGCAGGCGTTAGGCGACTGAGTTCAGGACGCCGATCACCTGCTGGTAGCGGTTCTCCTTCTCCGCGTTGCGGAGGAAGTGGACCCGGTTGACGAGGATCTCCTCGGCGTCGGGGTGGTCCCGGAGCAGCTGCACGGTTTCGTCGGCGTACTCGGCCAGCGGCATGGCGTGCGGGTCGTTCTCCTGGTTGAGCATCGTGGTCTGCACCGCCGGCGGGATCAGCTCGACCACCTGGAGGTCGAGCTGGTGGCGCAGGCTCTGGGTGTAGCTGTGGACGGCCGCCTTGGTGGCGGAGTACGTCGGGGTCATCACCAGCGGGACGAAGGCCAGGCCCGAGGAGACCGTCATGATCACGCCGTCCGCCTGCTTCAGCAGGTGCGGCGTGAAGGCCGTGACGGTGCGGATCGTGCCGAGCAGGTTGATCGTGACGATCTGCTCGGACAGCGCCAGGTCGTGGTTCCGCAGGTCCTCCGGCTGCATGATGCCGGCCATTGTGATCAGCACGTTCAGGTCCGGGTACTTCGTGGTGACGGTCTCGTAGGCCGCGGTGATCGAGGCCGGGTCGGCGACGTCGAGTTCGATGCCGTCGATGTGGTCCTCGGCGGCGATCTTGTCGAGCAGGTCCTTGCGGCGGCCGCTGATGATCACGGTGTTGCCGAGGTCGCGGAAACGGCGGGCGAGCTCGAGGCCGATACCCGACGTACCGCCGGTCAGGAAAATCGTGTTTCCGGTCGTTTTCATGGCTCCAGCCTGTGACTGGATGCCGTCGGCAACCAGGCTGAGTTCAGCCTCTGCTCGGCAAGCAGTGGATAACGGGCGACAGCCGTGGAGACTGGAGCCATGGAGTACTCCGACCTGTCCGACTTCCTGCGCAAGCGCCGCGAAGCCCTGCAGCCCGAGGACGTCGGCCTGCCGCGCGGGCGCCGTCGCCGTACGCCGGGCCTGCGGCGTGAGGAGGTTGCCGCGCTCGCGGCGATGTCGGCGGACTACTACAGCCGGCTCGAGGGCGGGCGCGGGCCGCAGCCGTCGGTCGAGATGCTCGGCGCGATCGCACGGGCCCTGCGCCTGACGCTCGAGGAACGCGACCACCTCTTCCTGCTGGCCGGCCACGGTACGCCGCCGCGCAGCACCAACTCCGACCACGTCGACCCCGGGATGCTGCGGATCCTCGACCGGCTGCGGGACACACCGGCGATGCTGCTGAACCGGCACGGCGAGACCATCGCGCAGACCCCGGCGCACGTCGCGTTCGCGGGCGAGCAGACCAACTACGACGGGTTCGAGCGCAGCGAGGTGTACCGCTGGTTCGCCCATCCGGAGGAGCGGGCGCTGTACGCCGAGCCCGAGGTCGGCACCCACAGCCGGCTGCTGGTGTCGAAGCTCCGGACCGTCGCCACCATCGACGGCCCGAAGTCGTACGCCGCGTCGCTGGTCGCCGAGCTGCGGAAGCGGAGCCCGGAGTTCGCCGAGATCTGGCAGGCGCACGAGGTGGTGGTCAGCCACAGCCGGACCAAGCGTTTTCGGCACCCGTCGGTCGGTGAGCTGGAGTTGTACTGCGAGCTGATCGACAACCGCGACCAGCAGCAGACCCTGATCGTCTTCACCGCCGAACCGGGCAGCGAAAGCGCCGAGAAACTGCGTTTGCTCAGCGTCCTGGGCAGCCAGGTGATGACGGGCTAGATTTCCGCGCATGAGAATCCTGCGTGTGGCCGCTCTCGCGGCAGGAGGTCTGTTGTTGATGGCGAATGTGGTACCGGCTCAGGCGCACGGCGGGCCGTCGTACCGCTGGGAGTTGACGCCGACCGGTACGACGGCGCAGTTCCGCGGGCTGGCGGCGGTCAGTAAGGACGTCGCCTGGGTGGGCGGCACGGCGGGGACCGTACTGCGGACGGTCGACGGCGGGCAGCACTGGCAGAACGTCAGCCCGGCCGGCGCCGAGGCGCTGCAGTTCCGCGACGTCGAGGCGTTCGACGCGCAGCGCGCGGTGGCGCTGACGATCGGCGAGGGTGAGGACTCCCGGATCTACCGCACCGCCGACGGCGGGAAAACGTGGTCGGAAACGTTCCGGAACACCGATCCGAAGGCGTTCTACGACTGCATCGCCTTCAATACAGATGGGCACGGTAATGATGTGAAGCACGGTCTGGCGATGAGCGACCCGGTGGACGGGAAGTTCCGGATCGCGGCGACCTCGGACGGCGGCCGGTCGTGGCAGGTGCAGCCGACCGCCGGGATGCCGGCCGCGCTGCCGGGCGAGGCCGGGTTCGCCGCGAGCGGTACCTGTCTGGTCGCGGGTGCCGGGCGTACCGCGTGGTTCGCGACCGGTGGCGGCGATCGGCCGCGCGTGTTCCGGACCGTCGACGGCGGCCGGCGGTGGACGGTGGCGGACTCGCCGATGGCCAGCGGGGCAGCGGCCGGAATCTTCAGCCTGGCGTTCCGGAACACATTGTTCGGCGTTGCCGTCGGCGGTGACTTCACCAAGCCGACCGAGGCGGTGAACGCGGCCTCGGTGACGTACGACGGTGGCCGCACCTGGAAGCTGGTGCCGGCGGACCGGGCGCCGAAGGGGTACCGGAGCGGCTCGCACTTCGTGCCGTGGTCGCCGTTCACCGTGATCGCGGTCGGCCCGTCCGGCAGCGACGTGAGCCTGGACGGCGGCCGCAGCTGGAAGCAGTTCTACGACGGCAGCTTCGACAGCGTCGAGTGCGCCGGTCACGGCGTGAACGCCGGCTGCTGGGCCTCCGGCGCGAAGGGCGCCGTCGGCCGTCTGGTGCACTGACGTCCCGTCCGACGACACTCGTTCGTTCTCAGCTGAATCCAACGTCGCGAAACGCCTCTCCGGAAGGGTTCGGAGGGGCGTTTTCGTGCGCCCACCTGCACCTTCGCGGAATTACAAGCTTGTAGTTTGTCAAGTCGACACACGGGTGAAACAAAGTTACTTGTGTGAAAGCTGTTCCCAATGGGGCTGTAGGCAACTAGTGTCACGTATGTGGTCCAGGAGGACCAAAAGTTCACGAACCCTGGGGAAGGGGTTCGTGACCGGCGGAAGGAACGACCCGATGCGGACGCCCCCAAGGGCCACGTCCGGCGAACGGGTCGCGAGTGCTGGGAAGACCGGTCGGGCAGGCAAGCTGCTGCTCTCCGGGGTGCTCGCGATCTGCTTGGCCGGCTCCATGGCCGTGCCCACGCTCCCGGCCGAGGCTGCCAAGCCGAAACCGCCGGTGATCCCGTCCAAGGCCGCGGTCGCGCGGGCCAAGCAGGCCGCCGCCTCGAAGGCCGGCCAGGTCGCCAAGATCGAGCGCGAGCTCGCCGCCGCGAACGCGCGGCTCGAGCAGCTCGGTATCCAGTCCGGGATCGCGGACGAGGCGTACAACGGGGCTGTCTACCGGCTCCAGCAGGCCAAGGCCGCGGCGGCCGCCGCGGCGGCCCGGGCCGCCGAGGCGGAGAAGACGCTGCTCGCCCAGCGGCAGCAGATCGGCCGGTTCGCCGCCGCGTCGTACCAAGGTGGCGGTGACGTCGCGAAGCTCGCGCCGCTGTTCACCGCGGACGGCCCGCAGCAGCTGCTCGACTCCGCCGGTGCGGCGCACTCGGTGTCGGCCGCGATGCAGGGCTCGTACCTGCGGTTCTCGGCCACTCAGGTGATGACCAACCTGTTCAAGGTGCAGGCCGACCAGGCCGTCGTGAAGGTGAAGAAGGCCACCGACGAGGCGGCTGCGGCGAAGAAGGCGGCCGAGGACGCGCAGGCGGCGCAGGCCGCCGCGGTGACCGCGATCGGTGTCCAGCGGAAGAACTCGATCTCCCAGCTCGCCGTACTGCAGAACATCTCGGTCAAGGTCGCCGCCCAGCGGCAGCACGGGCTCGAGGAGCTCGCCCGGATCAAGGCTGCCGAGGAGGCGGCCCGCAAAGCAGCCGAACTTAAGCGCCGGATCGCGGCCCAGGAGGCAGCGGAGCGCCGTGCGGCGGCGGCCGAGCAGGCCCGCGAGGAGCAGCAAGCCCGCGACGAGGCCCGGCAGAACCACGGCAAGAAGCCGAAGCACCACAAGCCGTCGTCCGACGGCGGCGACAACGGCGGTGGCGGTGGCGGTGGCTACGGCGGTGGCGGTGGCAGCTCGTCGGGCCACGGGGCGTCGGCGGCGATCAGGTTCGCGATGCGGCAGCTCGGCGACATGTACCTGTGGGGTGGGGCCGGCCCGAACCGTTGGGACTGCTCCGGCCTCACGATGGGTGCCTGGGCGCAGGCCGGTGTGCAGCTGCCGCACTACGCCGCCGCGCAGTACGAGCAGATCCAGCACATCCACGAGAACGACCTGCGGCCCGGTGACCTGATCTTCTGGGCACTCGACCCGAACGACCCGTCGACCATCCACCACGTCGCGATGTACATCGGCAACGGGATGATGATCCAGGCACCGCGCACCGGCAAGCCGGTCCAGATCAACAGCGTCTACTACTGGATCCCACCGAACTTCTTCGGCCGCCCGTAGGCGTCCCCGGTCAGACGGCGACGGGCGCCGACGGACCGGCCGCGGTTCGGTCGGTCGGGTCGTACGGCGCCCACGCCGGCTCGCGCAGCGCCGGGCAGTGCTCGGGCGTGGGGTGATTCGCGATCTCGATCATGCGGTCGAGAGCATCGCGCGCGGCGGCCAGCGCGGCCATGGCGGCAGTGATGCGGTCGCGCTCGGCCGCCATCAGTTCGAAGACCTCAGGGGAGCCGTGGCCGGCGTCGATACAGGGCATCAGCTGCCGGATGGTTCGGCTCGGCAGTCCGGCCGTGAACAGCTGCTGGATCAGCTTGACGCGTTCGACGGCCGCCTCCGGGTACGTGCGCTGGCCGCTGGGAGTCCGCTCCGGGGCGAGCAGACCTTGCTCCTCGTAGTACCGAAGTGCTCTGCTGCTGACCCCTGCCTGGTGTGCGACCTCGCCGATCCGCATCCGTGCCCTCCTCCGGTTCGACTTGACCTTGACGTCAACGTGAGGTTTTAGCGTAGCCGCATGAACCTCACCGATCAGATCGCACTCGTCACCGGAGCCAACCGTGGCATCGGCCGTCAGTTCGTGCTCGAGCTGCTCGAGCGCGGGGCGCGCAAGGTCTACGCGACGGCCCGCCGTCCCGAGCGCCTCGACTTCGACGACGCCCGGGTGGTGCCGCTGCGGCTCGACCTGCTCGACCACGAGTCCGTCGTCGCGGCCGCGGCCGGCGCGCGGGATGTGACCGTACTCGTCAACAACGCCGGCATCTCGACCGGTGCCACCCTGGTCACGGGAGACCTTGCCGAGATCCGCCGCGAGCTGGACACGCATTTCTGGGGCACGCTCGACGTGATCCGCGCGTTCAGTCCCGTCCTCGGCGCCAACGGCGGCGGCGCGATCGTGAACATCCTGTCGGCGTTGTCGTGGTTCGCCGCTCCGGGCGCCGGCGCGTACGCCGCCGCCAAGGCCGCCGAGTGGAACCTCACGAACGGCGTACGTCTCGAACTCGCGGCGCAGGGCACGCTCGTCCAAGGCGTCCTGCTCGGCGCCGCCGACACCGACATCATGGCCGGGTACGACGGGCCGATGATCGATCCTCGCGAGGTGCCGCGCCGCTCGCTCGACGCGCTGGCCGCCGGCTCGATCGAAGTGGTCGTCGACGACTGGACCGCGATGGTGAAGGCATCGCTCGCCGGCGACCCCGCCGCGTTCTACACACGGATCACCGAACTCCTCGGCGTGAGCTGAGCATCGACAACGCGGACTCAGGGTCAGACGAGGCGGTGGCCGCCGTCGGCGTGGAGGACGGTGCCGGTGACGAAGCCGTTGCGGAGCAGGGCGATGATCGCGGCGGCGATGTCTTCGGGGCGGCCGATGCGACCGGCGGGGAGGCGGGCTGCCATCGCGGCAAGGGTTTGTGGGGCCTCGTCTCCGGCGACGTCCTGCCAGATCGGCGTGTCGACCCAGCCGGGTGAGATCACGTTCACTCGGAGCGGGGCGAGTTCGACGGCCAGGGCCGCCGCGAGCGAGGCGAGGGCGCCGTTGAGGGCCGCGAGCAACGAGGCTCGCGGTCCTGGACGGTACGCCGCGATGCCGGACGTGAAAACGATTGATCCGCCGGGTTCGAGCAGCGGGGCGCCGTGTTTGGCGAGCAGCAGCGGGCCGAGGAGCTTGGACTCGATCGCGCCGCGGGCCGCGGTCACGTCGTACGAGAGGATCGGCTGGTAGGCGCCCGCGACGTCGGCCGCGGTACTGACGATGTGGTTGATCGGTCCGGTGGTGGCGAACAGCCGCTCGATGTCCGGCTCGCTCCCGAGGTCCACTTCGACGGTGTGTACGCCGAGCTCCCGGCGTACCGCGGCGAGCTTGGCCGCGGACCGTCCGGCGACGGTGACTTCGCTGCCCTGGGCAACTAGTTCGGCGGCGAGGGCGCGTCCCATCCCCGAGCTCCCGCCGATGACGACAACGTTTTCCGGCACTGATTCTCCTTCGGTGGTTGACGTTTCGAGCCAACCACCGAAAGCATCAGTCCACCACGATTTCCTGGCTAACGACCGTTAGGCCAGGGCTAACGATCATTGCCTGCAGCACCGGGTTGTTCGAGTCGGTGCGCCAGACGGCGGCGTACCGGGCGACCAGCGGGCGGCCCTCGAGCGGTCGCCAGACGACCTCCGCGGTCGCGGCGCGGCGGGATCCGAGGCTGATCGCGTCCCGCCGGACGAGCAGCGCGGAACGGAGCTGGGAGTGACTCATGCTGATGTCGCTGAGCCGTACGCCGGGACCGATCCGGCGCAGCGTGTCGTCATGGAACTCCGGCGCGGCCGCGCGTGGGATCCAGATCAGTTCGAGGCCGGTGAGGTCCTCCAGCCCGAGCTCGGGGCGGGTGGCGAGCGGGTGTGTCGCGGTGAGCAGGACACCGAGTTCCTCGGTGACCAGGTGTTCGGAGGTGATTGCCGTGGGCAACGTGAGCGGCGTACGGACCAGGCCGAGGTCGATCTCGCCGTTCCCCAGCATCCGGAGCTGGTCGGTGGTGGTGCCTGCCTCCAGGGTGACGGTGCTGTTCGGGAACCGTTCGGTGGCGAGCTGTTCGAGGGCGGCCGGGAGCCAGCCGGGGATCCCGTTCAGCAGTCCGAGGCGCAGTACCGGCTCGTCCAGGCCGGCGGCCCGGCGGGTGTCCTTCAGCGCCAGGCCGGCCGCCTGCAACGTTTCCCGGGCGCGGGCGAGGAAGACCTGCCCGGCCGGGGTGAGCTCGACACCACGACTGTGCCGGATCAGCAGCGTGGCGCCGACCTCGCGTTCGAGCTGTTTGATCTGCTGGCTGAGCGTCGGGGTGGAGATGTACAGCCGCTCCGCCGCCTTCCCGAAATGCAGTTCCTCGGCGACCCCCACGAAGTACCGCATCTGCCGAAGCTCCACCCGTTGAGTATTTCAGGGAATCGCCACCAGGCGGCCCAGGGCGGTGCGGGCGTCGAGAGCCTCGTGGATCTTGGCGACGTCGGCGAGGGGGTGAGTGGTGGCCACGGCGGGGCGGAGTTCGCCGGACTGCCAGCGGCGGGTGACCTCGGTGAGGTCGGCGCGGGCGGCTTCCGGGCGGGCGCCGCGCCAGCCCATGATCGACACGCCGCTGACCGACTTGAACCCGAACAGGGCCCCGGCCGGCACCGACGGCAGTTCGGTGGTGATGGCGCCGTACGACACCATCGTGCCGACCGGCCGGACCAGCTCCAGGCCTTGTTCGAAGACCTTTCCGCCGACCGCGTCGAGGACCGCGTCCACGCCGTCGGGTGCGAACTCGCGGACCCTGGCCGGCCAGTCCGGATCGGTCAGGTCGACGGCCTCCGCGCCGAGCGAGCGGATGAAGTCCAGGCGGTGCGGGGAGGACGCCGTACCGATGATCGTCTTCGGGTCGTACGAGTGGGCGAGCTGGACGGCGAGGTGGCCGATGGTGCCGGCCGCGGAGTGGATCAGCACCGTGCCGCCGGCCGGCAGGTGTGCGGTCTCGAGCAGCCGGTAGGCGAGCGGTCCGGTCATCGGCATCATCGTCGCCTCGGCGGCGTCGGCGCCGTCCGGGATCGCGGCCAGGAACGCGGCGTCCGCGAGCACCTGGTCCGCGAACGCGTCCTCGGCCAGCGCGCCGACCCGTTGGCCGACCGCGACGCCGGGCGGCGCGTCCGGGCCGACGGCGGTGATCCGGCCGATCACCTCGCCGGTCAGGGTGCCCGGGAGCGGCCGGTCCCACGGCGTGCCGCCGCGGCGGAGGACGGTGTCGATCGCGTTGGCGCCGATCGCCTCCGCCGCGATCAGGACCTGGCCGGGGCCGGGCTCGGGAACGGCGACCTCGTCGAGCCGGAGGACGTCGGGACCGCCGTGGCGGTGGTAACGCACTGCACGCATCGTGGGTTCTCCATATAGTGGGCTGTAGAAATAATGGGAGATTCCCACGATAACCTCAGGAAGAGGCGTTGCCAATAGAGTTGGTGAAGTGAAGAAGTCGCCGAACCATCGGCTGTCCGACCAGGTGCTGTTCGCGCTCGGGCGGGCGAGCCAGCATGCCCAGCGGCTGGTCCGGCAGCACATGACCGAAGGCGGCGTCCGGACGCTGCACTACCACGTGCTGGCCAGCCTGGCCGACGACGGCGAGGCGGTGCAGGCGACGCTCGCCGACCGGATCGGGATGGATCGCAGCGATCTGGTCACGCTGCTCGACGAGCTGGAAGAGCTCAAGATGCTGGCGCGGCGGGTCGACGCGGCGGACCGGCGGCGGAAGATCGTCGCGATCACGCCCGCCGGGAAGCAGCACCTGATGGACATGGACCAGCTGATCTACGCCGCGGAGGCGGACCTGCTGGCGCCGCTGACCGCGGCGGAGCGCAAGACCCTGCTGGCCCTGCTCCGCCGCGTCTCAGGCGATCAGTGACTGCCTGGTGATCCAGGCAGGACTCAGTGGCCTTCGGTCTTCAGGCGGTTGAAGGAGGCGGTGATCTCCTCCTCGGCAGCCGCGCGGCCGACCCAGGTGGCGCCCTCGACGGACTTGCCGGGCTCGAGGTCCTTGTAGACCTCGAAGAAGTGCTGGATCTCCAGCCGGTCGAACTCCGGCACGTGGTGGATGTCGCGCAGGTGCTCCTGGCGCGGGTCGCCGGCCGGGACGCAGAGGACCTTGTCGTCCGGCCCCTTCTCGTCGGTCATCCGGAACATGCCGATCGCCCGGGAGCGGATCAGGCAGCCCGGGAACGTCGGCTCCGGCAGCAGCACGAGCGCGTCCAGCGGGTCGCCGTCCTGACCGAGGGTGTCCTCGATGAACCCGTAGTCGGACGGGTACTGCGTCGCCGTGAACAGCGTGCGGTCGAGGCGCAGCCGGTTCGTCTTGTGGTCCAGCTCGTACTTGTTGCGGGTGCCCTTGGGGATCTCGATGAAGACGTCGAACTCCATACGGCAGATACTGTCACGGTTCCGACCGACCGAATGACAGGAGCAGCCCGGTGGCCCGACCTGCCCGTGCGGCATTCGTCACGCTTCTCAGTACGGTGCTGTGCACCGGCCTGGTGAGCAGTGCCCGCGCAGTACCCCAACAGGTCCAGCAGCAGGCGCCCGCTGTCCTGGTGCCGGCCACCACAAAGGGTGCGGCTCCGACCGCAGCGGGTGTCGGGGCGGCGCTGGCCCCGATTCTCAAGGACCCGTCGCTCGGCCCGCACCACGGCATCTACGTGTACGACGCCTCCCGCGGGAAGCCGGTGTTCTCGGTCGGCGCCAGTACGCCGTACACGCCGGCCTCCACGCTCAAGCTGCTGACCACGGTGTCGGCGCTGGAGACGCTCGGCCCGGACCACACGTTCGCCACGAAGGTGGTGAGCCTGGGCAAGGGGTCGATCGCTCTGGTTGGCGGGGGCGACCCGCTGCTGACCGTGACGCCTGCCGCCGACTACCCGGCCCGTGCGACCCTCCAGGCACTAGCGGCGAGTACGGCGAAGGCGCTCAAGGCGCAGGGGGTCTCGTCGGTCAGCCTCGGGTACGACGCCAAGCTGTTCAGCGGGCCTGCCGTGAACACGCACTGGGAGGCCAACTACGTACCTGAGGGCATTGCGGCGCCCACCTCAGCACTGTGGGTCAACGAGGGCCGTATCGCTCCGCACATGGCCAAACGCGCGGCCTCCCCGTCGCTGGCCGCGGCCGCGTCGTTCCAGAAGCTGCTGCAGCAGGACGGCATCAAGGTGGTACCCGCGGTCAAGCCGGTCGTCGCGCCGTCCAGCGCGGCACTGCTGGCTCAGGTGAACTCGCCGACGCTCGGACAGATCGTGGAGTACATCAACCTGCACAGCGACAACGACGGCGCCGAGACGCTGCTGCGACACGTGGGGATCGC
>NZ_DASRVN010000298.1:0-5139 GCF_035655035.1 Kribbella sp. | reverse complement strand
CCGTACCGCTGGGCAGCTCGCCGGACAGGATGAGCTCGTGCAGCTCGGCGGCGGCTTCCTCGGCGAGCGTACGGCGCCCGGTCGGTCCCCCAGGTGTGAGCTCGAGTCGTCGGATCATCAGTAGCGGGCTGCCTCTCTCCTATTCAGCTCTGGAGGTACGGTAGCTGTCGATCGGGCTTCTGGTGGCGTTCGGCGGCTGATTGCCCAGTAAACGCTAGTGGTCTAGCCCGCCGAGAGGGTGGTCAGGTCGAGCAGTACGCGGCCTGAGGAGCGCCCCAGTACGTCGCCGATCCGGTTCGCCGGTACGACGTCGTAGTCCGCTCGCCAGGGCACCGACGCGATGTCCGCGAGCGCCTCGCCGACAGCTTCCGGCGCCAGCGTGGTGCGCTGCAGGTTCACCGGCAGCAGCCGCAGGTCGCGGCCGACGAGCTTGTGCAGGTCGATCGTGGTGAACTCGCCGGCCTTGTACCCGAGTACGGCGATCCGTCCGCCCGGTGAGACGTGTCCGAGCACTCCACCGGTCACCGGACCGCCCATGGTGTCGATGACCGCGTCGCACCACGGCAACTCGCGCCCTACCTGCCCAAGCCCGTCCACACGGACGACCTGGTCGACCAGACCGTCAGCACTGTCCGCACTGTCCGCAGCATCGTCCAGCGACACCAGACCGATCACCCTGGCCGCTCCTGCTGCCCGTGCGATCGCGGCACACATCCGCCCGATCAGCCCGGTCACACCGGTGACGACTACGGTCTCGCCCTGCTGTACGTCGGCCACCCGGCGTACAGCAGTGTGCGCAGTCAACGCGGGCGTCAGCAACGCCAGCGCCGCAGCAGGCTCCAGCGACGACGGCAACGCATGTACGGCGGCGTTCGGTACGACGGCGTACCGCCCCCACACGCCCTGCCGCGTAACACCGACACCCTCGCCCCGGACCACGACGGTCGCACCGGCTGCGGCCACGTCCGAGCTGACCACCACACCGGTGCCCTCGGACCCCGGAACGAACGGTACGCGCGGCTGCTTGCCCGCCAACGTCGACCGGTCCAGCGGCGTCACCGCGGCCAGCCGCATCTCCACCAACGTCTCACCCGGACCGACGGTCAGCTCGACGTCGTCGGCCTTCAGCTGCTCCCCCGGTCCGTGACTGTGCAGCACAGTCCCCCGTGTACTCACGCCTCAACCCCGTTCCCCACGATTTGATATCTGATCACAACCACGACCAGACCGAAAACCCGTCTCACTCCGCGGAGGCCTCCGTCGCCAGCGGTCGGGTGAGCACCTCGACCGCCGCCGACCGCGCTGTCGCCCGCGGGGCGGACACCTCGTCGCTGCCCATCGGGAACGGCCAGTCGCTCCCGGCCAGCACCCGCTCGGCACCGAACGTCTTGATCAGCAGCTCCAGTACGGCGTCGTCGTGCACCAGGTCGTCAACGTAGAACCGCCGCAGCGCCTCGGCCACCGGCAAGGTCACCGGCTCGATACCGGGCCGGGCCTGGTCGATCCCGCGCTGCCACCGGCCGGCGACGGCCGCCGTCACACCACCCCCATGACACAGACAGAACCGGATCCCCGGAAACCGCCCCGGCACGTCCGCGAAGACGAGCGAGGCCGCCGCGACTCCGGTCTCGTACGGATTCCCCAACAGGTTCGACAGGTAAAACGAATCAAGCCGCTTGTCGTCACTGGCACCCGGGTGAATCAGTGTGAACGCCCCGACGGCGTCCAGCACCCGCCAGAGCGGATCCAGTCCCGCATAGCTCGGCGTACCCAGCGCGAAGCCGCTGAACACGCCCTCAGCCGCCAGACCGGCCGCAACAGCCGGTGCGGCCGCGTCCAGCAGTGGCAGGTGCCCCAGCACGCGTAGCTGCGGTGTAGCGAGCTCCCGGAGCCCCTGGTTCACCAGCTCGGCCCACTCGGCGCCTGCGTCGTACCGGAACAAGGGCGGCGGCACCGACACCACAGCGCCGTCCAGGTCCTGCTCAGCGATCCAGTGCAGCAGGGCCGCGGGGTCGGCGAGGCGCCGCAGCGGCAGGCGGCTGCCGTCGACGACCAGCGACCCGCTGTCGACGGACAGCCCGAACTCGCCCCGATGCGCCGCCGCGAGCACGGTCGGCGGGATCAGGTGGGTGTGGACGTCCCAGCCGGCCATCTCAGTGCGCGTCCTCGTCGTTGTCGTAGAAGTCAGGACGCTCCGGGTAGTGCGGCCCGTCGTACACCTCCAGCAGCACAGAGGTCTCCTCTGCCCGGGTCGGTCCGTGCACCACGCCCTTCGGGTTCCAGTAGAAGCTGCCCTTGGTCAGGGTCGTCCCGGTCGGCAGGTACACGTACCGGCCGGACAGGCAGAACATGAACTGGTTCGAGGCGTGCTTGTGCTCCGAAGGGATGCCGGACCCCTTCTCGAAACGCACCAGGGCGATCGACGCCTCGGTCTCCGGGTCCCGCCAGAGCATCTTGTGGGACAGGCCGTCCAGCGACTTCTCCACCCATTCCAGGTCGTCCGTCTGCAGCAGGATCTCCCGCAGCGGCTCGTCGAAACTCATGGCACCTCCCGGCCCGTCACGTGCTTGTACAGTTCCTCAGCCACGCCAGGTCCCATCGGAGCGACTGCGGCGATATGACCGTCCGGCCGGATCAGTACGACGCTCTCCGCCGGTACCCCGTACCTATTGGTGGCAACGCTTCCCGGGTCGAACAGCGCGCGGTCCCGCAGACCGGAGTCGTGCGGCGCGTCCCACCGGGACACCGCGTAGTGCTGCAGCGCCGGCGAGCCGTTGACCGGGATCTCCGGACGCCGGCGTACGTCGGTGAAGTACAGGGCCACGAACGAGTCCCGGCAGAGGTCGTGGATCGTCGTACGTCCCGTAGGGCTCTGCAGCACCAGGTCCGGCGCCCTGTCTCCCGCACGGACCGCAGGCGGCGTGGCGGACGTGGCCACCATCGACCAGTCGCCCACGCCCTCAACGTCGAGCCGTACGCTCAGCAGCGTCCGGTTGTACGCCGTGGCCCAAGCGCCGGTGTTCTCGGTGACAGCACCGCGCTGGAACGACATGTACTTGCGGGCCGCCTCGGCCATCTCACCCGAGCCCTCGATCGCCACCGGCCGCTGCTCCTGCTCGTAGCCGTCCAGCAGCTCCGGAGAGGCCCAGCCACGCAGTACCCAGGCCAGCCGCCACGGCAGGTTGGACGCGTCCAGCGCACCGGTGTTCAGCCCCAACGCCCACATCGGCGTGATCAAGTGCGCCGCATCGCCCATCAGGAAGACCTTGCGATCGGCTGTCCACTGCTCCGCGACCCGGTGGTGCACGTTGTAGACGACCGAACCCATCAGCTCGATCCGGTCCACCTCGCCGATGAACTGCTTCACCTTCACCAGCAGGTCCTCGTCGCCCGGTACGTCGGCGCCCGGCGCCAGCGGGAACAGGAACCGCCAGTTGTCCGGCTGCCGGATCAGCACCATCCACTCGGACTTGTCCGCGAAGTACGCGAGGTACGGGTAGTCCCGGGCGTTGTCGACGTCCAGGTCCACCACAACGTCGATCAGCATGTACCGCTCGGGCAGGGTCTCCCCCACGACCTTCACACCGAGCGCATCGCGGACCCGCGAACGCCCGCCGTCACAGGCCAGCAGGTACGACGCCTCCAGCTCCTGCGGCCCGTCCGGCGTCTCCAGTTGCAGTACGACGCGGTCGCCGCGGATCTCGAACGACGTCATCCGGTGCTGCGTCCGTACCGGCTCGGTGAGCGCCTCCGCGAGCAGGGGCTCCATCTTCTGCTG
Source organism: Kribbella sp. (assembly GCF_035655035.1). Classification (GTDB taxonomy): domain Bacteria; phylum Actinomycetota; class Actinomycetes; order Propionibacteriales; family Kribbellaceae; genus Kribbella. The sequence goes on along the minus strand of NZ_DASRVN010000298.1, from coordinate 1,361 downwards.
CGGCAGGTTGATCACGAACGGGAACTGGGTGTCGTTGACCAGTTCGGCCAGCTGCACCGAGGCCCGAGGTGTGTTGGTGGCCCGGTCGATGTCACCGATCTCGTCGATCCGCAGCGCGGCACCGAGGATGCGGTCCACGGCGCCGTACCGGTTCCAGATCTCCAGCGTCCGGCTGAGCGTCGTACCGGCCTTGGTGTCGGAAGAGAGCGTGGCGTCCTCCTCCAGCAGCACGTACGGGATGCCGTAGTGCTGCAGACCGAGTGCCGTGGTCAGACCGATCGGTCCGGCTCCTACTACCGCAACAGGAAGCTGTTCAGTCACAAATCACTCCACAAAGCTTGTGAGCTTGGCAAAGGCACGTTCCCGGGTCAGCGCGGACCCGGTCATCGCAGCCGCGTCGGACAGCAGGAACAGCAACGGGCCGACCACGTCGTCGGGGTCGCCGATACCTATGGTGTCCTGCCAGTGCTCCCGGTCCGCACCGGCGTTCGCTCCCCGGAACTGCTCGGTGTCGATCACTCCCGGCGCGACCACGTTCACCCGGACCCGGTCCGCGGCCACCTCCGCCGCGAGCGTCTTCGCGAACGCCACCAGCGCCGCCTTGCTCGCCGCGTACGCCGCGGCGCCCGGGTACCCGCTGGATGCCATCCCGGAGGTGAACACGACCACCGAGCCCGCCCGGCGCGCGACCATGTGCGGTACGACGGCCTGGCACGCCCAGACGACACCGTCCAGGTTCACCTGCAACGTCCGGGTCCACTCGGCCGGATCCAGCTCCAGCACCGAAGACCGCGGCTGCACCGCCGCCCCGGCCACCAGCCCGTCGATACGCCCGTACTGCGCGTGCACCTGAGAAACGGCCTCGAAGACCTTGGCCCGATCGGCGACATCGACGGGGACGTAAGCGATCCCCTCAGGTGGCGCAGTGACGTCAAGGACCACCGCAGTACCGCCGGCTGCGTTCACGGCAGCCGCCAGCGCAGCGCCGATGCCCTGGGCGCCGCCTGTGATCAGCACGACCTCACCGGTCGCGTCGAAGGTCGCCCTCATGACAAGTCCTTCTGCTTTGACGTCATGGTCTCCGTGATCCGCTGGAACGCACCAGCCAGATGACTGCGCAGCGCCAGCTCCGCAGCATCCGGGTCACGCGCTACGCACGCGTCCAGGATCGCCTGGTGCTCTTGACGGCTCTTCTCGATCAAGAACGCAGTAGGGCGGCTCCCGAACCGGTAGCGCTCGCTGTTCTGCCACACCGGCTCAATGGCCCGCGGCAGCCACTGCGAGCCGCTGGCACGGTAGATGGTGAAGTGGAAGTCCGCGTGCGCGTCACGGGCACCTGCTGAGTCCTCAGCGCGCGACAG